>DATLMC010000014.1:0-2569 GCA_035537435.1 Pyrinomonadaceae bacterium | reverse complement strand
CGGGCAGGGACGAGCCCTGCCCCGACATCGACACGCGCGCAGTCGGGTCTTGTTAAGCACTCTTAACTGCACGCCCTCTCTTCAGACCGGCGCGCCGACCGTCTGCCGCCCGGCGCGGCGCAGGCGCTCGGCCGCCTCCGCGCCGTGCGTGACGGCGAGGCGGATGACGGCGCAGATCTCGTCGATCTCTCGCTCGCCGACCGCCGTGCCGTTCGGGAGCAGCAGCGTCTGCCCGACGAGCTGTTCCGTCACGGGGAGCACCAGCCCCGCGTGCGGGTAGTAGGAGCGGTAAGGCTCCATGCGGTGGCAGCCGGGGTAGAAGTAGCGCCGCGCGACGACGTTCTCCGCCCAGAGGATCTGCATCACCTCGTCGCGGCTGATGCCTGCGCGCGACTCGTCGATCTCCAGGACGACGTACTGGTAGTTGTTGCGGTCGGCTTCGTCGTAGGTGACGCTGCGGACGCCGGGCAGGTCTTCCAGGCCCTCGCGGTAGCGCAGGTAGTTCGCCCGGTTGACGGCGATGAACTCGTCCAGGCTCTCCAGCGAGGTCAGCCCCATCGCCGCCGCCACCTCGCTCATCTTCCCGTTCGTGCCGATGTAGATGACACGGTCGTAGCCGGCGAAGCCGAAATTTTTCATCAGGCGCATCTTCGCCGCCAGCTCGTCGTCGTTGGTCGTGACCGCGCCGCCCTCGAACGAGTTGAAGAACTTGGTGGCGTGGAAGCTGAAGACCTCTGCGTCGCCGAAGCCGCCGATCATGCGCCCGCCGCGCGAGCAGGCGAAGGCGTGCGCCGCGTCGTAGATGAGGCGGAGATCGTGGCGGCGCGCGATCGCGGCCAACTCCTCGACGGGGCAGGCGCGGCCCCAGAGGTGGACGCCGATGATGCCGGACGTGCGCGGCGTGATCATCTGCTCGACCGAGGCGGGATCGACGTTGTGCGTCGCAGGGTCGACGTCGCAGAAGATCGGCGTGATCTCCTGCCACTGGAGCGCGTGCGCCGTGGCGACGAAGGTGAACGAGGGGACGATCACTTCGCCGCGCAGGCCGAGCGCGCGCACGGCGATCTCCAGCCCGATGGTCGCGTTGCACATCGCGATGCAGTGCTTGACGCCCATCATCTCGGCGAGCCGCGCCTCCAGCTCCTGCACGTAGCGGCCGTTGTTGGTCAGCCAGCGGCGGTCGAGCATGTCGTTCATGCGCTCGAAGAGCCGTGCGCGGTCGCCCACGTTCGGCCGCCCGACGTAGAGCTTCTCGGCGAACGCCGCCGCGCCGCCGAAGACGGCTAAATCTTCCAGACTCGCTTTGTCAGTCATCTTCCGCGAGTTTCCTTCTGACTCTGGCCGGGACGCCGTACGCCAGTACGCCGTCGGGCACGTCTTCGAGCACCACCGCGCCCGCGCCGATCAACGCGCCCGCGCCGATCCTCACCCCCCCTATGATCACCGCCCCGATTCCGATCCACGCGCCGCGGCCGACGCTCACCCTCCCCGCCAGCCGCACGCCGGGGCTGACGTGCGCCCCGTCCTCGACGACGCACTCGTGATCGATGCTCGCGGCGGTGTTGATAATAACATCCTCGCCGATCCGCGCGCCGGGGTTCACCACCGCCCCGGCGGCGACGACCGTCCCTTCGCCGACAGACGCGTCAGCCGCGATCACGGCCCGGGGGTGGATCGCCGTGGCGATCCGAAAGCCTCTGGCGCGGACGAGTTCGCCGAGCCGCAGGCGCGCGGCGCAGTCGCCGAAACCGAAGATCAGGTGCTCGACGCCGAGCCGCGCGAGGTCGCCTAACTGCTCCTCGCCCCCGAGCACGGGCGCGCCGCAGAAGGTCGAGCCGCGGCGCGCAGGGTCTGAGCTGTCGATGAAGCCCACTATCTCATACTCGCCCCGCAGCCGGATTATATCAGCAACGACTAACGCGTGACCCGAAGCGCCCCAGATGACCAGCCCTTTGCTGCTTGACATGCGAAGAAATCCTCGTCGCCCTCCTCCCCGGCGGGCGGGCGCTCTGCGCGCCGTCAGGCACGCGGGGCCGGGCGGCTTAACGTCTTGGGAGTGGTCGGCGGAAAAGCCGGATGTCGGTCATGATCTTCGGAAGGTGGAGTGCGCGATCCGCGCCCGACTCCGCGCCCGACTTCGCGCGAGCGGCAGATGATACCCCAACCTCTCTGACTTCGTCACGCCGCATCGCCCTCGGGTAGTGGGGTAAAGCTGTAGGTCTGACTGACGGATTATTCCGTCAGCCTCCTCACAGCTTCAATCAGCGCATGAACATCATCGGGCTTGCTCAGGAACAAGTCCGCGCCCGCGCCCCGCGCCTCCGCGCCACAGGCGGTCGCCGAGACCATGATTACCGGCGTCGTGCGGTATCTCGGCAGGCTGCGGGCGTATCGCGTCAGTTCCACCCCCGTCGCGCCCGGCACCTCGTTGTCGAAGAGCAGCAGGTCGTACGAGAAGCCGCCGGCCAGCCGGTTGAGCGCCGAGTTGCCGTCGGCACACAGTTCAACCCGCCAGCCCTCGGCTTCGAGCAGGTCGCGGACGGCGTCCGAGACGAGCCTATTATCTTCG
>DATLMC010000013.1:0-2820 GCA_035537435.1 Pyrinomonadaceae bacterium | reverse complement strand
AGGGAGGGTCGTGCCGGTGCTCGTCGAGCCTCTGAATGAGGGCGAGTCGAAGCCGCGGCCGGCCTACGCGCTGCCGGACTGGGAGCGACGTTTGAAGCGCCTGCCGGAGCCGCCGCCTCTGACGCGGCTGCTCAGCCCGTTCGACCCTGTGCTGCGCGACCGCGCGCGGGCGCTGCGCCTGTTCGGGTTCGACTACCGTTTCGAGGCGTTCGTGCCCGGGCCGCAGCGCCGTTTCGGCTACTACGTCCTGCCCGTGCTCGAAGGCGACCGCCTCGTCGGCCGCATCGACCCGAAGTTCGAGCGCGCCGAAGGGCTGCTCAAAGTCCGCCGCGTCTACTGGGAGCCGGGCGTGCGCGCGACCCGCGGGCGGGTCAAAGGCTTAAAAGAGGCCGCGGAGCGGCTGGCAAACTTTATAGGGGCCGAGGGCGTCGAGTTGACAAGCGTCTGACGTGCGAGAGATGAAGAACGAAGAGACCTCTTACCCGAGGGAGAAGATCAAAGTCCTGCTGCTGGAGAACGTGAGCGGGGCGGCCGTGGAGGCGTTCACGCGGGGCGGCTACCCGAACGTCGAGCGCCTGTCGCGCGCGCTCGGCGAGGAGGAGCTGGCCGAGGCCGTGAAGGGCGTACACATCCTCGGCATCCGCTCGAAGACGAAGGTGACGGGGCGCGTGCTGGCGGCGGCCGACCGGCTGCTCGCCGTGGGCGCCTTCTGCATCGGCGTCAACCAGGTGAGCCTGAACGCGGCGACCGACGCGGGCGTGGCCGTCTTCAACGCGCCCTACTCGAACACGCGCTCGGTCGCGGAGCTGGTCATAGGGCTCTGCGTGATGCTCATCCGGCGCGTCCCCGACAAGAACGCGGCGGCACACCGCGGCGTGTGGCTCAAGGAGGCGAAGGGGAGTTACGAGCTGCGCGGGAAGACCCTCGGCGTCGTCGGCTACGGCAACATCGGCTCGCAGGTCTCGGTGCTGGCCGAGGCTTTGGGGATGAAGGTCGTCTACTACGACGTGGTGCCGAAGCTCCCTTTGGGCAACGCGCGGCAGGCGCGCGACCTCGCGGAGCTGCTCGCCGAGTCGCACGTCGTCACGCTCCACGTCCCCGGCGGCGCCGGCACGCGCAACCTTTTGAGCGCGGAGACGCTCGCGCAGATGCGCGAGGGCGCCGTCCTCATCAACTACAGCCGCGGCGACGTGGTTGACCTCGACGCGCTGGCGAAGCGGATCGAGGGCGGGAGGCTCGCGGGCGCGGCCGTGGACGTGTTCCCCGAGGAGCCGGAGAAGAACGGCGACCCGTTCCGCACGGTCTTGCAGAATTTGCCGAACGTGATCTTGACGCCGCACGTCGGCGGCTCGACCGAGGAGGCGCAGGAGTCAATCGGCGTGGACGTGTCTTCGAAGCTGATTCAGTACCTTGAGGACGGCACCTCTTCGGGGTCGCACACGGTGCCGGCCGTCTCCCTGCCGCCGCAGGAGGGCACGCACCGCGTCCTGCACATCCACCGCAACGTGCCGGGCGTGCTGGCCGAGATCAACTCGCGGCTCTCCGCGAGCGGCGTCAACATCCTCGGCCAGTACCTCAAGACGAACGACCGCGTCGGCTACGTCATCCTCGACGTGGACACCTCGATCTCCAGAGAGGCCGTGAGCATCCTGCGCGAGGCGAAAGAGACTTTAAAGACGCGCGTGGTCTACTAATACCGTCTTGCATAACAGACTGAGATACGGTAGAACCCGGCAATGCCACGCCGCATCACCCTCCGGCCGCACCTGACGACTGAGGAACTCTACCGCCGCTACCGCGCCTGCCGCCGCCCGCAGGAGAAGCTGCGCTGGAGAGCCCTCTACCTCATCTCCGGCGGCGGACTCGCCAACCACGCGGCGCGCCGTGTCGGGCGCTCCTCGGGCTGGGTCAGCGATCTGACCCGCCGCTACAACGAGCGCGGCGCGGGGGCCGTGCCGGACGCGCGCGGCGACGTGGTGCCCGGGCGCAGGCCGCGCCTGGACGCGGAGGCCGCGCGAGACCTCGACGCCGCGTTGCGCGCGGCGCCGGCCGACGGCGGGCTCTGGACGGCGCCGAAGGTCGCGGCCTGGATCGCCGAGCGCACCGGCGCCGCGGTCGATGCCAGTACGGCCTGGCGAGCCATGCGCCGGCTCGGCTTCACCTTGCAGGTGCCGCGCCCGCGCCACCGCGGCGCGGCCTCGGACGCGGAGCAGGCCGCCTTCAAAAAAAGCTCGCCGACACGCTCTCGGAGGTGAGGCGGGCGCACCCGGCCGAGGCGGTCGAACTCTGGGCGCAGGACGAGGCGCGCCTCGGGCTCAAGCCGGTGACGCGGCGCGTCTGGGCACCGCGGGGTGAGCGCCCCACGGCTCACGCCCGACCCGGCTACGAGTGGCTGTGGCTCTATGCGGCCGTGCACCCGGCCTCGGGGAGAGTCTTCTGGCTCGTGCTGCCGTACCTCAACGCGGGGATGATGCAGCGCTTCCTCGACGCCTTCGCGCGGGAGCACGCGCCTGCGGGCAGGCGCATCGTGATGGTGCTCGATGGCGCGTCGGCGCACCGCGCGCGGAGTCTCCGAGTGCCGGAGCGCATCACACTGGTGAGCTTGCCGGCCTACACGCCGGAGCTGAACCCGACGGAGCGGCTCTGGCCGGCGGTCAAGGAAGGCGTCGCCAACCGCAGCTTCGACACGCTCGCCGAACTGGAGGCGGTCGTGTGCGTGCGTTGTCAAAAGATCAGTGCCGCGCCCGAGCAAGTCGCGGCGTTAACGAACTACCACTGGCTACCGACCGCGTAATCTCAATCTGTTATGCAAGTCGGTAT
>DATLMC010000012.1:0-25417 GCA_035537435.1 Pyrinomonadaceae bacterium | reverse complement strand
GAGAACGGTGGTCGGGCGCGCCCTGCAAGCGCGGCGCGCCGGGCGGCGGCAGGCGTTCGCGCTCGCTTCGCGCCATGGGCGACGGCTTCGGGTCTTTGCTCAGCGCGTAGGCGTCCATCAACTTGAACATCCCGTACATCAACCCGGCCACGACGATGAGGCCGAGGAACAGCAGGCCGACGAACGTGCCGACGCCGCGCACGCTCACGTCCGACTCCTCGTGCATCACGTCCGGGTTCGTGATGTGGCGCACGTCGGGCGTCTCCGTGATGTGGATGTACTTACCGCGCGCGCCGCCTTCTTCGCCTGACCAACTCATTGCTCAATGCCTCGTCGATTGCACGAAAGAAAATTTCACCACACGGGGCGCGGAGGCTCACGGAGAAGACACGGTATCTCGTAAGCCGCCCGCGTCGAATGCCACCTCTGATGTCCTCCCCGGCGAACCACCGCGTCCTCCGTGGTTAATCCGATTTCAGTCTTCTCGCCTTCAATGATGTCCGTGCGGCTGTTCGAGCGCGGTGTCGAGCTCGTCGTCGCCGAGCGGCAGCAGCGGCCGCTTCCTCAACTCGCGCGCGAAGTACCAGAGCCAGATGCCGCCCAGCCCTACCGGCGTGACGAAGCTCAGCGCGTAGCCGAGCACGCCCGCCCCGTGCGCCGCGCCCCGCGTCTCGGCCGAGTGGACGCTCGGCGCGACCGTCCAGAAGAGATCGACGACCCTCATCAGCATGACGAGCAGCGCGACCCCGCCCAGCAGCCGCGCCGTGCGCTTGAGATCGCGCGAGAGGAGCAGCACGAAGGGGAGCGCGAAGTGGAGCACGACGAGCGCGAGCGCGACGTACTGCCAGCCGCCGCGAAGCCTGCGCAGATACCACGGAATCTCTTCCGGCAGGTTGCCCGCCCAGATGATCAGGTACTGCGAGAACATGAAGTAGGCCCAGACCATCACGAAGGCGAGCAAGAGTTTCCCGTGATCGTGGAAGTGGCGCGGCTGGTAAACTTCGGCCAGCCCCTGCTCTCGCGACAGGCGCACGGCGACCAGGATCGCGAAGGCGAACGCCGTCAGCCCGAAGCCCGCCATGATGAGCAGCCCGAACATCGTCGAGAACCACTCCGGCTCCAGAGACATCAGCCAGTCCACGCCCGCGAACGTCACGGTCAGGCCGAAGAGCAGGATGCCAGGCCCGCTCACGGACTGCATCCGCTCGCGAAGCATCCTGCGCCGGCGCGGGTCGGGCTCGGCGTCCTGCGCGAGCGACCACTTGTTCAGAAAGTACGCGAGCGCGAACCACGCGGCGAAGTAGAAGACCGTGCGACCGAGGAAGAAAGGGATGTTCAGGAACAGCTTCTTGTGCGCGATGGCGTGCTCGTGCTGAAGTTCAGGGAACGACCACGGGTAGAGAGCGCGCGCGACGACCGCGAAGGCGACGGGCAGGAACATGACGGCGAGCAGGGGCAGCGTCCGCGTCGCCGCCTCGAAGATGCGCCGCAGGACGACGCCCCAGCCGCCGCCCGACAGGTGGTGCAGCATGATGAGGGCGAGCGAGCCGACCGCCACGCCCGTCCAGAAGGTGAACGCCACGAGGTAGGGCCGCCAGAACGCGAGCGCGAACCCGGCCGGGCTCAGGAAGGCGAGCGCGACCGCGACGACCAGCGCCACGACGCCGACGACGAGCGCCGCGCCCCCGACGCGCTCCAGCGAGCGCGGGACGGTGTAGAGTCTCTCCTCGACCGACGCCGACATTACTTGTGCTCACCCCCGCTTCCCTGTTGCGGCGCGCCCGCGCCCGACCCCGATGATGTTGATGTCGCGCGCGATCTCATCTCCGGCGAGACCTGCGAGGCGGGAACCTGCTGGCTCAGTTGCAGCGCGCGCAGGTAGGCGATGATCGCCCAGCGGTCGGCGGGCGGAATCTGCGCCGAGTAGTCGGGCATCGCGCCCCAGCCGTTCGTGATCACGTCGAAGAAGTGGCCGACGGGTTCCGCGCGCAGCCGGTCGTCGTGGTACGAGGGCGGCCGCCGGAAGCCGCGCCTCACGATCATGCCGTCGCCGTAGCCGGTCAGCCCGTGGCACATCGCGCAGTAGATCTGGTAACGCTCCTGCCCGCGATCCAGCACCTCTTTCGTCAACGGGAACGGGAACTCTTTGACGGCGTCCCCCGCCGCCTGCGACTGAAGCTCGCCGCCCGGCGCGCGCGCGCCCGCGCTGTTGCCGCGCACGTTCACGTCGCCGCCCGGTTGCCGCCCCGCCCCGCCCTGCGCGTTCGGCGCCGTCGTCTGCAAAACTCCCTGCTGCGCCCCGCCCGCATTCAAAGCTTGACCCCCAGCGCCCGCCGCCCCCTGCTGCGGCGCGCCGTTCTTGCCCTGGTAGAAAAACTTGTCGTCCTTCAGGTGCCCGCGCGCGATGGTGCCCTCGACGTAAGGGCGCGACGCCTGCCCGTCGGCGAAGAACTTGTTCGACTCGTAGACCTCGTAGCGCGGCTGATCCTGCATGTCCTGCCGGCAACCCGCGGCGCAGACGCAGACGACCGAGAGCAGCGCGAGGAAGCAGGCGCGGCGACGCGGCGACGCCGAGACGCGGCGAGACGCGCCCGCTGACACGCCGCGATCATTCGCCGGCACGCGCGCCCCCGAATCTGAAGTTGCTGCTCTCAACTCTATCATCTGACCTCTGACCTCTAGCCTCTGACCTCTGCCCGTTAGAATTCCACGTCCGTCACGCCCTTGACGCCCTCCGAGCCTTGCAGGAAATCGGTCGTCGCCGCGCGGTCAAACTTCGGGTCGCGCCACTCGATCACGAGGAAGAAGCGGTCGCGCGTGGCGAGCGCGAAGTTCGGCGCGTTGAAGACCGGGTGGTACGGCTCCGGCAGGCCGTTGAGCGCGAGCATCCCGAAGATGGCGAACAGCGCCGCGCCCAGCACGGTCGTCTCGAACGTGATCGGGATGAACGCCGGCCAACTGTGCAACGGCCTCCCGCCGACGTTCAGCGGGTAGTTGATGACCGACAGGTAGTACTGCAAAAGGTACCCGCCCACGCCGCCGAGGATGCCGCCGATGAGGACGATGAGCGGCAGCCAGTTGCGACCCGACCCGACCGCCTCCGAGAGCGCCTCGACCGGGTACGGCGAATAAGCGTCCATGCGCGTGAAGCCCGCCTCGCGCGCGCGCAGCGTCGCCGCGACCGCGTCGGTCGGGTTGTCGAACTCGGCCATCACGCCGTAGACGGTCGGTCTCGTCCGCTTCCTAGCCATAACCACCACTCAAGCGATTGCGGATTTCGGATTGCGGAATGCGGATTAGGGAACCAAGACATTCTCTTTAGAGAGCAGTTGTCTCTTCGATCCGCAATCCGAAATCCGCATTCCGCAATTTCATGTCTCCAGCGCCTCCTCGTCCACCGCCGCCTGCGGGAGGATGGTGCGCATCTCGAAGATCGAGATGATCGGGAGGAAGCGTATGAAGAGGAACATCAGCGTGAAGAACAGGCCGATGGTCCCGAAGAACATCGAGAAGTCGAAGATCGTCGGGCGGTACATCCCCCACGACGAGGGCACGAAGTCGCGGTGCAAGGAGGTCACGATGATGACGAACCGTTCGAGCCACATGCCGACGTTGACGAACATCGCGACGACGAACAGGATGAGCGTGCTGTGGCGCGCGCGCTTGAGCCACAACACCTGCGGCACGATCACGTTGCAGAGCAGGAGCAGCCAGTAGAGCGAGCGATACGGCCCCGCCCAGATGCGGTTCTTCATCATGAAGCCTTCGTACTCGCTCGCCGAGTACCAGGCCATGAACGCCTCCATCATGTAGCCGTACGCGACGATGAGGCCGGTCGCCAGCATGATCTTCGCGCAGTTGCGAAGATGCCGCATCGTGATGAAGTCTTCGAGCCCGTAGAACTTGCGCAAGGGGATGGTCAGCGTCAGCACCATCGCGAAGCCCGCGTAGATCGCGCCGGCGACGAAGTAGGGCGGGAAGATCGTGGCGTGCCAGCCGGGGATGATGCCGATGGAGAAGTCGAAGCTGACGATGGTGTGCACCGAGAGCACCAAGGGCGTGGCGAGCCCCGCGAGCAGCAGGTACGCCGTCTCGTAGCGGTGCCAGTGGCGCGCGCTGCCGCGCCAGCCCAGGGCGAGCATCCCGTAGACGACCTGGAAGGCGCGGTTCCTGGCGCGGTCGCGGAGCGTGGCGAAGTCGGGGATGAGGCCGATGTACCAGAACAGCGCCGAGACCGTCCCGTAGGTGGAGACGGCGAACACGTCCCACATCAGGGGGCTGCGGAAGTTCTGGTGGACGTTCATCGTGTTCGGGTACGGGAAGAGCCAGTAGGCGAGCCACGGCCGCCCGGTGTGCAGGAGCGGGAAGAGGCCCGCGGAGGCCACCGCGAACAGCGTCATCGCCTCGGCGAAGCGGTTGATCGAGGTGCGCCAGTTCTGCCGCAGCAGCAGCAGGATCGCCGAGATCAAAGTGCCCGCGTGGCCGATGCCGATCCACCAGACGAAGTTAATGATGTCGAACGCCCAGCCGACCGGCTGGTTGTTGCCCCAGATGCCGATGCCGGTGACGACGAGGTAGGTGATCGTCATCATCAGCACGTTCGCCAGCATGAAGGAGATGCCGAAGCCGATCCACCACCCCAGCGGCGTGCGGCGCTTCAGGACGAGCGCGCTGATCTTGTCCGTCACCGAGCCGAAGGTGTGACCGGGCTGGATGACGGGGTTCGGCGTGACGTGGATGTCACCCGTCCAGTCGTGTGGCTCGTCAATCTTGCGGCTCGACATAAAGTTTCCTTCGCGCCCCCTCTACCTCAGCGACTTGCGTACTCCTCACGCGCCGTGAATCTCCGGGTTCGGGTTGCGCAGCGCCGACAGGTAGCGGGTGCGCGGGCGCGTGTTCAGCTCGGCCAGCAGCCCGTAGCTGCGCCTCTCCTGCTGCAACTTCGAGACGCGGCTCGCGGGGTCGTTCAGGTTGCCGAAGACGATCGCCTCGGTCGGGCACGCCGCCTGACACGCCGTCTGAATCTCGCCGTCGCGCACCTGCCGCCCCTCCTTCTCCGTCTCGATCTTCGCGTACTGGATGCGCTGGATGCAGTAGGAGCACTTCTCCATCACGCCGCGCGAGCGCACCGAGACTTCCGGGTTGCGCATCAGCTTCAGGCTCGGCGTGTTGAAATCCTGGTAGAGCAGGAAGTTGAAGCGGCGCACCTTGTACGGGCAGTTGTTCGAGCAGTAGCGCGTGCCGACGCAGCGGTTGTAGACCATGTTGTTCGTGCCCTCGGCGTCGTGGACGGTCGCGTTGACGGGGCACACCGGCTCGCACGGCGCGTTCTCGCAGTGCATGCACGGCACGGGCATGAAGTAGACGCCGTCCGGATTCTCGGCCAACCCCTTGAAGTAGGCGTCGACCCTCAGCCAGTGCATCTCGCGCGAGCGCGCGACCTGCTCCTTGCCGACGACCGGAATATTATTCTCCGACTGGCAGGCGACGATGCAGGTCGAGCAGCCGACGCACGCGGTCGTGTCTATCGACATGCCCCACTTGTAGCCGTTGTAGTCGTAACCGGTGTAGAGCGTGTCCTGCGGCCCCGGCTCCTTGTGCGACTCCGTGCCGTGAACCTCGCGCGCGCCCTCGCCGGTCTCCACCCCCGCGCCGCCTTCGCCGCCGCCCGCGTGCTTCTCGGCGGACTCGCCGCCGCCTGCGAGATACTCTGCGAGCGTCTCGGACTTGACGATCTCGCGCCCCTCCATCTGGAAGTGTATCTGCGTCTGCGCGAGCTGGTACTCCTCGGCCGTCTGCGCGACTTCTACGCCTGCGGCCCACCACATCATGTCCGACTGGCGCAGCGGGTAGGCGTTGAAGCCGACGGTCTTGTCGAGCGTGGTCGAGCCGACCTGGCCCGCGCGCGTGCGCCCGTAGCCGAGGTGGACGAGCACCACGCCGTCGGGCACGCCCGGCTGCACCATCACCGGAGCCTTGACCGCGCGACCCTGAAACTTCAGCTCGACGACCGGCATCATCAGCTCGCCGCCCTTGAACGTGAGCTGGTTCTCGCCGATGCCGAAACGCTCGCGCGCCGTGCCGGGGCTGACGTGCGCCGCGTTGTCCCACGTCAGCTTCGTCAGGTTCTTCGGCAGCTCCTGCAGCCACCCGTTGTTCGCGTAGCGACCGTCGTAGATCGTCGGGTCGGGGCGGAAGACGATCTCGAGGGCGGGGTTGGGGGTCGGGGGTTGGAGGTTGGTATTCGCCCCAACCGCTGTTGCGAAGTCGCCGCGCACCGCGACGGTCTTCTCCCTCGCCGCCGTGTTCGGGATGACGCCGTCGTGGACGGCTTTGCGCCACGCCGACTCGAAGTCCGCGGGAACCGCCACGACGTTGACGCTCCCGGCGTTAGCGAACGGATCAGGCTGCAGCGGGCGGGTGACAGTGGCCCCCGGCGGAACCGGCGGGACTCCCGCACGGAGCTGCGCGAAGTTGGCGCGCCAGTAGTCGCGCACGATGTCGTAGCTCGACTTTTCAGGCGCGTCGGTGAACGTCGCTAAAAATTCGTGGACGGTGCGACCCTTGTAGAGCGGCGCGATCAAAGGCTGGATGATCGAGACCGTGCCGTCGTGCGCGCGCGCGTCAGACCACGATTCGAGGTAGTGAGTTTCCGGCACGTGCCAGTGGCACAGCTCAGAGGTCTCGTCGTAGTAGAGGCTCAGGTGGATGCGCAAGCCGTCTCTACCGTCCGGCGCCTTGATCTTGTCGAGCCGCTCTTTCGTGAAGGCGAGATCGAAGGGCGCGTTGTAGACCGGGTTGCCGCCGACGATGACCAGCATCTCGACCGCGCCGGCGTCGATGTCGCGCACCAGCTCGCGCAAGCTCTGAACCTGATCGACCGGGTTCGCGTCTATCGGCTCGACGTATGAGACGGTCTGACCGACGTTGCCGAGCGCGGCGTTCATCGCGTGCGCCAGCGCGTGGACGACGGGCGTCTGGTATTCGCCCGCGACGACTATCGACTTGCCGCGCGCGCCTTGCAGGTCTTTCGCCATCGCCGCGATCTTGTCGGCGTGCGGCGCGCCGTTCGGCGGCGGGCTCACGCCGGCGACGCCGAGCGCGGTGGCTAAGGCGAGCGCGAACGCCTCCATCTCGCTCGGTCGGACCGTCAGGCGGTGATCCGCCTTCGCGCCCGTGTTCGTCGGCGCGCACTCGACGGCGTAGAGCCGGTTCATCCCCGCCAGCTCGTTCGTCTCCGCCTGCCCTTCGGCGACGCGGCGTCGCGAGATGAAGTCGCGCGCGTAGCGGTTGTTCGCGCCGACGGCGGCGAGGAAATCCGAGTCGAGCGAGACGACGCGATCCGCGCGGTCGAAGTGGTAGACGGTCTGCACCGGCTCGCCGAACGCGAGCCCCGCGCCGACGGTCGCGCTGTTCGCGCCCGCCGGCTCGTACGAGTGCCACTTCGCCGCGGGGTACGCGCGCAGGATGTCTTTCAACTGCGCGGCGGCGGTCGGCGACGTGACGGTCTCGGTCAGAAACCTCAGCCCCGCGCCCTGCCGCCCCTTCAACTCTTCGAGGCGGGAGCGCACTTCGGCGAGGAAAGCCGTCTGCGGGCGCACCTCGCCGCGGAAGCGCACCGTGTCGGAACGGTCCGGGTCGTAGAGCCCGAGGACGGACGCCTGCGCGAAGAGATCGACCGAGGCGACGCGCTGCTCTGCGGGCCGCTCCGGCGTCCCCGACGTCGGGTGCTCGGGGTTGCCTTCGACGTGCGTGGGCCTGCCCTCGTTGCTGCGCGCGAGGAGCCCCAGCGCGCCGGACGCGGTGGGCATCGCGGTGGCGAAGAAGAGCGGCTTGCCGGGCACCAGGTCGTCGGGCTGGCGCACGAAGGGCACGGCCGTTTCCGGCGGCTGGTAGACGCAGGAGGTGGTCAGCCCGGCGAGCGCGAGCGAAGCGCCCATCAACTTTAAGAACGTGCGGCGGCCGACCTCGTCCGAAGGGTCCCACTCGGAAGCCTGACGCGGGAACTCTCTGTGCAGCAGTTCGTCGAACTCCGGCGTCTGCGCCAGCTCTTCGAGGCTGCGCCAGTACTCCCTCCCCCGCTTGGACGAGAGGCGGCGGCGCACCTCCCCCGCGCGCAGAGGTTTCCTGATCTGGTAGAGTTCGGGGAGAGTGTCCTTAATGTGCATCTGACTTGTTTGGGAAACCCCGCGCGCCCCGCGCTAGCGGTGACACGTCGAACAGCTCTGCAGGATCGCCTTGTGCCTGACGTTGTACTCCCTCTTCCTGTCGAGCCCGAACGCGATCTCTTCCTTCGTCTTGTTCTCCGCGCGCCACTTCATGTTGAAGATGTCCTTGCGGTCGCGCAGGTATCGCTCCGGCTCGCGGTGGCACTGGAGGCACCACTCCATCTGGAGCGACGCCGCCTGGTAGACGAGCGGCATCTCGTCGACGCGGCCGTGGCAGGTCGAGCAGCCGACGCCCTTGTTCACGTGGATCGAGTGGTTGAAGTAGACGTAGTCGGGCAGGTCGTGCACGCGCGTCCACTCGATGGGCTTGTTCGTCTTCCAGCTCGCGCGCACGGGTTCGAGGTAGGGGCTGTCGCTGTAGATCTGCGAGTGGCAGTTCATGCAGGTCTTCGTCGGCGGCAGGCCCGCGCTGCTGGAGGTCTCGACCGAGGTGTGGCAGTAGCGGCAGTCGATCCCGTCGTCGCCGACGTGGTGCTTGTGCGAGAACTGCACGGGCTGCTCGCGCTCGACGTAAGCACCCGTGTTCCACGACGAGCGGTTGATCTCGGCGAGCGCCCACGCCGCGAAGCCGAGGATGAAGAGCCCCCCGAAGATCGAGAGCTTCGCGAGCGTGTTCGTGCTGCGGTGAAAGATTTGCGGCATGATGCCCTGATGCGACCCGCGCCCGTTTGTAGCCGAACGCTGTGGCGGACTCGCTGAGTCCCTGTCACTTTAGCGTCACGGCCCGCGCGGGTCGCGGCGCGCGCGCACGTCGGCGGACGAGTGCGCTCTGCTCGAACGTGCGCGTCGCCCGCGGGGCGCGGCGCGCTTCGGTAAACTCCGAACACGGAACTACTTTTTAGTGGTCTAGTTTTTACTTAATTTTTCGCCGGAGGGCAAGCGATTAACCATCCCGCCGCGGACAAAAATGATCGCGGCCCGCCCGGCGCGACAGAGCGCCCGCCGCATCTGCGCGCGGCGGCCGTCACGGAGGCCGCATTTTTACTCACGAAAAACGCCGCTGCGTCCGCATGCGTACACGCGCCGGGCCGCCCCAGTTATAAGTTTTCGCGCGCAATTGCGACGCGATTATTCATCCCGCCGCGACGCGCGTGAAGCGGCGCGCGCGAAAATTTTTCATTGCTCCGCGCGCCGCGCCGGTGTTATAGTCCGCGCCGACGTTAACTGCCGACCGCCCGCGCGAAGAAGCCGCGCGGGCGGTCTTTCTTTTGGCGTGAGACGACCGAGAGGAGATAGGGACGATGAGAGACGAAGACCGAGACGGCGTGACGGGCGAAGGGTTGATCGGGTCGGAAGACGCAGAGTTTATCCGCCGCTTCGAGAGCTGCGAGCTGCCGCCCGCGGAGTTCCCGCACCGCGAGCACGTGCGCCTCGCGTGGCTCTACGTGCGGCGGGGCGGCGCGCGCGAAGCGCTCGCGAGATTCTCGACCGGCCTCAGACGCTACGCCGCCTTCAACGGCAAGCCCGATCTCTACCACGAGACGATCACGTGGGCCTACATCCTCCTCATCAACGAGCGCGCGGCGCGCGCCGCAAGCGCGCAAGGCTGGGAGGAGTTCGCCGCCGCCAACCCCGATCTGCTCGACTGGCAAAACAGCGTCCTTAAAACCTACTACCGCGAGGAGACGCTCGGCTCTGAGCTGGCGAAGAAAGTCTTTCTCTTCCCGGACGGGCGCGGGGAAGCAGGAGGTGAAGCTCGATGACGTAGCCATCCCGCCCGCCGCCGTATAACACGCGGATGCGTGCGGCATATTGCGCCGCGCAGAGTATTGCCGGCTCTAAAAGTGCGCTATACTGCGCGCCCCGACATAACCTCGCAGATAGCGCATACCGCACAGAAGGGCGGAGACATATATGTGTCCGATCTGCAGGGGCGAGATTGAGCCGCAGGTATTATGCGAGGCCGTTCTGGCGCATGACACGCAGTATGAGGTCGTGGAATGCCGAGTATGCGCAGCGCGCTACCTGTCGCCGCCGCCTTCCCGCGAGCAACTACAAAAACTTTACCGCCCCCAATACTACGGAACCGACTGGTACAAACAGCAGGGCTGGGGCATGGCGTTCGCGAAGGTGATCTTGAGAGGTAAAGAGCCGGGAAGGTTCCTCGATGTCGGTTGCGGGTTAGGCTATTTCATCGACGGCGTCCGGAAGCGTTCGGGCTGGGAGGTCTGCGGGGTGGAATTCGACGCGCCCGCGGTCAATTTCGCGAGAGACGAGTTGGGGCTTAACGTCCGCCAGGGCGAATTAACCGACGCCCAGTTCCCCGACAATTCCTTCGACTACATCCAAATCCGTAACGTGCTCGAACACGTGACCTCCCCGATGAACCTGCTTCAAGAGTGCCGGCGCATCCTGAAAGCGGATGGGGTACTCCACCTCTGCGTACCCAACGGACGGGTCGACAGCCTGGATTTAATCAACTTCTACCGGAGCGAGGGTCAGCCGCCGTTTAGTAAGTCGGGGCATCTCTTCTTTTTCCCGAGGGAGACGCTGCGCCGGATGTTCGACGACGCGGGGTTTAAGATCGAGCGGGGGCGGACGTACGGCATCCGGAGGGGGCTGGCGAGTCTGGGGTACTGGCCGCGTTGGAGAGACTGGAAGAAGGATTACAGGGCGCGCCCGCCGGAGGAATCAGGGGGCGACGCTAAGATCGTTCTTCCGCCCGGGAAGAAGCGCCCGGAGGCCTACTACACCTACCGCCTGCTCAGGATGAACCTGAGAATGCTGCCGGGGATGCGAGATTTCGGACTCGATTATGAACTGCTCCTGAGAGTGAAAGATTGACGCGCGAGAACGCGCCCGAAGTGTTCCGCCCCGCAACGCCGAGGCGGCCGACGCGCCGATCAGCTTGAGCCTCCAAACCCGCCGCCCGTGCGCGCTGCCGATGCGCCCTCGAACGCGCCGACGCGATCCGCCTACTTCTCGCGCGCGAACATCTCGGCCTCGGACGCCTCCTTGCCCCACGGCGTAGGGAGCGGCGCGCCCCGGCGGGCTGAGAATAGAGCGAGGGCGGGAGGTGATTAAGACCTCCCGCCCTCGCTCTATTTCGCGCCGTCCGGGCGTGCCCGCCGGGGCGGGCCGCCCCGGCGGGCTAGAACTCGCAGCCGAATCCCTTGTAGGTTTGACGCGCGCTCTCGGTCGCGCTCTTGCATGCCGCGGCGAGCGAGCCGCGGGTCTGCGGGTTGGCGGCCAGATCGCGCCAAGACTTGCGCGTCTGCTCGATCCCCGAGCGGTACTGCGCGCGCGCCGCTTCCGGGACTTTGCTGGCGACGCAGTTGTCCACCTTCGCGAGGTAGTCGTCGCACTCGGCGACGCCGACCTTGTCGCCGGCCGTGGCGGTGGCCGGCGTCGCGGCGGTGGCCGGCGTCGCGGCCGCGCCCGCCGTGGAGCGGTTGGCGTTCGCGGCGGCCGGCGAGTTGGTGTTCGCGCTCGGCTCGGACGAGCAGGCCGCCAGCAGCAGCACGCAGCAGGCGCAGAGGGCCGAAATCAGGTAACTTCTCTTCAGCATCATGAGTCTCCTTAACAGATCGGCGAGGGTGATTGGCGATGGGGAAGCTGGAAAAGCGGCGGGATGATACACGAATTACGGCCCGGTTGATAGCCCGCGGCGGCGCGGGTGCGCGCGCGGCGCGCGGCAATACGCAGCCCCGCCGCCTAGCCGCGCGCGTAGAGGTCGACGACCCGCGAGATGGCCCGCCGGCAGACGGCGCAGAAGCGCGAGGTGCGCGAGAACATGATGCAGTCGAGCTGCGGGCGGTAGTAGCCGCGCGCCTCATACATCGCGCCCTCGAACGCGCCGACGCGATCCGCGTACTTCTCGCGCGCGAACATCTCGGCCTCGTGTTGTAGCTCCTCGCGGAAGAGCGCGTCCATCACGCTTTCGGGCCGCTTCTCCGCCCTGATCCTCCCGCGCCTTCCTTGCGTCTCGCGCGAATACGCCTCGAACGCCTCCTTGCCCCACGGCGTCGGCAGGGGCGTGTCGGGCGAGACCAAGTCCTTCCACTTCAGATTCGCCGGGTCGAGCAGCGCCGTCGCGTTCGGCTCCCACGGCTCCGTGCGCTCGGCCGAGGGCAGGTAGGCGACCGAAGAGGTGTAGTACTCGTCTGCGAGGCCGGCGAAGTGGTGCCCGAACTCGTGGACGAAGACGTAATTCGCCCACGCGCTGTCGGCCGCGACCGTCGAGTAAAGATTATGTATGCCGCCGCCGCCGTAAGTGTTCGAGTTCGTCAGAATCTCCACGAACTCGTAAGGGGCGAACTGCGCGACCTTACGGAAGGCGCGGTTGTCGAACGTCAGGACGTAGCGCTCCGAGCCGAAGGCGTCGTAACCGGCACCGACCGGCGAGTCGCGGTAGACGCCGCTCGAAGGGCGCGAGACGCCCGACTCGAACGCCGGCGGCGCGAGCGCCCAGACGTTGAAGTCGCGCCGCCGCTCGCGGAAGGGCGAGGTCGAGAAGAGCACTTCGACGAGACGGCGCGCGTCGCGCTCGAATTTAACCTGCTCGCGCGCGGTGTAGCCGTCGCCGAGGATGAGGAGATCGACCTTCGTCGCGGGGTCGCCCGTGCGCTGAACCGGGATGACGCGGCCGGGCGCGGGCGAGCGCGAGCGGTCGATGAAGATGTCGCGCGGGTCGAGCGTGGTCGCCCAGATTTCCTGAAAGACGTTCTGCTTGTCGCGCTTCATGAGGGCGATCTTCACCGGCGCGTCGGGCGCGGGGAAGCGCAAAGACTCCTGGAACGTGCGGTTCACGGTGCGCGCCTCTTCCGTCGTCTCCCACTCGCCGTAGATCGAGGCGAAGCCGCGCGAGAAGAGGACGCGGTCGGTCTTCTGATCGCGCACCTCGAAGAGATACTTGCCGAGGTTCGTGTCGTCTACGGCGCGCGCCGGGTTGCCCGCCCACGGGAGGGGTTCGAGCACGACGCGGTCGACGCTGAACAGCTCCCGCGAGGCGTCGCCCGTGTGGTAGTAGTCGAGCCGCATCGTGCGCGGCGTCGGCGCGGCGAAGGCGCAGGCGGCGAGCGCGAGCGCGAGGAGCGCGGGGCGGACGGCGGACGAGAGATTCTTCCTCATGCCGCGATTGTAGCAGCAGTTCGATTTTCATAGGCAAGGCGCGACCAAACCCCCTTGGGGCCTCCAGCGCCTTCGCGTGATGTTTATTTCTCACGCGAAGGCGCTGGAGGCGCTAAGGGGCGGGGCGGGGATTTTAGTTGCGCGCTTTTCGGTCGAAAATAATTTTCACCTGTCCGGTATAGTCTCCCCCCGAAGTCGGCTCTTATCTCATGGAAGGCTTCGGAGTCGCATGAAGCAGACGCGCGCGCTCGTCGAGAGGGCGACGGACAAGACATCGACGCTCGCCGAGCGGCACGAGGCGTTCGGCGAGCTCGTCCGCCTCTTTCAGGACATGGCTTTCGCCTGCGCCTGCGGCGTGCTCTACGGCGACTTCCACCTCGCCGAAGACGCCGCGCAGAGCGCCTTCGTCACCGCTTGGCGCAAGCTCGCAGAACTGCGCGAGCCCGCGGCCTTCCCCGGCTGGCTGCGCCGCATCGTGCTGACGGAGTGCAGCCGCCTGACGCGCGGCGGCCGCGTGCAGACAGTGTCGCTCGACGAGGGCGCGGGCGTGGCTTCGACCGTGGAGAACCCGGAGGCGCTCGCCGAGGCGCGCGAGCTCGCCGCTTCGGTGCGCGACGCCATCGGGCTGCTCCCGCGCGGCGAGCGGATCGTCGCGACGCTCTTCTACTTCGACGGCCGCTCGCACGCAGAGATCGCGGACTTCCTCCAAGTCCCGCGGACGACCGTCGCGAAGCGTCTTCACACGGCGCGCGGGCGGCTCAGGGGGCTCGCGCTGGCGAAGATGAGAGATCGTTTCGACGACAGTCGCCCTTCGCGCGACGAGGAGTTCGCCGCGAAAGTGCGGCGGGGGATGTTCGACGACTACCTCGGCCGCTACCGCTACGAGCTGCGCCCCGAAATCGAAGTCACGATCACGCGCGAGGGCGACCGCCTCTTCGGCGAGGCCGCGGGTCAGCGCAACGAGCTGTTCGCGCGCGGCGGAGACACGGGGCGCGAGCTGCGGACGCGCGAGTTCGACGGGCGCGGCGACTTCATACGCGACCCGAAAGGGCGCGTGACGCACTTCGTCTACTACGAGTTCGGGCGCGAGATGGGGCGCGCGAAGAAGATCGGCTGACGTGGGTTCAGAGTTCGTTTCAAACCCTTTGATTAACCGCGGAGGACACGGAGGAACACGGAGGAAGAGAAATGCCATGTACTTGTACTGCCCCCGTGACCCTCCGTGTCCTCCGCGGTTAATGTTTTGCAACGCACACTAAGTAAGAAGGCGAGGGGCGCGGATGAGTAAGGAGGCTGACAGAAGATGTCGAAGATGACGAAGAAGCGGATCGCCCTTGAGGTCGCGCTCTGGCTGGTCGCGATCTTTCTGGCGCTCGTCTGCCTGCGCTCCGGGCTGACGAAGCTGCCCGCCGACAGTTTCTGGGCGCGCGACTTCCGCCGCTGGCGCTACCCCGGCTGGTCGCGTTACGCGGTCGCGTGCGCGGAACTCGCCGCGTGCGCGCTCCTGATCGTTCCGCGCGCGGCGTGGGCGGGCGCGGCGCTCTTCGCCGCCGTCATGCTCGGCGCCGCCTTCACGCACGCCGCGCACGGCGAGTTCAGCCGCCTGCCCTTCAACCTCCTGCTCTTCGCCCTCTCGCTCGTCGTCCTCTTCGCGCGCGGCTCGAAGCTCCTGAAGCCGCGCGCGCGAAAGCCCGACGAAGTGGTGGCCGCCCCAAACCGTTAGCGGTTGCAGCATCGCGCGCGAGCACCGCGAAGTCGCGAGCGCGCCCGGTCTCGCTCAAGCCTCGGCGGGAGTCGCGCGCCGGCGCGCCTTCCAGAGCGTGTGGGCGAGGACGGCGGCGATGATGATCGCGCCGCCGGCGAGCGCCCAGCGCGAGGGCCTCTCGCGGAAGACGAGGAAGACCCAGATCGGATTTAAGACGGGCTCGACGTAGCCGATGACGCCCGCGTCGAGCGAGCGCACGCCGCGCGCGACGCCGAGCGTCAGCATCGCGTAGGCGAAGCCGATCTGCACGACGCCGAGGTAGGCGAGCACGGCGACGTTGCGCGCGTCGAGCTTCCACGCGCCGGCGGCGAAGGCGGGCAGCGTCAGGACGGCCAACAGCAGGTTGCCGTAGATGACGGACGAGGCGCGATTCACCTCGCGCGCGCGGCGCGTGCGCAGCAGGAGGAAGAAGGCGGCGAAGCACGCGCCGGACGCGAGCGCGGTCAGGTTCCCCTCCACGTCCTGCGGGCGCAACTGCCCGACGAAGAACAGCGACATCCCCGCCAGGCAGCACGCGACGACGGCGAAGTCGGCCGCGCGATACCTCTCTCTGAAGAGGACGGGCTCCAGCAGCAGGATGTAGACGGGCGCGGTGTACTGCAAGAAGATCGCGTTGGCGGCGGTCGTCAGCATCGTCGCGCGCACGAAGAGGAAGAGCAGCAGCGCGTAGAACACGGACGCCGCGCCCGTCACGACGTTTACGCCGAACCCCTCGCGGCGCGTGAGCAGCGCGACGGCCGCGGCGGAGAAGAGGGCGCGGCCGCAGGACAGCTCCGCGTCCGTCAGGCCGCGCGCCTTGCCGAGCTTGATGAAGACGCCGCCCGTGCTCCACAGGATCGCCGCGCCGAGCACGAGCAGGTACGGCGAGACCGACTCCTTGCTCCCCGAATCTGCCACCACACTTTTCTCCGACTTCAACATTTTTCGGGGCACGGCTGAAAGGTAACCGATCACCCTTCGCGCCTCCAGCGCCTTTGCGTGAGAATAAGTTTCACGCTGGAGGCGCTGGAGGCGCGAAGTCGCGCGGCAAGCTTGTATTTGCCCGCGGCGCGCGGCGCGAAGCCTGGGGCGCTCTCTACTGCGACGATTCGAGGCGGAACGAGTCGAGGATGCCGCGGAGTTCGCCCTTGACGCCCACGTCGTCGACGCCCTCGACGCCCTGCGCCTTGCTGGTCGCGAGCATGATGAGCGCGACGCCGCGCTTCGGGTCGTCTTCGTCGAGCAGCACGACGATGCGCCCCCAGTAGGGCAGTTGCCCCGCGCGCGACTGACTCTCGTCGCGCTGGAAGCGCAGCTCGTAGCCCTCGTAGGAGTTGATCGTCGTCGCGCCCTCGGAAGCCTTCTCGAAGCCGGGGAAGTTCGGCGAAATCTGATCCGCGAGCTGGTTGACCATCTTCGAGAGAAACTCGGTGTTGCCCTGCGCGTTGCCGGTCGCGCCGACCCAGCCGACGCTGAAATTCTCGGTCGTCAGATCGTCGGGCGTCATGCGCTCGACGCGGACGTAGCTCGGCGCGGGGTCGGGGTCGAGTTTCCACGTGCCCGGGTAGTCGAACGAAAAGCCGACGTAATACTTCTCCAGATTGCCCGTGCGCCCCTCCCTGCTGTTGGCGTAATGCGCCGTGGCCGACGACGACGGCGGCGCGGGAGCGGGGCGGTTCGCGGGGCGGTTCGCGGGGCGGGTCCCGCCGCCGCCGCCGTTGGCGTTCACGGACTCCGCCACTTCGCCGGCTTTCTTCAGGCCGAGGTAAGCCAGCCCGCCGAAGAGCGCGATGACGACGACGACGAGGACAAGACAGCCGAGCGCGCCCGCGATGATCCACGGCGCTTTCGACTTCTTCGGCGGCTGACCGAAAGGTTGACCCGTCGGCTGATAATTGGGGGGTGGGTTGTTCTGCATCGTGTCTCCTTAAAATTTGTCCGCAGTCAGTTGTCCGTGGTCAGTTGTTTAGTCCGTGCCTTTGTTCAGTCCGTGCTTTAACTTGAACGATCCGCTTTGCACTTGAGCTTGAGGCGCGGGCAACGGACGACTGACCACGGACAACGGACAGCTTTACTGATTGTCCTGATCCTCATCCGCGCCGGGTCGTGCGCCCGCGGGCTCGGGCTGGCGGCCCACGCCGAGGTTGTCGAAGTTGAGCGCGGCGTTGAAGACGAGGAAGAACTCGCCTTGCGTCTGGTGCCGCCACATCGGGTTCGTCGCGAACATCACGACGTGACCGCGCCCCACGGGCACGTCCACCACCGCCGGGCGGTTCGCCAGCTCCGACCCACCCGCGAGCATCCCGCTGACGAGCAAGTTCTGCTCGTTGCGCGCGAAGCGCAGGACGACGCGGGGCCGCTCCTGCAAGGGCGTGAAGAAGGGGCCGAGCTGCTGTCGTTGCTCGTCGGTGATCTGTTCCTCGCCGGGCCGCGCGGGCGGGCGTTGCGGGGGCGGCGCGGCTTGCGGCATCGCCTGCACGATGTCCGGGTCTGTCAGCGTGCCGCGCCCCGACGGGCGCGCGCCCGCGCCTCCGCCTTCACCGCCGCCGCCGCCGCCGCCGCCGCCGCCCGCCGCGACCTGAAAGAGCGGGGCCTGGTTGAAGTAGATGGCGAGCGATTCGTCATACCCGTAGGCGATGGGGCTGCGCCTGTCCGCGAACGTCGCGTTGAAGATCGAGCCCGCCGCCTGGAGCTGCCGCGCGGCTTCGATGGAGACGCCGGTCGTGATGCCGTAATCGACGGGGACGCGCGAGGTGTTGGCGACGGTGATGAAGAGCCCGCCGTTCTGGACGAAGCGTTGCAGGTTACCCACGCCCGCGACCCCCATGCCGCCCCTCATGTCGTCGGTCGTGTCGGGCGAGCCGCCGAGGTTCGGCGTCACGTCCGAAGCTTTCCACGGCATCGGGTCGCCGCGCATCGGGATGCCGTTGACGATTGATTGCGCCGTGCCGCCCACGGGCGGGAAGATGATCACGTCGTACTTCGAGCGCAAGTCCGCCGTGTCGCGTATGTCGTGGTCGGAGATGTAGCCGTAGGGAATCTGGTAGCGGTCGAACTCGATGCGGAACCAGCCCTCGTTCTGCGTGTTCTGCCACGTGTGCAGGATGGCGATGCGCGGGGCTGTGACCTCGTGGGTCTTCACCGCGGGCGCTTGATCGAAGGCGTAAGCCGTCAGGCCCAACTCTTCGACCGCCGACTGGAGGCGGCCCTTCAAGTCAGCCGGGTTGCCTTCGGCGCGCACGACGAACGAGCCCGCGTTGAAGTTCTGCGAGCCGACTTTGAAGTCCGCTTCGGCGACGCTCATCTTCACGTCCTTCAGGCGGTAGCGGAGCGTCATCAGCGTGTTGTCCGTGTTGTGGTTGACGACGTAGACGCTCCCGCCGCCGCTCACGCGCCCGCGCACGCGCGCGTCCGAGGTCAGCAGCTCCATCGGCGCTTTCAAGACGTTCGCGTCCGTGACGCGCACGGTCTTGACGTTGCGCATCGCGCCGAGCGTCCAGCCCGTGTCGTCGTAGGGGCGCGGGTCGTTGACGTTGTAGTACTGCGTGTCGAGCATCATGTCGGCCATGCGCGAGTAGGGCTGATCCATGCGGATGACGTAGGAGCCCGCGGGGAACGTCTGCTCGGCGGGCTGGCTTCTCTGCCCGCCCTGCGCGCCCTGCTGCTGCTGCTGTGGCGGCTGCCCGCCCTGCGCGCGCTGCTCGCCGCCGGGCTGCGGCGTGGGCTGCTCGCCCGCATCGCCGGCCGTCCCGGCGCTCGCTCCGGGCGCGCCCTGCGCCCCGGCGTCGCCCGCGCCGCCCTGCCCGCGCGCCGCGCCCGGCCGCTGATTCCTCACCGTGAACTCGCGCGTCGCGCGGTGCACCTCGACGCCCATCAGGCGCAGCAGGTTGACCATGTCGGCGGCCTCCACGGGCCGGGCCGTGTCGCCGGGGACGACGTACGCGTAAGGCCCCTCGTTCGCCGCCTTCGCCACCGAGCGCTTGCTCTTGATGTAAAAGTTGTTCAGGAATCGCTCGCGGTTGCGCGCCGTGTAGTTCATCGCCAGCAAGACGCCGGACTGTTGCAGGTTGATGTTGTTGCGGATCGACCACTTGACGCGCGGCTGCGGCGGGTTCGGGCGGAACCAGTCGCGCTGCGACTGCTGGCCGACGGTGCGATCCTGCGTGTCCGCGCCCCCGTTGCCGAACGTCTCGTAGAAGCGGCCGATGGAGTTGTGGCCGTTGGCGACGTAGAACATGTAGTTCGGAGCCCAGCCGTCGTAGAACCCGTGCGTCCACACGCCGGGCACGCCCCGCTTCGTCATCTCCTCGATCTCGTGGTAGGCGAGCACGTGCCACTCGTCGATGACCAACGGATCGAGCCAGGCGTTGTAGGGGCCTGTGCCCGTCGAGGTGTAGAGGAACGGCACGGACTCGTGCAGGTCGTGTAAGACGGTCGGGTGGTATTCGAGAAACGTCTTCATCTGGTTGCGCGTGAGGGCGAGCGCCATCCCCAGGCCGTCGCGGTTGTTGTCGTGCGCGACGTACTTGCCCCAGTACAGAAGCCCCGGCGCGTTCTTTCCGGGGTTCGCCTTGCGGTAGTTGTAGATGTCGACCATGCGGTCGCGCCCGTCCACTTCGAGCGCGGGCGTAATCAACACTATCGCGTTGCGGCGAATCTCCTGGATGAAGGGCGACTCCTCGACGGCGAGGCGGTAGGCCAGCTCCATCAGCATTTCGGGCGAGCCGGTTTCGGGCGAGTGGATCGAGCCGGAGAGCCAGTAGAGCGCCTTGCCCTCACTGATGAGCTGCGCGGCCTCGGCGTCGGAAGTCTTGCGCGGGTCGGCGAGGCGCGCGGTGATCTCTTTATAGCGGTCGAGCTTCGCCAGGTTCGCCTCGTCGCCCACGGCGACGAGCAACTGCTCCCGCCCTTCCTCCGAGCGTTCGGGCGCGACGAAGACTTTGACGCGCGGGCTCGCCGCGGCCAGCGCTCTCATGTAGCGGTAGATGTCCTTCGTGTAGGTCAGCTTGTTCGGCGTGCCGACGGCGTAGCCGAGGACTTTGTCGGGCGACGGCACGGTCGCGGAGGCGGGCAGGTGATCGACCAGCTCGGTGAGGAAATATTTTTCGGTCGTGTACTCTCTGATCTTCGCGCCGTAGGTCTCGTCGTTCGCGGTCGCGGCGGCCGGCGCGGCGTTCGCTCTATTCGCCGCGCCCGCGCGGGGCTGACGCTGCGCGAAGGCGGCGGCGGGCGCGAGGGCGAGCGCGCAGGCGAGCGCGGCAAAGACGGTGCGGGCGGGCGGGGCTACTCTGAGCATCTTGTCCTCCGTGTGCGGGCTGACGAAAGCCGGGAAGGTTTGATTGAATTGAAAGCGCGGAGATGATAGATCAAGGCGGGCGGATTTCAACAACAATTTCTCCGACGATGAAAACTTCCCTGCTCGCCTGTCTCGCCTTCGCGCTCGCCCTCGCCGCGCCGGGCGCGGCCGCGCGCCGGCGGGGGCGACAGACCATGACGCAGAACCAGAGACCCAGGGCGCGCGAGGCCGGCGTGAGAGTCGGCGTCCTCCCCGCGGGCGCGCGGAACGCGATCACGGACGTTCCGGGCGTGAGGGTCGGTCATCAGACCGTCGCGCGCGGCGACAGCATACGCACGGGCGTGACGGCGATCCTGCCCCACGGCGGCAACCTCTTCCGCGAGAAAGTGCCCGGCGCGGTCTACGTCGGCAACGGCTTCGGCAAGCTCGCCGGCTCCACGCAGGTCGAAGAGCTGGGCGAGATCGAGACGCCGATCCTTCTCACCTCGACCCTCTCCGTGCCCCGCGCGGCGGACGCGCTCGTCGAGTACGTGATCGGCTTGCCCGGCAACGAGGACGTGCGGAGCGTGAACCCGCTCGTCGGCGAGACGAACGACGGCGCGCTCAACGACATCCGCTCCCGCCCCGTCAGCCGTGACGACGTGTTCGCCGCGATCAAGAATGCGCGCGAGGGCGCGGTCGAGGAGGGCGCGGTCGGGGCGGGCACGGGCACAGTCGCCTTCGGCTTCAAGGGAGGCGTCGGCACGTCTTCGCGCAAGCTGCCGCCATCGCTCGGCGGCTACACCGTCGGCGTGCTCGTCCAGACGAACTTCGGCGGCGTGCTCTCGATAGGCGGCGCGCCGGTCGGTCGCGAACTCGGCAAATATTATTTGAAGGACGAACTCGAACGCGCGAACGCAGGCCCGCGCGACGCGAACGACGCGGCGGACGGCTCGTGCATGATCGTCGTCGCCACGGACGCGCCCGTTGACGCGCGCAACCTGAAGCGGCTGGCGAGGCGCGCGATGCTCGGTCTCGCCCGCACCGGCGCGTCGGGCTCGAACGGCAGCGGCGATTACGTCATCGCGTTTTCGACCGCCGTCGAGCTGCGCATCAAACCGCAGAAGTCGGACGAGCTGTACCGCCCGCGCGACGCGCGCCTGCTCTCGAACGACGCCATGTCGCCGCTCTTCCTCGCGGTGATCGAAGCGACCGAGGAGGCGATCTATAACTCGCTCTTCAAGGCGACGACGACGACCGGCAACGGCCGCACCGTCGAAGCCCTGCCGCTGGAGCGCACGCTCGAAATCCTGCGCAAGTATCGAGCGCTCGAAATGCGCTGACGGCGGGAGTCCAGTGCCCGCGGGCGCCGGGACGCCTGACACAAGTCACCTTCGGCGCGCCGTGCCCGTGCGCTGATTCGGGCGGGCTCTCGTTAAATCAAGTCGAGATCAAACGAAGGGCGGGGCGATGTCTTCTCAGTCTCCTCAAGCGGTAACACGGGGCTTCGTCATCCTGGCCGCCGCAATGTGGCTGCTGGCGTGCGCCGCCGCCGCCCGACAGCCGGCCGGCGGAACCGTCCGCGGTAGAGTCGTCGATCCTTCGGGCGCGCTGGTCGGCGGGGTGAGCGTCGCCGTCGTCGGCGCGGGCGGCGCGGAGCGAAAGATAGAAACGAATCAGGAAGGCGCGTTCGTGATTAACGGCCTCGCCGCCGGGACGTATAGCGTGCGGGCGGCGGCGCAGGGTTTTGCGCCTTACGAGAAGACCGGGGTCGAAGTCTCCGCCGGGAAAACCACCTCGCTTGAGATCGCGCTCGCCGTGACCGTGGCCGGAGAGGTCACGGTCGGGAGTGAGCCGCCGCTTAGCGCCGACCCCGAATCGAATGCGAGCGCGACGGTCTTACGCGAGCCTGACATCAAGGCTTTGCCGAGCGACCCCGCGGAATTAGCCGCCGCGTTGCAGGCGCTCGCGGGACCCGCCGCCGGGCCTAGCGGCGGGGAGATTTTCATCGACGGTTTTTCCGGCGGCAAACTTCCGCCGCGCGACACGATCAGGGAAATTCGCATCAACCAGAATCCGTTTTCGTCCGAGTACGACCGTCTGGGCCTGGGGCGGATCGAGATTCTGACCAGGCCCGGCACGGACGAGTGGAACGGCGAGGCCGGCGGCGAGTTTGAAGACGAATCTCTCAACTCGCGCAACCCGTTTGCCGCCAACCGTCCGCCCTTCCAGTTGCGCAACTTGAGCGTCGATCTGAGCGGGCCTCTGGTCAAAAAACGCGCCTCCTTTTTCGTCGATTTCGAGCGCGAGAACATCGACAACAACGCGCTCGTCAACGCCCTCGTACTGGACCCGAATCTCAACGTCACGCCGCTCCGGCGCGCCGTGCTCGCGCCGTCGAAAAACATCGAGTTCAGCCCGCGCGTCGATGTCCGGCTCAGCGGTAATCAGACGCTCGTCGGGCGCTACTTCTTCGCGCGCTCCGGCACGGAGAACGCCGGCCTCGGCGGGTTCGACCTGCCTTCGAGGGCCTTCGCCGCGCGCGACGACGAGCACACGCTCCGCCTCACCGAGACGGCGGTAATCTCTTCTGCCATCGTCAACGAAGCGCGTTTCCAATACATTCGCCGCCGCGCCGCGCAGGAAGGGAGCGACGACGCGCCGACGATCCGCGTGCTTGAGGCTTTCACCTCCGGCGGCGCGAACGTCGGGCTGGCGTCCGCCGACGAAGACCGTTTCGAGCTGCATGACAACGCCTCTTTCGCGCGCGGCAAACACTCGCTCAAGGCCGGCGGCCGCCTGCGACACTACCGGATCAGCGATTCTTCGCCGAACAATTTCGCCGGCACGTTCACCTTCACCTCGCTCGACCAATACCGGGAGACGATCCTTAACACGCCCGGCGCATTCCCGGCGCAGTTCTCCATCGCGGGCGGGGAGCCGCGCGCCGCGGTCGGACAGACCGACGTCGGGCTGTTCGTGCAGGACGATTGGCGCGTCAAGCCGCAACTGACGCTCTCCGCCGGCCTGCGTTACGAAAGTCAAACTAACATCTCCGACCGCGCGAATTTTGCCCCGCGCGTGAGCTTCGCCTACGCGCCGGGCGCGGGCGGGGGCGATAAACCGAAGACCGTGTTTCGCGGCGGCTTCGGCGTGTTCTACGAACGCTTCGGCGAAAGCCTGACGCTCCAGGCGTCGCGTTTCGACGGCACGAGGCAGCGGCAGTTCGTCGTCACCGACCCGGCGATTCTGGACGCGGTGGCGTTCACACGGGACGGCGGCGTTTCAAACGTCCCGACGGTTGAATCTCTAGAGGCATTCGCGCAGCCGCAGACGACGCGCGTCGTCGCGCCCGATTTGCGGTCTCCCTACACGACGCAAACCACTGTGAGCGTCGAACGCCAGTTGCCGCTCAAGACTACTTTGAGCGTGACCTACGTCAACGCGCGGACGCGCCGCATGCTGCGTTCGCGCAACGTCAACGCGCCGCTCGGCGGCGTCCGCCCGGTCGCCGGCGCGGGGAATATCTTCCAGTACGAATCGACCGGCCGCTTCGATCAGAGCCAACTGCTCTTCAACGCGCGTTCGAATTTCAGTGAGCGCGGTTCGATCTTCGCCAACTACGCTTTCGGCCGGGCGAGGAGCGACTCGGACGGCGCGGGCACGTTCCCGGCGAACTCCTACGATCTGGGCGGCGAGTACGGCCGGGCCGCGCTCGACATCCGGCATCGTTTCGTCATCGGCGGAAGTTACGCCGCGCCGCTGGGCCTGCGCCTCAGTCCGTTCATCACCTTCCGTTCGGGCGTGCCGTTCAACATCACGACCGGCGCGGACGCGAACGGCGACACGCTGTTTACCGAACGACCGGCGTTCGCCACGAGCCTTTCCGAACCGGGGATTATCGTGACACGATTCGGCGCTTTCGACCCGACCCCCGAAGTGGGCGACGTGCTCGTCCCGCGAAACTACGGTCGAGGCCCTGAATTTTTCGTCGTCAATCTGCGCGCCGCCAAAGAGTTCGGGTTCGGCGGCGGGGGTAAAAAAAGTTCGGCGACGCCGGGGCAGAGTGGGGGCGGCGGCGGGCAGCGCGGCGGTGATACGGACGACGAAGAGAGCCCTTACAAGCTGGAGTTCTCCGTGCAGGTGCGGAATCTGTTCAATCACCCTAACGGCGGGACGCCGGTCGGGAACTTACGCTCCCTGTTTTTTGGTGACCCGGTGTCGCTCGGCGGCGGCTTCGGGTTCGGGGGCGGCGGCGGTCAAGCGGCCGGTAATCGCCGCATCAGGTTTGAAGTGCAATTCAGTTTCTGACGCGGAGCCGCGAGACTCGTGAAGCGCGGACGTTGAAGCGGCAGGCGCACGGCGATGCGCCCGCTCCCGGTTTAAAGGATAGACGGTACGCCGTCGGGACAGGCGCTTTGGACACACTGTTGAAATACCTCGCCGTCGCCGCGGGCGGCGCGCTGGGCGCGGCGGCGCGCTACTTTTTGGGCGGCACGATCCTGTCGCGCGTCGCGCCGCCGTTCCCCCTGGCGACGTTCGTCATCAACGTGACGGGCTCTTTCGTCCTGGGCTTCTTCCTCACGGCGGTCTCCGAGCGCGCCCAGTTCGGCCCGCACCTGCGGCTCGCCGTGGCCGTCGGCTTCGTCGGCGCGTACACGACGTTCTCGACCTTCGAGTACGAGACGCTGCGGCTCGTCGAAGAGCGAGGGTTCGTGCCCGCGCTCCTCAACGTCTTATTGAGCGTCGCGGTCGGGTTCGCGGCGGTGTGGGGCGGGGTGGCCCTGGCGCGCCGCTGGCGGGGGGCGCCCGCGTCGAGCGCCGCGGGGTACGAACGCTTCGAGGAGCTGGCCGACCTGACAGACCCGCCGCAGTTGCCCGGCTCGCCGCGCGACATACGCGACTCGACAATCGAGCCCACGCGGCGTTCGGACTACAGACGACATTAGCTATAGCGACTTGCAGTTGGATGCGACCGGCGTGTGAAGACTGTAGGGGCAGGGCTTGTCCCTGCCCGCTTGGTTCCGGCAGCATCCGGGCAGGGACAAGCCCTGCCCCTACAGCCATTCATCCGGTCGCACTCATGTGCAAAACGCTATA
>DATLMC010000011.1:0-26853 GCA_035537435.1 Pyrinomonadaceae bacterium | reverse complement strand
GAATCGATTCGCCGAAGTCCGTGCTGTCCTGTAGATCGCGCAGGAGCAGATCGTCTGGCGTGAAGCCGATCTCTTCGAGCCACGTCCACCAGTCGAAGCCGTCGAGCCGCCTCTGCCCGCGCGGCGTGAGCGCGTGATACTGCTTGCGAAACTTCTCCCACGCGGCCTGCGCCTGCGGGGAAAAATCCCACTGACCGGGGCGCGAGACCTTGCCGTCGCGCATGAGGGTCGCCTCGAAGCGGTGATCCTTGAGCGCGACGCCGAACTCGCGACACAGCGCCTGCATGCGCTCGTGGCTCGCGCCCACCCACTCGCCGCCCAGCTCGCACACGAGGTCGGGGCTCTCTGGGAAGCTGTACGAGAACACGCGCCCGCCCACGCGGTCGCGCGCTTCGAGCACGGTCACGTCCCAGTCGGCGCGGCGCAGCGCGTGGGCCGCGGCGAGGCCGGAGAGCCCCGCCCCGACGACGACGCACGAGTGCCTGCGCCGGGTCGGAACAGATTGGTTGAAGAGCAGGGGGACGCCCGCCGCGGCGAGCCCGGCGCGCTTGAGAAATTCGCGCCGCGTCGGTGTCTGTGGCGGGGACGGCATGATCTTCCGGTTCCTCGGGTGTCGGCGCGTTTACCAGATGTCGCCGGTCAGCAGATCCTCGTAGGTGTCGCGCCGCCGCGCGAGGTCTGCTTGGCCGCCTTCGCGGATCATCACGGCGGCGGGGAGCGGGCGGCCGTTGTAGGGGAACGACTGCGCGAGCGAGTACGCGCCGCTATTGAGGAGCGCGAGGACTTCGCCGGGCTCAACGTTGGCGGGGAGGTTGCGGTAGTCTGGGAGTCGCCCGCCGCCCTCGATGTCGAAGTACACGTCGCCGGAGTCGCACAGCGGCCCCGCGACTTTGTAGGGCGCGTCCGGGGGGGCGTCGGCGCGCGAGGCGGAGACGAGCTGGTAGTACCAGTTGTAAGTCGTCATCGAGAGCAGGAGGTTGAAGCCCGCGTCGGTCAGCAGCCACACGTCGCCGGTCTCGGGCCGCCGCTTGATGTTGCGCACGGTCGTCAGGACGAGCCCGGCGTCGGCGATGACGCTGCGGCCCGGCTCCAGCAGGATCGCGACGCGGTCGAGCAGGTGTTCGGCCTCGGCCGTGCGCGCCGACTCGCGCGCGACCTTCATCACGGCCGCGAAGACCTCCGACGGTTCGAGCGACGCGCCGAGCATCTCGCGCTCTTGCGCGGGGAGCTGGTCGGCCTGCGAGCGGTCGCGCAGGTAGTTGACGGGGATGCCGCCGCCGAGGTTGATGTGCGAGAGCGTGTGCCCGGTCTCGCGGTGCAGCTCGACCAGGTGGCCCCACATCGCGCGGAAGGCTTCGGCGAACGGCTCCGCGTCGGGCGTCTGCGAGCCGACGTGGATGTGAATCCCGGCGACGTTGAGCAGGTCGGGATGTCGCAGCGCGCGGCGGAAGGCGTCCTGCACCTCGGAGTGCGTGATGCCGAACTTCGACGTGAGCAGCGCCGTCTGCAAGCCGATGTGCGAGCGCGTGCCGATCTCCGGGACGAGGCGCAGCGTGACGTTGGCGCGTCTCCCCACGCGCCGCGCCGCCTCTTCCACCAGCCCGATCTCGTAGACGGAATCGACGTTGATCGAGAGGATGCCGGCGCGCACGGCGTCGTCCAGCTCGTCGTCCGCCTTGCTCGTCCCGTTGAAGATGATCTGTTCGGGCCGGAAGCCCGCGCGCAGGGCCTTGAACAGCTCGCCGCCGCTGTTGACCTCGATGTCGATGCCGGAGTCGAGCACGGCTTTCAAGACCGCCATGTTCGAGTTGGCCTTCGAGGCGTAGCAGAACCTGACGGGGCGATCCGACGCGGCCGCCGCGCCGAGCAGGCGCGCGACGTTCGCGCGGATGCGCGGCTCGGAGAAGACGTAGAGCGGCGAGCCGAACTGCCTGACGAGTTCGACGGCGTCGGAGCCGCTGACGTGGAGGCGGCCGTCGCGCGCTTCGAGGTAGTGGGGGATCGACCACGCGGGCGCGGCTCGGTCGTGCGCGACAAGCTCGGTCGTCATGTTGTAAAACTCCTTAACCTTCGGCGGCGAGTAAACCCGTGCGAAGATAGACGCGCGGGCAAGTGTCGTCAAGGCAGTTCGACTCTCGCGGGCGGGCGCGAGCGTGTGGGGTGAAGCGATGTCCGATGGTTTCGACTGGCAGGGCGTCCGGCGGGATTTCCCGGTGACGGACGCGGTAGCGTACCTCAACAGCGCGGCGACGGGCGCGATCCCGCGGCAGGTCGCCGCCGCCGCGTCCGGTTTCTACGGCGACGTGCTCGCCGCGGGCGACGCGCCGTGGAACGACTGGATGGGGCGGCGCGAGCGTGCGCGCGCGCTCGTCGCGCGGCTCGTCAACGCCGAGCCCGAAGAGATCGGGTTTACGACGAACACTTCGGCAGGGATGAACCTGATCGTCGACGCGCTCGAAGGACGGGGCGAGGTCGTCTCGTCAGAGCTGGAGTTTCCGGTCACGACGCTGCCGTGGATGCACCGAGGGGTTCCCGTGCGGCTCCTCAAAGCGCGCGGCGGCGAAATCAAAACCGAAGACCTCGACGCCGCGGCGCAGGAGCGCGCGGGCGTCATCTGCCTCAGCCACGTCCAGTTCTCGAACGGCTTCCGCGCGCCGCTGGCCGAGATCGGCGCGGCGAAGGGCCACAGCAAGTTCGTCGTCAACGCGGCGCAGTCGGCGGGCGTCTTTCAAATAGACGTGAAGCGGATGCAGATCGACGCGCTCTGCTCGACGGGTCACAAGTGGCTGCTCGCGGGCTACGGCTCCGGCTTCGTCTACCTGAGCCGCGAACTCCTCGAAGAGACGCGCGCACGCGCGGTGAGCTGGATGAGCGTCCACCACCCCTTCGCGATGCGCAACGACGCGCTCGACCTGCGCCATGATGCGGCCGCGCGCGCCGAGACCGGCTGCCCACACTTCGCGGGCGTCTTCGCGCTCGAAGCGGCGGTCGGTTACCACCTGCGCGTCGGGGGCGAGCGGGTGGAGCGGCGCGCGCTCGAACTCAACAGGAGGTTGACAGACCGGCTGATCGAGTCGGGCTGGAAAGTTTTGTCGCCCCTGCGCGACGAGTCGGCGCGCTCGGCCGAGACGCTCGTCGCGTGCGACGACCCGGCGCGCGTCGTCCGACACCTCCACGCGCGCCGGGTCGCCGTCACGCAGAAGCCCGAAGGCATCCGCGTCGCCACGCACTTCTTCAACGACGAGTCGGACATCGAACGTCTCATCAACGCGCTCGACGAAGTGAAGGGCAGTTAAAGGTTGACCGGGACGAAAGACACTCACCGCGGAGGCGCAAGAGGACGCCAATTTTTCCTCTGTGTTAACTTCGCGTCTCTGCGCCCGTGCGGCGAATGCTTTATCGCGCGCCGATAGCAAACACTGTCAGGCGAAGATCAGTTTGACGCCCGCGATGAGGAGGACGAGCGCGAGCAGTCGCCGGATCGCGGGCGAGGGGAGCCGCCGGCTGCCGAGTTCCGAGCCGACGAGCCCGCCCGCGAGCGCCGCGGCCGCGAGGTAGGGGAGCGCCGCCGGGAGAGACTTCACGCTCGCGACGTTGCCGAGCAGGCCCGCCGCCGAGTTGACGAGGATGAAGGCGGCGGACACGCCCGCCGTGCGCCGCACGTCGGCCCAGCCCATCAACAGCAGGAGCGGGCTCAGGAATATCCCGCCGCCCACGCCCGTCAGCCCCGACAGGAAACCGAGCCCGGCTCCGAGCAGAGCCGCCAGCCAGAGCGGGGGCGTGCGCGCGCCCGCGCCCGCGTCCGCGTCCGACTTCGCGCGCGCGTGGAGGAAGAGCCTGACGGCTGCGTAGAGGAGGACTGCGCCGACGACCTGTTTGTAGAGGTTCGTCGGCAGCGTCAAAGCGCCGCCGAGGAAGGCGAAGGGGACGGAGCCGGCGGCGAAGGGCAGGAACGTCCGCCACGAAAAGTGGCCCGCGCGGTAGAAGCGGAAGGTGGTGAGCGAGGCGACGAGCAGGTTGAGGCAGAGCGCGGTCGGCTTCATCACGGCGGGCGCGAGGCCGAACAGGGCCATCGCCGCGAGGTAGGCGGAAGCCCCGCCGTGCCCGACCGAAGAGTAGAGCGCGGCGGCGAGGAGGACGAGCAGCGAGAGGAGGAGGATGTCTGTCGAAGTCATCGACCCGACGTTTTACGCGAGCGGCGATCAAACATCAAGCGGGCGAAGTTGATCTAACGCGCGAACGCGAAGCCGACCAGGGGTGCGTTTTAAAACTTTCACCACGGAGGGACACGGAGGAAAGAAATTCTAAGAGCGCCTAACAAAACTCTGCGGCGGGGCGATCATGTAGGGGCAGGGCTCGTCCCTGCCCGCGCGCCATCGAGAGAAGACGGGCAGGGACGAGCCCTGCCCCTACATTTATTCCAGCTTTGTTAAAGGCTCTAAGTTTTTTCCTCCGTGTCCCTCCGTGTCCTCCGTGGTGAATCTCCGGCTCGGAAACGGATTCTAAGCGGACGCGGACTCGCGCGCGCGTCATCCGACGCTGGCGGGCTCGCCGGAGACCGTGAGGTGCGCGACGCGGTTCTTGCCCGTGTTCTTCACCTCGTACATCGTGTCGTCCGCCTGCCGGATCATCGTGTCCACGGTGCGCGGCGGGGTCGTCCACGTCACGACGCCGATGCTGAAGGTGATCCGCCAGTCGCGCCGCGCGGCGAGATCGGCCAGACATTTCCGCACGCGGCTGACGACGGCGCGCGCCGCCGCCTCGTCGGTCTCCGGCAGGAGCACGACGAATTCGTCGCCGCCGAGGCGCGCGACCATGTCGATCTCGCGGACGTTGGCTTGGATCGCCCGCGTGGTTTCGCGCAGCACGGCGTCGCCCGCGGCGTGGCCGTGTCGGTCGTTGAGCCCCTTGAAGTCGTCCACGTCGATGTAGGCGACGGTGAAGGGGTGGCGATTCCGGCGCGCGCGGTTGATCTCGGATTGCGCCGCCTCGAAGAAGGAGCGGCGGTTGGTCGCGCCCGTCAGCTCGTCCGTGCGCGCCAGCTCGCGCTCGTGTTCGAGCGAGCGGCGCAGGGCGGAGACGAAGTAGACGACGAAGAGGAACGCGCCGAGGCGCCCCGTCGCGTTGAAGACCGTCAGGTGCTCGCGGCCGTCGAAGTGCGTGGAGAAGAATTCGGTGAGGAAGTAGGCGACGGCGCACGCGCAGGCGACGGCGTACCCGGCGCGGCGGCCGACGAGCCACGCGACGAACGAGACGGGCAGCAGGTAGAAGAGGACGAAGGAGAAGTCGGGTCCCGCGAGGTAGTTGACGGCGCTCTGGAGCGCGACGAGCAGGAGCGCGAGCGCGATCAGAAAAGTTTTTGAAAAGCCGCCGAGCCGATCCAACAGTTTCATCTGCTTCTCCAACGCCTGGGGGCGTCGCCGGGAGAGCGTGCTTGTCGTCTAGCGGACATAGTCTAACCCGTCCGTTCGATGCCCGCGACACTTATTTGGTTCGACGCGGGCCGCGACGCGCCGCCGACCCCATTCACACGCGCGAAACGCACGTGATAGACTCCACGCCAGAAACTTCCGGCGAAGAGTGGGGCGCGCGCCGCCCGGCTGTTCGGCCCGCGGATGCGTCCCCGACGTTCGACCCCGACATGAAAACCTGCCCACAGTGCGGAGCGAGTTACGAGCCGTCGGTGAAGTTCTGCCCGCGCGACGGTCGCGCGCTCAAAGACGCGCCGCGCGATCTGGTCGGGCAGACGCTCGACGGGCAGTACGAGATCGAGGCGTTCGTGGCGCGCGGCGGGATGGGCGCGGTCTACCGCGCGCGCCACGCGCTGCTCGGCGACCGCGTGGCGATCAAGGTGCTGCGCCCGGAGTTCCGCTCGCACCCCGAGTGGCTGCGCCGCTTCCTGCGCGAGGGGCAGGCGTCGCGCCGCTTCCGCCACCAGAACGCCGTCACCGTCTACGACCTGCGCACGAGCGACGAAGGGCTCGTCTACATGGTCCTGGAGCTGGTCGACGGCCGCTCGCTCGACGCCGAGTTGAAGCTGCGCGGGCGCTTCACGCCGGCGGAGGCTTACGAAGTTTTAGAGCCCGTCGCGCGCGTGCTCGAAGAGGCGCACGAGCAGGGCGTCGTCCACCGCGATCTCAAACCGGAGAACGTGATGATGCGGCGCGAGGAGGACGGCGAGCTGTGCGTCAAGCTGCTCGACCTCGGCATCGCCAAGCTGCGCGAGATCGCGGACGAGCGCGGCGCGGGCGGCGTCGCCGTCGGCGGCGGCGCAGGTGTCGAGGGCGGCAGGGCGCTGACCGTCGCGGGTCAGATACTCGGCACGCCGCAGTACATGTCGCCCGAACAGTGGGGCGAGCTGCCGCGCGACGGCGGCTCGGACGTTGACGGGCGCGCGGACATCTACAGCCTCGCCGTGATGTTCTACGAGCTGGTCGCGGGCGCGCGGCCGTTCGCGGCTAAGACCCTCGTCGAGCTGCGCCACGCGCACGTCGCGCTCGACCCGCCGCCGCTCGAAGAGGTCGTGCCGGGCGTGCCGGCGGGGTTCGCGCGCGCCGTCGAGCACGGGATGCGGAAGGACAGGGGCGACCGCCCGCCGACGGCCGCCGCTTTCGTCGACGAGCTTCGCGCCGCGCTCGGGCTCGACGCGGATCAGGACGGCCCCGCGCGCGCCGCTGTTTACGAGGACGAGCCGACCGACACCCCCGAAGCCGCGCAAGCCGCGGTCGCCGGGCAGGGCGCGGCGCGCTTGACCGCGCACGACGAAGCGAGCCTCGTCGCCCCGACCGTGATCCTGAACCCGGACGGCCAGGGCGCGACCGCGCCTATCGCCGCGACGGGCGCGGCGGCGGGGCACACCTCCGCCGACCCCGAAGCCTACCCGACGGACGCATCCGTCAACGGAGCCTCTGAAGTGGAATACGCCGGGCGCGCCGCTTCACGCGCGACGACACCGCCGCCTGTCGTTACGAAGCCGGGCGGCGCGCGGGGCGTCGCACCGGGCGACGCGCCGCAAAAGGCTCCGCCGGTTGTCGGCGCGGGCGCGGGCTCGTTGGGGAATGCGCCGCGCGCCGCGAAGAGTTCGCGCGCGCCGATAGTCGTGCTCTCGCTGGCAATACTGCTGATCGTCTGCGGGCTGATCGCGGGCACGGGATGGTTCTTGTGGCGTGGCTGGCAGTCGAGCCGCGCGTCGATGCTGGGCGCGCCGCCCGCGGTCGCGCCGGAGGCGCAGGCGGCGGGCGCGGACGAGCGGGTCGAAGCGCTGAGCTACTGGATCGAGGCGTTCGAGGACGCCGACTCCGAGCAGGGCGAGCGCGTCGCGCGCGCGGGCGCGATCTCGCTCGCCTCGGGTCAGCAGTTTAAGTTCCACTTCTCGCCCTCGGAGCGCGGCTACTTCTACGTCGTCGGTCCCGGCGAGGGTAACGCGCCGACCACCTTCCTCACCGCGCAGCCCGCGGGGGTGCTGAAGACCAACCAGGCCGCCGCGCGCGCGGACTTCGCGTACCCTTACGGCCCAGGCGCGGTGCTCCAGCTCGACAAGAATCCGGGCACGGAGGAGTACACTGTCATCTACACGGCGACGCCGCTACTCGCGCCGAAGTTTCTCGCCGCGCGCGCCGGGCACGAGCTGAGCCCCGCCGAGTTGAAAGAGCTGGAAGACTTGCGCGCGCGCGCCAGGCCCGCCGCGCCGTCGTTCGACGTGAAGGACGTGGGCGAGGGCTTGCGCGCCGTCTCCGTCAGCGCGGCTAACGCGGAGGCGGCGCGCCTCGTCGTCTTCGACATACGCATCGAGCACCAGTGATCTACCCGGCGCGTGATCCCGCGCGCCCCGTTTCCCCGCGTTACCCCAAGGAGAGCTTCCGCCATGCGATCCAGATTCTTCAACGCGCTCGTCGCCGTTCTCGCGGCCCTCTCCTGCGCCGCAGTCTCGCAGGAGCTGCCGCAGGACGAGGTCGTGCGCGGCGCGTTCGTCACCACGCGGCCCGGCGCGAAAAAGGAGGCGGCGAAACAGGCGGAAGCCGCGAGCGCGCCCGCCCCGGTTAAGCCGACCCGGCCGGCGGTAAAGACGGCCGCGCCCAAGACCGCGGGCAGCGCCAGGAACAGGCACAAGGCGAACGGCGCGAAGTCCGGCGAGCGGCAGGTCGCTGTCGTTAACAAAAAGGCTGACGGGAGCGGCGATGGCGGCGCGGGGGGAGTTATCGCGCCCGACGCGCAGGCTGCGCCGAAGCCCGCGGGGATCGGGTTGGGCTACACGCTCTTCATGCGCGACGCCGCGGGCGGCGCGGTGCGCGTGAGCCCGGCCCGCGAGTTCAAGTCGGGCGAGTCGATCCGCCTCCTCGTCGAGAGCAACACCGACGGCTACCTCTACGTCTTCAACGCCGAGGGCGACGCCACCCCGCAGCTCATCTTCCCCGACGCGCGGCTCAACCGCGGCGACAACCGCATCGCCGCGCACGTGCCCCACGAAATCCCTTCGGGCAAGGAACGGGACGAGCGCCTGCGCTGGTTCGTTTTCAACGACGCGCCCGCGAGCGAGCACGTCTACGTCGTCGTCTCGCGCCAGCCGCTGGAGGGCGTGCCGACCGGCGAAGAGTTAGTCAAGCTCTGCGCCGAGTCGGGGCAGGCGTGCGCGTGGAAGCCGGAGGCGGAACAGTGGGCGGCGCTCAAGGCGGCGAACGCGGGCGACCAGATCGCCCTCAGCCAGCTCAAAGACGAGGGGCGCGCCCAGACTAACGCGGAGCGCGAAGCGGCGACGCGCGGGCTGGGCCTGCGCGCCGACGCGCCGCTCCCGTCGGTCATCTACATGATCGCCTCGTCGAACGCGAACGTCCTCGTCGCGACCGTCGACTTGATCCACAAATGAAGTCTTGAAGGAAGTCTCGAAGGACGAGAGATCGGGAACGCCATGAAGCAAAAAAATCGGATCGCGAGTCTCCTCCTGGCCTGCGCCGTCGGGTTCGCCCCGGCCGCGTCGGGCGCGCGCGCCTCGCTCGGCGCGGACGAGCCCCAGGGCGCCGTGCAGGCCACAGAGTCGCTGCGCCAGGGTCGGGCTCTGTTAAAGCGCGGGCGCGCCGACCAGGCGCTGCCGCTGCTGGAAAACGCCCTGAAGCTCTACGCGGCGGCCGCCGCCCCGCGCGGCGAGGCGGCGGCGCACGACGCGCTCGGCGATCTCTACGCGCGGCAGGGGCAGTACGCGCGCGCCCTCGATCACTTCAAGAAGGCGCGCGAGAATTTCACCGAGGCGGAGGCGAGGGGCAGCGCCGTGAAGAAGGCGGCGGGCTTCAGCGACAACTCGTTCAACTCCGATCTGATGCTCGCCAAAGTCGGCGAGACCTACTTTCGCCTGGGCGACGTGCAGCAGTCGGGCGCGGCGTACGCGCAGATGCAGGTGAAGAAGCCGAACACGGGCGCGGTCAGCACGACGAAGAAGGTCGGCGGCCTGCTCGGCGGCCTCGGGGCCATCGGCCACAGCGCGTCGAGCGGTAACGTCGGCGTCGAGACCGCCGCCGGGGTCGCGGCCGCCGCCTACTCCGTCGGGCAGATCTTCGAGCTGTACCGGCAGAGCATCCTCTACTCGACGCACCAGCTCGGGCTGGGCCGAGTCGAGTTCTTCAACGACAACCTCGCGAGCGCGCGCAAGAACTTCGAGGAGGCGCTCGCCGCTTCGGGCGGCAACATCCCCGTCGTCGGCAGCCTCGGCCAGACGCGCCGCTTCCGCATCGCCGCGCGCACGAGCCTCGGCGACATCGCGCTCAGGGAGAACCGCTTCAAGGACGCGCTCAAGCTCTACGGCGACGCGGCGAATGGGGCGAAGGACGACAAGCGGCTCGATCTGATGTGGCCCGCGCAGCGCGGCCTCGGCAAGACCAAGCTGCTCACGGCGGCGCAGGAAAGGGACGCCTCGAAGTCCGCGAAGGTGTGGGAGGAGGGGATCGCCTCCTACCGCGACGCGCTCAAAACCATCGAGACGCTCCGGCAGGGCTCGGTGCGAGCCGACGAAGCGCGCACCTCCTTCCTCGCGACGACGAAGGAGGTTTTCGACGAGGCGGCGGCGGCCCTCGCCGAGCGCGCCGTCACGGAGTCGGCGAAGACGAACGGCAAGCTCGAAGGGCAGTCGCTCGCGTGGGCCTCGGAAGCCTTCCGCGTCGTCGAGCAGGGCAGGGCACGCTCGCTGCTCGATCTCCTGAGCGAGGCGAACGCGCAGATCACCGAGGGCGTCCCCGCAGACCTCTCGCAGAAGAAGCAGGCGAACCTCGAACGCCAGCAGGAGATCGCGCAGCAGCTCTCCGGCGTGACGCTGACGGGCGAGCCGCCGAAAGAGTCCGTCAAAGAGCTTGAGGACGAGCTGGAGAAGCTCGCGACCGAGTACGACAGCCTGGAGAACCAGATACGCGCGGCGAACCCGCGCTACAACTCGCTCACCGCCGCGCAGCCGCTCTCGCTGGCAGAAGTGCAGCAGCAGTTCCTGGACGACAGGACGGCGCTGCTCGAATACTTCCTCGGCACGAACGCCTCCTACCTCTTCGCCGTGACGAACAACGCGGCCGCGCTCTACAAGATTCCGTCGCGCGGCGCGCTCAACATTCAGGTCACGGAGATGCGCGATCAGATCGTGCCGCAGTCGCTGCGCCGCTCCATCGTCGATCTCGGCGGCTCGCGCGGTCTCTCCGACGAGCGGGGGCTGGGCTTGAACACGACTTCCGCGCTCGGCAACGCCGCGGCGTTCGCGTCGGCCGCCAACACGGTCTACAAGTCTGCGGTCGAGCCGGCCGCCGCGCTCGTCGGGGATCGCCGGATGCTCGTCGTCGCCGACGGCGCGCTCAGCTACGTGCCGTTCGAGGCGCTGGTCGCCGCGACGGGCTCTGACTACACGGCCCTGCCGTACCTCGTCAAGACGAACGAGATCATCTACGCGCCTTCGGCTTCGGTCGTCGCGGCCGTCAGGCAGCAGTCGAACCCTGCGGCGCAGGCCGCGGCGCGCGGCGTGCTCGTCGTCGCCGATCCGGTCTTCGACGCGGCGGACGCGCGCGCGCAGAAGGCCGGCTCGCCGGCCAACGCGTCGGCCGCAGGCGCGCCCGCCGTGGCGAGCGCGGTGGCGGACGTGACCCTGACGAATCAGGCGAGCGCGCCCGCCGCGGGCATCAAGCTCGCCCGCCTCGCGGGCACGCGCGCCGAGGCGCAGGAGATCGAAAGGCTCGCGCGCGCCGCCGGTTTCGCGCCCGACCTCTGGCTCGACCTCGACGCGAGCGAGCAGAGCATGAAGACGCGCGACATCACGAAGTACCGCCTGCTCCACGTCGCCACGCACGGGCTGCTCGATTCCGAGCGGCCGCAGTTCACCGGCGTCGTGCTCTCGCTCGTCGGCAACCGCGACGGGGGCGACGGCTTCCTGCGCACCGATGAAATCTTCAACCTGCGACTGGGCGCGCAACTCGTGATGCTCTCGGCCTGCGAGACGGGCTTAGGCAGGGAGAAGCGCGGCGAGGGCGTCATCGGCCTGACGCGCGCCTTCCTCTACGCGGGCGCGCCCTCGGTCGGCGTCTCGCTCTGGTCGGTCGCGGATCGCTCGACCGCCGAGCTGATGTCGGACTTCTACAAGCGGCTGCTGACGAAGCAATCGCCCACGCCGCCCGCCGCGATGAGGGCCGCGCAGCAGCAGATGATCGCCGGCAAGAAGTACAGCGCGCCCTTCTACTGGGCTCCGTTCGTCCTCGTCGGCGACTGGAAGTAAAAGCCGTCCGTTGTTAGCGGTCAGTGGTCAGTCGCATGTGGCGGATGAGGGAGATGAGGGAGTGTCTCAAGAGCAATATGGGCAACTGACGACGGACAACTGACCACTGACAACTGGCCGCTGACAGCCTGCCCCCTTGCTTTTAGCCGCGCGCGTCGCGATACTTGGGGCGAAAGCCCCGGCAGAAGAAATCAAGGTGAGAAAGGTTCGCGCGCGTTTGGCGCGCGGAGGGTGTCGGTGATGGCAGAAGCCTCGCAATCAGCCGCCGAGTTCGTCGCGGTCGCAGACGCGACGGCTCTCGAAGAGTTGTTCGCCCGCTCGCAGGACGCGCCCGTCGTCCTGTTCAAGCACAGCACGACCTGCCCGATCAGCGCGCGCGCACACCGGCAGATGTCGCAGCTCAGCCGCGACGCGGTGGGCGACGTGGCGCTCGTCGTCGTCCAGACGGCGCGCCCGCTGTCGAACGAGATCGCGCGCCGCACCGGCGTCGAGCACCACTCGCCGCAGGCGATCATCCTGCGCGGCGGCAAGGCCGTCTGGGACGCCTCGCACTTCGACATCACGGCGGACGCGGTCGAGCGCGCGGTGCGGGATAGTCAGTAGTCAGTAGTCAGTTGTCCGTTGTCCGTCGCACGCTCTGGTGATCACGATGCCGTTTCTAAACCACGGACAACGGACAGCCTTTTGATGAGCGAGATGATGTACAGACGCGGACCCGCCGTCGAGCCGAGGGAGATCGCGCGCGAGGGCGCGGCGGGCTTGCGGATCGACTGGGCGGACGGTCGCACGTGCCGCTACGGGGCGGCGGCGCTCAGGCGCGTCTGCCCCTGCGCGCAGTGCGTCAACGAGTACACGGGCGAGCGGATGCTCGACCCCGCGGGCGTCGCGGACGAGTTGACCGTCGAGACGCTCGATCTCGTCGGCCGCTACGCGCTCACCTTCCGCTGGAGCGACGGGCACCAGACGGGCATCTACAGCTTCCGCCTGCTGCGCGAGCTGTGCGAACAGGAAGACCGTCAACCGTGAATCGTCGACCGTGACAGGTGAAAACACGATTCTTACCTGTCACGGTCGACGGTTCACCTGTCACGGCTCTTATGGGCGAAGCGAAGCGAATCCTGGTCGTGGAGGACGACGACGTGGCGCGCGAGCTGATGCGGCGCACGCTCGCGCGGCGCGGCTACGACGTGACGACCGCCGGGGACGGCATCGAGGCTTACGACCTCGCGGTCAAGACGACGCCCGATCTCATCGTCACGGACATCCACATGCCGGGGGCGGACGGCGCTCATTTCGTGCGCCGCGTCCGCGACACGCCGGGGCTGCTTGAGACGCCCATCCTCGTCACCACCGGCTACGGCACGGGCTCCGCCACGCTCACCCTCTCGCAGGGCGCGGACGCCTTCGAGCCGAAGCCGGTCGATCCGGAAAGTCTGCTGCGCAGCGTCGAGCGGCTTTTGTCCAAAGCGCCGCGTTGATGTGATAATGCGCCGAGAGGCGAAAAGTTTAGCGGGGCAAGGGGGCGCGTTGTTACAAGAAGCCGTCGGCTGGATCAGCTCTCTGATCCTCGTCGTGACCATCGGCAAGCAGGTCTACAAGCAGTGGAGCGAGGGGTCGAGCGAGAACGTCTCGAAGTGGCTCTTCGTCGGGCAGTTCGCCGCCTCGCTCGGCTTCCTCGTCTACAGTTGGCTGGTGCGCAACTGGGTCTTCGTCTTCACGAACGGCTTCATGCTCCTCAACGCGACCGCCGGGTTGCTGATCACTATCTACCACCGCCGGCGCGAGAACGGCGGCGGGCAAACTCACAGCCGGAAGGGCGTGAAGGCGGAGGCGCGGGGATAGGGATCAGGCAAAACCGTCCTCCGCTAACCCAAACCCCCTGATTCTTACACCTATGAACGAGAGAGACTTTTTCGACGAGCGGCAGGAGGCGAAGCGGGCGAGCTTCGTCTGCCCGTTCTGCCGCGAGCGCGGCGACTACGAGGTGCGCTGGCTGCGGCGCACCAAGAAGCGGGAGCTGCCGCGCGGCGCGGGCCAGCAGGATCGCGCCAACTACCAGCGCGCGCGCGATCACATGGTGCGCGTCGACGACGTGCTCATGTGCAACCACTGCCGCAAGCGGTTCGACATCCCGAACTCGCAGTCGGTCGTCTTCATCTGAAACGGGCGCTACGGACTCCGCGCGTGAGAGCCGCGCGGGAAGGGGGAGGCGGCATGGAAGAGATCATCAAACAGGTCGCGGGGCGCGCGGGCATCTCGGAGGAGCAGGCGCGCACCGCGGTCGAGACCGTGATGGGCCACCTGAAGAAGGCGCTGCCCGGCTCGATCTCCAGCCAGCTCGACGCGGTGGTCGGCGGCGGCGCGGGCGCGGTGGGCGACCTCGCCGAACGCGCGGGCGACATCGTCGGCGGCCTGGGCGGGATGCTCGGCGGCAAGAAGGAGTAGCGACGGCGCGCGGCGGACGAAGCAACTGCGGCGGGAGCCTTGAGCCGATGATCATGAAGAGCGTTCGCACGTTGATCTCACTCGCGGCGGCGCTCGCCGCCCTCTCGTCGTGCATCGAGCCGGCGGCGGCGCAGACCCCCGCCGCGCCGGCCGCCGCGCCCGCGACCTTGCAGAGCGAGACGCCGACGAAGTTCGAGCCGACGAACGAGGGCTTCGATTACGCCAGGCGCGACGTGATGATCCCGATGCGCGACGGCGTGAAACTCCACACCGTCATCCTCGTGCCGAAGAACGCCAGGGGCGCGCCGATCCTCCTGACGCGCACGCCCTACAACGCCACCGACCTCACGAGCCACGCCCAGAGCTCCCACCTTGCGTCGATCCTCACGGGCTACGACAACGCCACCGACGTGATCGTCGAAGGCGGCTACATCCGCGTCGTCCAGGACGTGCGCGGCAAGTACGGCTCCGAGGGCGACTACGTGATGAACCGCCCGCTGCGCGGACGGCAGAACCCGACCGCGGTCGATCACGCGACGGACACCTACGACACCATCGACTGGCTGGTCAAGAATGTCCCGGAGGGCAACGGCCGGGTCGGCATCCTCGGCATCTCTTACGACGGCTTCCTGCCCCTGATGGCGCTCGTCAACCCGCACCCGGCGCTCAAGGTGTCGGTGCCGATGAACCCGATGGTGGACGGCTGGCGCGGCGACGATTGGTTCCACAACGGCGCGTTCCGCCAGCAGGGCATGCCCTACATCTACGATCAGGAGGCGACGCGCGCCAACGACATCAAGTGGTGGACGAGCCACTTCGACCCCTACGACATGTTCCTGGAGGCGGGCTCGGCGGGCGAGCTGGGCCGCCGCCGCGGGCTCGAACAGGTCGGCTTCTGGCGCAAGCTCCTGGAGCATCCGACCTACGACTCGTTCTGGAGCGATCAGGCGGTGGACAAGATACTCGCCGCCCAGCCGCTCAAAGTTCCGGTGATGCTCGTGCACAGCCTCTGGGATCAGGAGGATATCTACGGCGCGCCCGCCGTCTATAAAGCCATCGAGCCGAAGGACACGAATAACGACAAGGTCTTCCTCGTCATGGGTCCGTGGCACCACGGGCAGGAGATTCGCGACGGCAGCACGCTCGGCGCGCTGAAGTTCAACAGCGACACGGCGCTCACCTTCCGCCGCGAAATCCTGCGCCCCTTCCTCGATCATTTCCTGAAGACGGACGCGCCGAAAATGGACGTGGCCCCGGTCACGGCGTTCGAGACCGGGACTAACGCGTGGCGGAGGCTCCCCGCCTGGCCCGCGGGCTGCGCGAGCGGCTGCGCGATCCGGCCGACCCCGCTCTACCTCGGAGCCGGCCTCAAGCTCGGATTCGCCGCGCCGAAGGCCGGCGACGCCGCGTTCGACGAATACGTCTCCGACCCGGCGAAGCCCGTGCCCTACCGCGCGCGACCCATCGACGAGAGCAGTTGGTCTCGTTGGCTCGTCGACGACCAGCGCGAGGCTTCGGGTCGCCCGGACGTGGCCGTCTTCGTCTCCGACGTGCTGAGCGCGCCGGTCAAGATCAGCGGCGAGCCCGTCGCCAACCTCTTCGCCTCCACCAGCGGGACCGACTCCGACTGGGTCGTCAAAGTCATCGACCTCTACCCCGACGAAGTGGCCGCGCAGCCGGCCATGGGCGGCTACCAGTTGATGGTCGCCGCGGACATCATCCGCGGCCGCTACCGCGAGAGCTTCGAGACGGCCAAGCCGATCACGCCCGACCAGCCTCTGCTCTACCGCTTCGCGCTCCCGACGGCGAACCACGTCTTCCTGCCCGGGCACCGTGTCATGGTGCAGGTGCAGTCGAGCTGGTTCCCGCTCTACGACCGCAACCCGCAGACGTTCGTCCCCAACATCTTCTGGGCGAAGCCGGGCGATTTCCGCAAGGCGACGCAGCGCATCTACCACGCGCCCGGCCACGCCAGCTTCATCGAGTTACCCGTAGTCACGTCGCGCTGACCGAGCCCGACGCCGCCGCCGCTCCCGAAAAGCTCTGTCCCACCTGTGATACAGGATGAATCACGGCGCTCGTGATTTGTTACCTGCTGGTACATACACGTTCACACGCATCGGCCCGCCTCACAGCCCGCGCCATCAATTAGCTCAGAACTTCCCGCGCCTCGTCCGCCGTCAGAAGCATTGGCACGTCTGTTGCCAAGGCGTCCCCGACCGATTTAGTTCCGTCTTCGGCTGAAGTCGCAAACTCCCTTGCGACCCTCTCATCCCAAAGACACATGACCGGCAATTTAAACCCCTCGCGCGGGCGCGCCGAAGGCGCCGCGTGAGCGGGTACGACAGAAAGCATCGCAGTATCAACCTCGCAACCAGGAGCTAGGAAAGAGAAGATGAAGCACAGAACTCACACGAGCGTCCCTGCGGGGGCGCGCCGCGCCGCGCGCCGCCCCGTGCGCGCCGCGATCACCTCAACCCTCGTCGCAATCTTATGTCTTTGCGCGGGCGTCACCGGGCTGCTCCGCACGACCGTCGCCTCCGCGCAGGCCGTCGTCAACGACCCGCCCGTCGCGCCCCACTCCATCATCGCCTTCCCCGAACGCGACTTCGTCTCGGCCGAGGGCTACGACCCGGCGGGCGGCGTCGTCACCGTCAGCGTCATCCGCGGCGGCGCCGTCGTCAGCCAAGCGCACGTGACGCCCGACAGGTTCGGTCTCGTCGAGGTCAACCACCCCGGCGGCGGCTGCTGGGAGATTGTCACGCCCGACATCCGGCCCGGCGACGTGATTCGCACGACGACCGCCGCGGGCGTCGTCGATCAGACGACGGTCGCGGGCGTCACTGCCGGACTTCCCGCGCAGGTTGACGCCACGACCGTCGTGGTTCACGGCACGGCGCAGGACGCGCTCGGCGCTCAGCTCCCGCTCGCGCAGATCGAGCAGCGCCTCCTCAACCCCGCACGCTTCGACAACGGGCGACGGACGCTGCGCGCGAACGGCGACGGCACGCTCGCCTACGACGCGCCCGGTTCCGTCAACTGGACGGCCACCTACACGAACCTGAGCGCCGCCGACATGGCGAAGGCGCTCGACGCCGAGTCGCGCATCCTCTGGCTCGGTCGCGACCCTCTCGCCGGAACCGAGTCCACCATCTTCGAGATCGGCGCGGACGTTTTCGGCGGCCCGGCGGCCCCCTGCACCGCGCCTTCCGAGAACGGTCAGGGCGCGCTGGCGCCGGTCGGCCCCGTGCCGCCCGCGCCCGCCTACACGACGCTCAACGATCCGCCGGCCGCGCCGCACGCCGTCGGCGCGTTCCCCGAGCGCGATTTCGTCTCGGCGGAAGGCTACACGCCGGGCCAGCTCGTGACCATCAACGTGCTGCGTAAGCTGACGACCGTCGTCACCAACCCTGACGGCACGACGACCTCGCAGGACACCTTCGTCACGGTCGGCGCGGCGCAGAACGTCGCCGCCAACGCCGACGGCATCGTCGAGGTCAACCACATCGGCGGCGCGTGCTGGGAAGGGCAGACGCCCGACATCCGGCCGGGCGACATCGTCCGCGCCACCTCTAACGGCGTCGCCGACCAGACCACGGTCGCCGAGATCATCGCCGAGAAGCCGATTCAAATTAACACCAACACGGTCGTCATCCACGGCAGCGCCGTGGACGCCGCGGGCAACCCGCTGCCCATCGCGCAGCTCGACACGCGCCTCGTCGGCAGCAGCTCCGACCCGTTCGATCTGAGCGGTCGCCGCGACCTGCGCGCGCCCGGCAACGGCACCATCGCCTACGACGCGCCCGGCTCGACCAACTGGACGGTCACGTACACCAACCTCACGGCCGCCGACATCGTGCGCATCATGGATGCCGAGTCGCGCAGCGTCTGGACGGGTCGCGACCCGCTGGCGGGCACGGAATCGACCACCTTCGAGACCGGCGGCGACATCTTCCCCGGCCCGCAGGCTCCCTGCGCCGTGGCGCAGGAGGCGCGCCTCTCCGTCGCAGCCTCCCCGGAGAGCACGGCGTCTGGCCTCGGCACGTCGCTCAACGTGACGCTCACGCCCTCCGAGGCGGGCGCGACCGTCTTCTACACGACCGACGGCGCGAACCCGACGACGACCAGCACGCAGTACACCGCCCCCCTCACCCTGACGGCGAAGACGACGCTGAAATTCATGGCGGTCGATCCGCAGGGCACGGGGCTCACCTCGCAGGTCTTCATGGAGACTTACGAGTTCGTCGACAACACCGCGCCCGCCGCGCCCTCGACGCCCGACCTCATCGCGGCGAGCGACACCGGCACGTCGAGCACGGACAACGTCACGCGCAACACGACGCTGACCTTCGGCGGCACGGCCGAGGCCGGCTCGACCGTCCGCATCTTCGTGGACGGCACGCAACGCGCCGGCGGCGTGGCGACGGGCGGGGCTTACAGCATCGCCGTCAGCTCCGTCGCCGCCGGCACGCGCTCGGTGACGGCGACCGCCACCGACGCCGCGGGCAACGTGAGCGCCGCCGAGGCGGCGCTCTCCGTCACCGTCGACACGACCAACGCGGGCGTGACGGCGAACCCGGCGGGCGGAACCTACGCCTCCGCCGTCAGCGTCTCGCTCTCAAGCGAGGCGGGCGCGGCCATCTACTACACGACCAACGGCGCGACGCCGACGACGGCGAGCACCCGCTACACGGCGGCGCTCACCATCTCGGCGACGACCACGTTGCGAGCCATCTCGGTTGACGTGGCGGGCAACCAGTCGGCGGTCATGGCGCAGACCTACACCATCGGCGGCGCGGCTCCGACAGCGCCGTCGAACCTGACGCTCACCGCCCCGCAGCAGGCGCGCGTCACGCTCAACTGGGCGGACAACTCGTCGAACGAGACGAGCTTCGTCATCGAGCGTTCGCTCTCGGCGACGACCGGCTTCGCCCAGATCGGGACGGTCACCTCGAACGTGAGAACCTTCAACGACAACACCGTCGCGCGGCGGACGACCTACTTCTACAGGGTCAAAGCCGTCAACGGCGCGGGCTCTTCCGCCTACTCGAACGTGCCGAGCATCCGCTCGTTGTAGTCAAGCACGCCTGACCCGGCGGCCGGCACTCCCGACCGCTGGCCGAAACACGACGAGGGGTCGCACGCGCGAGCGCATGCGACCCCTCGTTCGCTATGTTATCCCTGCTTAGGGCATAAATATACTTGACTCACCTGTAACGCCGTCACCGCCTGAACAGAAAAACAGATTCAGTTCCGCTTTAGTTAACCGGCAAAACAGCAGGGTTTAACAATACAGCGTCGTCAGGTAGAAACTTGTTAATGTCAGTCTGGTGTGGTCGCGTGCTTTGAAGGAAACAATAATTCCACAAAAGAACCTTTTTGTGGAATTGCAGCATTCTGAGCCAAAGGGAGGAGGGATAGGTAAAGGCAGCGTTTGTGCGAGGGTACAGATATATGATAGGGAGCAGGCAAGGCCATAGCTCGTGGCGCTGAGTCCCGTAAGAACGCTACATAACGCTACGCTCTTTTTTTTGCGTTGAAGAAACGCGGCGCGGCCGAACGTGAAACCGGCGCGAGGTTTCAAGCCTCGCGCCGGTTGATCTGCCGATAGCCCTGCACCGCAAGCGTGCTGCTACTCAAATTTCGACCACTATATATAATCCTTACTTGCGGCGAGCGATCTGTTACTTGTCATCTATAAGGCTCTCATCTATCTCCTCGAATTCCTTGACGAACCTTATGGGGTCGTTAACTATTGTATGGTCTTTCGCGCTACTAACCCCCTTCAATATCCTCTCCGCGAGGCTACCAATCCAGTAGGGCGCACTGTTTTGTTTACCCCTCCTCCTGTTATTGCCGTGCCCAAATCTTGCATCTGGGAGGGACCTGTCCACTGAATGGACGCATTCGTGAACAATGGTGTTGACTATTTTGGGGGTATCCCTGCCCAGCTTGCGGGAATTTAGAAATATAGTATTGGGATATTTAGAGCTGACGTAAGCCGTCGTCGTGCTGCCGGGTTTCCCTGGGTACAGTCTTACGGTGACAGTTAGTGTTGATTCCTTAACCCACCCAGCTATGTCTTTAGGACTTTCATCCGTATATGTAAAATCGGCTTTCTTTGCGATACGTTTGTAGAAGTCGTCGTTGCCAAGAACGTCGTTGGCTTGAGCCACGACTGTGATGACAATAGGGCGAGTTCCACTATATACAACTCGCACCCTATCCTTTAATGCTGTAGTCACGTCCCCACGCTCAAACCTGACGCGGGTCGGATCGCCGGTTCGCGCTGGGGCGCAGATCGAAAAGGTGAGAATCAGTAGACCGCAGATTGAGGTTTTCATGCGCGGGATACTACCAGATTGCCCGCGTACCCGGGGAAGTTTTTTTAATGATCGTGCTAATTTCGTTAATATATGCGTGGGAAATATTACGTCTTACTTCTCCAAGTAACAATTGATCTTGTAAGTGCTTAATAACGCCATCGCGCAGGCTAGCAAGCCAATGCACCCGACGCCCCTGTAGCGTGCTTCTCACAATAGTTGAACAGGGGCGCAGGTGATGCCAGGCGTTAGCCATACTTTTTGTTATTCCACGAAATAACTCAAGTGTGGAGTTGTGAGCGGGACGTTATAACAGCTTCGGCTACTTTTGCGGCGTACTCATTACATTTTTGTTTGATGTTGGCTTGGATGAACCAGACTGGAAATTTATTGTAATGTGGAATTGGATCAAGAGGGCTTGATAATTATTTCCTCGTAACAAAGACCGGTTGTCGGGCAGTAGCTTCTACAAACAAAATCCAGGCATTTACACACAGCTGCCTCACAGGTGAGTCAAGTATATTATCACCCTGCTTAGGCCCCGGGGCTCGACCGCGCGCGGCGCGCCGCGCGCTCAGGCGGCGTCGTAGCGTTTGAGCTTGCGGTAGAGCGTGGAGAGGTCGATGCCGAGGACGTTGGCGGCGCGCGCCTTGTCCTGGTTGACGGAGGCGAGCGTCTCGATGATGTAGCGGCGCTCGATCTCGGCGAGCGTCGGTCTAAGTCCGTCGGGGTCGCGCACCGCCGCCGCGTCGCCCGCCGACTCGCGTATGCGCGGCGGCAGGCTGTCGAGATCGATCTCGGCCCCGCTGAGGGTGAAGGCGCGCTCCACGGCGTTCTGCAACTCGCGGACGTTGCCGGGAAATTTGTAGTTGATGAGTGCGGTCATCGCCCCGCGCGAGATCGGCTTCTCCGCCTGCCCCTGCCCGCGCGCCGTCGCCGTGATGAAGTGGCGCACGAGCAGCGGGATGTCTTCGCGCCGCTCGCGCAGGGGGGGCAGGTGAATCCCTATGACGTTCAGGCGGTAGAACAAGTCCTCGCGGAACCGGCCCTCGGAGACCTCCTTATCCAGATCGCGGTTCGTCGCGCAGATGATGCGCGCGTCGAACGGGACCGCGCCGCCGGCGCCGACGGGCGTGACCTCGTGCTCCTGCACGGCGCGCAGGAGTCTGACCTGCATGGCCGGGCTCACCTCGCCGATCTCGTCGAGGAAGACCGTGCCGCCTTCGGCTGAGCGCAGGAGCCCCGGTCGGTCGGCGGTCGCGCCGGTGAACGCGCCCCTGGTGTGGCCGAACAGCTCGGATTCGAGGAGCGTCTCGGGCAGCGCGCCGCAGTTGATGGCGACGAAGGGTCGGCCAGCGCGCGGGCTGTGGTGGTGTATCGCGCGCGCGATCAGCTCCTTGCCCGTGCCCGATTCGCCTTCGACGAGGATGTTCGTGTTCGTCGCCGCCACCTTCTCGACGAGCCGGAAGACGGACTGCAACGCTTCGGACGTGCCGACGATCTCCGCGAAGCTGTAGCGCCTGTCCAACTCGCGGCGGAGCGCGCGATTCTCTCTAAACAGCTCGCGCTGCGTGAGCGCGTTCTTGACCGACTGCAACAGGTCTTCGTTGACGAACGGCTTCGTCACGTAGTCGTAAGCCCCTTTGCGCAGCGCGGCGACCGCCGAATCGACCGACGAGTAAGCCGTCATCACGATGACCAGAGCTTCGGCGTCGATGTCCTTGACGCGGTCTAAGAGCGCCAGCCCGTCCATGCCGGACATTCTTATGTCGGTGAGCGTGACGGAAACGTCCTCGGTGGTGAACTTCTCCAACGCCTCTTCGGCGCTCGCGCAGAGCGCGACGCGGTAGCCCGCGCCTTCGAGCAGGCCCGACAGGATGACGCGCATCAGGTCTTCGTCTTCCGCGACGAGGATGAGTGGCTGTGTGTTCATGCTGGTTCGACCGTGTGATCGGAAATGTTCCGGCTGCTTAATCGACCATCTTCCGGCTGCACGGGCAGCGCGACGCGGACGCTCGTGCCGCGCCCCACGTTCGGCGCGAGTGAGATGCGGCCGCCGTGGGCGGTGACGATGCCGTAGCAGACGGCGAGACCGAGCCCCGTGCCGCGACCGGCGGGCTTCGTGGTGAAGAACGGATCGAAGACGTGCGCGAGGTGTTCGGGCGCGACGCCCGCGCCGGTGTCTGCGAACACGACGATGATCTCGCCCGCGCGCGCATCGTGGCAGGTCGAGACGCGAAGCTCGCCGCCTTCGGGCATCGCGTCGCGGGCGTTGAGTAAAAGGTTCAGGAAGACTTGTTGGAGTTGATCCGCGTCAGCCGCGACGAGCGGCGCGTCATCGTCGAAGTCGGTCGAGAGGTTCAGCCGCTTGAAATCTTTGTCGAAGGCGGCGAGGCGCAAGGATGAGCCGAGGACGCGGTTGATGTCGAGCGGCGCGCGCAAGGGGGGGCGCTGCCGCGCGAAGTCCATCATCTCGCGCAGGACTTGCGTGATGCGCGCGATCTGCTGCGAGATGACGCGCAGCATCTCTCTAGTCTCGGCGGTGCGCTCGTCTCCCGCGTCGGCGGGCACGCGCGCCTGCAGAATCTGGACGAGCGAGGAGATCGAGGCGAGCGGGTTGTTGACCTCGTGCGCCACCCCGGCGGCGAGCGACCCGGCGGCGGCGAGTTTTTCGGTGCGCACGAGCTGATCGCCCATCGCGCGCAGCCGCTCGATGTCGTCGGCCATCTTGCGGCTCATCTCGTTGAAGGACGACGCGAGCAGCCCCACCTCGTCGTTGCTGGCGACCTCGACCTGCGCGCCGTAGCCGCCCGCGGCGACCTCGACCGCCGCCTCCGTGAGCCGGCGCAGCGGGCGCGTGATGATGCGTATGACGAGCGCGACCAGGATCAGGTTCGGCACGAGCGCGGCGATGACGCTGAAGACGAGGTAGCGCTTCCACGCGTCTGACGACGCGCCCGCCCCGAAGCTCCAGCGGACGATGGGGACTTGCAGGACGAAGAAGCTGGTGACGGCGACCGCCGCGATGGAGAGCGCGACCTTGTAGGCGACGGGGAAGAGCCGGAACTGATCGAGCGCGGACTGGAGGGAGAAGAGCTTGAAGTTCGAGACGGCGTAGGCGTAGACGACGACGCCCGGCAGGAAGAAGACCGAGGCGTAAGGCAGGAGCGAATAGACGCCCGCGAGCGGTAGCAGCACGCTCGTCGCCGTCATCAACAAGACGGTGACGGAGAGCCCCCACATGATCGCGCCGAGCTGCTTGGCGGCGAGCCGCCCGCGGTAGCCGCGAAACTTCGCGTAGAGCAGCGCGAAGCCGTAGGCGAAGACGACGTAGATGTAGAAGCCGAAGGCGTAGGCGAGCGGCGTCAGGCGGATCGAGAAGCGCCCGCCCGCGAACCCCGCCTCGTCCCACATCAGGCCGGCGAGCGTGGCGGGTACGAAGACCGCGCCGGGCGAGAAGAGGGCGGCGACGCGGCGCGCGGGCACGCTTCTGTCCTCGGGGAAGACCAGCGCGAAGACGACGAGCGAATACTGGAGCGCGAGCGCGAGGGCGAAGCTCGTCTTCGCCCACCACGCGGCCGAGCCCGCGCGCGCGCCGAACTCCCAGAACGCGATGTCTTTCACCGCCCACAGCGCGAGGCAGAGGATGAACGCGGCGAAGGTCTGGTGCGCGCGGTTGCGCGGCGCGGCGACCACGACGTAGAAGCCGAGCAGCACGAGCAGGAACAGCGCGACGAGTAGCGGGACGAGGAGCATGAAAAGGATGTCAGTGGTCAGTCGTCCGTCGTCCGTTGTCAGTGGTTAGTTGTATTTCCTGACGCTCAAGCTGTGTGGTTGATCTCTGGTCGTCACCTTACGGGGCACAAGCAACGGACGACGGACAACGGACAACGGACGAATTCAGTAAGGCAGAAGGCGCGGGCTCAGGATGAGCGCGGAGATCGTCAGGTTAATGCCCCACGCGAGCGGCGCGAGGTGGCGCGCGTCAATCATACCATCGCGCGCGAGCAGGCGGTGAAGCGGCGCGAAGAGCGCGAAGGCGAGCATCGCGACGGGCAGCGCGCAGGCGAAGCCGAAGACCGCGCCGAAGCCGAAGAAGATCGCGCCGCCCGCCCCGCCCGTCGCGGCGGCCCAGATGAAAGCGTCTTCGAGCGCGTCGACGAGAGTCCTGCCCCGCGATGCTCGCTCGCTCTCGTCGAACGTCCTGCCGGCGTGCGCGCCCATCCTTCGACCCATCAGGGCGCAGACGAGCAGCATCGGAAGGAAGATGAGGTTGAACAGTCCCGTGAAATGGGAGAGCAGCGCGAGCCTCAGGAAGATCGCCGCGGGCGGGAGCAGCCCGAGGAGCAGGCCGAAGCGCGCGAACGCGCGTTCCGTCGGGACGGGGCGGCGCATCAACATCGCCTCCTGCTCGCCGCGCGGGCGTCTGAGCCGCAACCGCTCCCGCCGGTCGGCGGCGGCGTTGGCCGCGACGAGCCACTTCAGGCGCGCGTCGAGATCGGGGTCGGGGGGCGCGGCGTGGTAAGTGCGGCGGGGGCCGCCTGTGATCTGTGCGGCGTGCATGATTGTCCTCCGGCCGCGTCTTCGTGCGCGGCGTGAATAACTTCCTCGCGGTGTCGGTAGAGCCGCGCGCGCGTGGCGTCGAGCAGGCGCACGAGCGACTGGACGCCGCGCGCGTCTTCGAGCAGCAGGAGCAGTTCGAAGGCGCGCTCGTAGACGCGCAGCAGTGCGGCGGACATTCGCTGCCCGGACGCGCCGGCCTGACGCGGCGGCCCCGCGGCGGAGGGCGACCGTCGAACGGCGCACGGCTCGTCGATGCCTTCGAGCGTGTCTTGCAGCTCGGCGAGCGCGTGGAGCAGTTCGAGGCGCGACCGCGCCTGGTGCTCGCGCAGGCGCGAGGCGTTGCGGCGGCGCACGCAGCGGCCCGCGATCTCCAGGTCTTCGCCGCCGCGTCCCGCGACGCGCGCAAGCTCGGTCTCTCTTTCGTCGGGCTCGCCCCCCGGCTCCGCGCCCGCGAGCGCGAGCGTGAGGCCCGCGTAGCGTTCGACGGTCGAGGTGAGGGCGTGCGCGGCTAGGGCGGCGGCGTCGGCGCGGCGACCGCCCGCGGCGCGCGCGCGATCCCCGAAGCCGTGCAGCGCGGCGACGAGTGCTTTGCGCGCGGCCTCGATCTTCTCTTCGTGCGTCTCGCGCGGGCGCGTCGAAGAAGCCGTCGCGGTTAAGTTGCCGCGCGCGAGGGCGTATGCGGCGAGCGTGAAGGGGAAGAGGAGCCCGGCGGTGGCGGCGCGCGCGACGGCGCGCGCCCGTGCCGCGTCGGCGTGTCGCCGCAGGAAGACAAGGACGCCGACGGGGGCGGCGGCGGCGAGGTAGAGCGTGACGAGTTGGCTCAGGCGCATGGCGACCAAGGAAAGGGCAACGGTTATGCCAGCGCCGGGCGGGCGGGCGGCGTCGGAGTCTACGGGGAGGTGAGTCGTTCAGGGTAAAGGGATTAGGGAAAATTCGGGAGGCCGTGCAGCCATTCGCGAGTCGCGCGCATCAGAGTAACAAGTCTTGCATTGCGCGCGAGCGCGCAACTTACGTTGGCAAACTGCAAACCGCTCAGCTCTCCCGCACCGTATCTCCGGCGTATCAGAACTGTTCGCACGCGGCTGACTAATGAACGATTGAGAAGCACGCGCGCCTCTGGAACGTGGCGCACGGACTCCGCGACGGAAGCGCGGGCGGCGCACGGCGCGCGCGTAAATGGCGCGCGAAAGCGCGGCGCGGCGCGGCGAGACAGAAACGTTACAAATTCGCGCGCGCCGTGGTCTCCGATTTGCAAAGCAAGTCGCCGATGTTACCGGGCGCGGGCTCTCCTCAAACAAAAGGGAACTTTTCGGGTCGGTCGAACGTCTTACTAGGCGTCAACCCGGCAAGAACAAGCAGGGAAAAAATCATGGCTACGAAACCTACAATCAAGATCATCAAACGCAATCAACGCGCGGCGCAGGTCGCCGCGTCGGAAGATGTCGCGGTCAAGAAGACTGCGCCGGAGGCGGCGCGCGACATGGTCGCGACCGTCAGCGAGTGGGTCAGCGAGTTCCAGCAGCGGCGTCGCGAAGAGACGACGCAGGCGCTGAAGATGCTGACATCCAACACCGCCCCGCATCTCACCGGCGCGTAGACACGGCAAAAATTTCTCCCGCGCCCGCGGCGTCACGCTGACGCCGCGGGCGCGGCTTCATTGTTTCAGCACGCTAGTTGAAACTATGCACTTTAGTGCAAGACTTTAGTTGCTACCCACTTCTAAGGGTGTTAGAAGTGCGGCAACGTGAAAGAGAATCGATACGGCAGCCATTCGATCACCAGGTTAACGGC
>DATLMC010000010.1:0-13597 GCA_035537435.1 Pyrinomonadaceae bacterium | reverse complement strand
TCGGGCGGCGAGCAGCAGCGCACCGCCATCGCCCGCGCGCCGCACGCGTTCGCGCCCCGCGAGTCCGCCGAAGGCCAGCGCGAGTTCGACGTTCTCGGCGGCGGTCATCGTCGTGATGAGGTTGAAATTCTGAAAGATCATCCCGACCGAGCGGCGTCGGTAGCGCGCCATCTCCCGCTTCGTAAACGGCGCGAGCGAACGCCCCTCGAAGACGACTTCGCCCTCGCTCGGCTGATCGAGCCCGCCCAGCAGATTCAAGAGCGTCGACTTCCCCGACCCCGAAGTCCCTTGCAGCGCGACGAACTCGCCCTCGCCCACCGAGATCGACGCGCGGTCGAGCGCGACGACCGTCGTCTCACCCATCCGGTAATGCTTCGAGACCTCGCGGGTCTCCATCAGGCGGGCTGTCCGTCGTCCGTCGTCCGTTGTCCCTTGTTCCTCGCCACTCATTTCAATACGAACACCTTTCCGTCGGTCGCGAACGGCGGACAATTAACCGCGGAAGACGGACAAAATTTTAAAAGCCGCCGCGTGCGAGATAACACGCGGCGGCACTGAAATTCAAGTAACTCGCAAACCGGAATAGCTGCCGGCCATGAGCCACCGACAACTGACCACGGACAACGGGCGGCTGTTCAGACCTCTTTGTACTCCGAGTCAACGTCCTCGTCCGAGAAGGCGACGCGGTAGTTCGACGACTGCTTCTGCTTGGTGATGAGCAGATCGTCTTTGGTCTTCAGGAGATCGGCGCGCGAGTAGACCGACAGCTCGAAGTTGTAGCCGTGGGTGATGGCGTCCTTCGGGCACGCCTCGACGCAGAAGCCGCAGAAGATGCACCGCCCGTAGTCGATGTTGTAGGTGGAGGCGTAGCGCTCGTCCACGCCCGTGCGCTCTTCGGGCGGGCGCGGGTCATCCGCCGCGACGATGTAGATGCAGTCCGAAGGGCACGCCGCCGCGCACAGGAAGCACGCGACGCACTTCTCTCTACCCAACTCGTCGACGTGCAACAGGTGTTGACCGCGGTAGCGCGGCTGCATCGTGACGGGGTCGTCCGGGTACTCGACCGTCCACTTCTCCTGCGGGATCTTCGAGAAGGTGACGCCCATCCCCTTGATGATCGCCTTCGTGGATTCGATGATGTCGCCGACTACAGACATGGGAGACCTCGCGAACCGTTAACCGTAAACGGTAACAGGTGACAGGAGAAATCCGTTGCCTTTCTTGTCACCCGTCACGGCATTTAAACCAATTCGAGCTGGCTGAAGAAGTAGGAGATTTCGACGCGCGCGTTCTCCTCGGAGTCCGACCCGTGGACGGCGTTCTCGCCGATGGAGGTGGCGAACTCCTTGCGGATCGTGCCCTCGTCGGCCTTCGCCGGATCGGTCGCGCCCATCAGGTCGCGCCACGCCTTGACCGCGCCCGACTTCTCCAAGACCATCACGACGCACGGCGCGCTCGACATGAACTCGGTCAGCTCCGGGAAGAAGGGGCGGCCGCGGTGCACCGCGTAGAAGCCTTCCGCCTCTTCGAGCGTCATGCGGATCAATTTCAGCGCGCGGATTTTGAAGCCGCCTTCGGTGATCCGCTGGATGACGCCGCCCGTCTTGCCGGCGCGCACCGCGTCGGGCTTGATGATTCCGAAAGTCAGGTTGCCGATCTGTTCAGACATTCACATCCCTCTGTTTGATTTAATGAAAGGAACTTTTAATGAAAGGAACTTTTAAGCCGTCGCGCCCGCGCCGAGAGCGTCTTTCATCGCCTGCCCGATGTCGGCGGGCGATTTGACGACGCGGATGCCGGCGGCGGTGAGCGCCGCCATCTTCTCGTCGGCCGTACCCTTGCCGCCGGAGATGATCGCGCCCGCGTGCCCCATCCGCCTGCCGGGCGGCGCGGTCTGCCCCGCGATGAAGGCGACGACGGGCTTCTTCACATTATCCTTCGCGTACTCCGCCGCCTCCTCCTCGGCCGTCCCGCCGATCTCGCCGATCATGACAATGCCTTCCGTCTCCGGGTCGGCTTCAAACAGCGCGAGCGCGTCCGAGTGCGTCGTGCCGACGACGGGGTCGCCGCCGATGCCGATGGCGGTGGACTGACCCAGACCGAGCGCGGTCAACTGCCCGACGGCTTCGTAGGTGAGCGTGCCCGAGCGCGAGACGACGCCGATGCGCCCCTCCTTGTGGATGTGTCCGGGCATGATGCCGATCTTGCACTTGCCGGGCGAGATGACGCCGGGGCAGTTCGGCCCGATGAGTCGCGTCCCCGTCCCTTCGAGGAAGCGTTTGACCTTGACCATGTCGAGCGCGGGGATGCCCTCGGTGATGCAGACGACGAGCGGGAGCCCGGCGGCGGCCGCCTCGATGATCGCGTCCGCGGCGAACGGCGGCGGCACGTAGATCACGGAGGCGTTCGCGCCCGCTTCCCCGACGGCCTGCTCGACGGTGTTGAAGACCGGGATGCCCTCGTGCGTCGTCCCGCCCTTGCCGGGGGTGACGCCGCCGACCACGTGAGTCCCGTACTCGACCATCTGCCTGGTGTGGAACGTGCCCTCTTTGCCGGTGATGCCCTGCACGACGAGGCGCGTATTTTTATCGACGAGAACGCTCAACGCTCTTGCTCCTCATTGACGAATGTTTGCGAGCCTGTTTGTGAACGCGCAGTATAACACGCGACCCCGCGAACTTTAGAACGCGCACTCCGCCTGGCTCAGGCCAGTTGCACCTGCTCCCCGTACTGCGGCACTTCCACCTTCCAGCCGTAGGTCTCGCGTATGTGCTGCGCCATCGCCTCGGCGGCTTCCGGCTCGCCGTGCGTGGTGAAGGAGAGGCGCGGGGGCGCGGGCATCTTCTCCAGCCAGCGCAAGACTTCTTTCCAGTCGGCGTGCGCCGAGAAGCCGCCGATCCGCTCGACGCGGCAGCGGACGGGGACGCGGTGTTTGAAGATCGAGACCTCGCGCTCGCCGTCGAGGATGCGGCGGCCCGTCGTGCCCGCCGCCTGGTAGCCGACGAAGACGACGGTCGAGTTCTCGTCGGGCAGGAAGCGCTGCGCGTGGTGCATCACGCGCCCGCCCGTCATCATCCCCGAAGCCGAGACGATGATGCGCGCGCCGCGCTCCTCGTTCAGCTTCTTCGACTCGTCGCGCGAAGAGGTGGTGAGCATCGAGTGGGTGCGTAAGGGGTGACGCTGCTGCCGGAGGATGCTCGCGTAATCCTCGTCCTGCTCCTCCTTACGATTACTGTAGACCTGCGTGGCGGCGGCGGCCATCGGCGAATCGACGCGGACGGGGAGGATCGGAATCTTCTTCTCATCCTCCAACTCGCGGATCAGGTAGATCATCTCCTGCGTGCGCCCGATGGCGAACGCCGGGATGAGCACGACGCCGCCGCGCTCCGCCGTCTCGTTGATGATGCGCGCGAGCGCGACCCGCGGGTCTTCCGGGTCGTGCAGGCGGTCGCCGTAAGTCGACTCGACGAGCATGTAGTCGCAGGCGGGCGGCGGCTCGGGGTCTTTGATGATCGGCTGATCGTAGTGGCCGAGATCGCCGGAGAACAGGATGCGCCGCCCCCGGCCGTCTTCGCCCGCGCCCTCGACCTCGACGAGCACGAGGCTCGACCCCAGGATGTGACCCGCGACGCGGAAGCCCGCCTTGACGCCCCTGGCGACCTCGCCCGTCTCGCCCGTGTTCGGTCGCGGCTGGATGCGCTTGAGGGTTTCGCGCGCGTCGCCTTCCGTGTAGAGCGGGAGCGCGGGGGCGTGGCGCGAGAGGTTGTGTCGGTTGCGGTAGTCGGCCTCCTCCTCCTGCAGGCGCGCCGCGTCGGGCAGGAGAATCTTGAGCAGATCCGCCGTGCCGCGCGAGCAGTAGACGGGACCCGCGAAGCCTTGCGCGACGAGGCGCGGCAGGTAACCGGTGTGATCGATGTGCGCGTGCGTGATGAGCACGGCGTCGAGCTCGGCGGGGCTGAAGGGCGGGTCTTGCCAGTTGCGCTCGCGCAGCTCCCTGTGGCCCTGGAACAGACCACAATCGACGAGCACGCGGCTCGCGCCCGAGTCGATCAGGTACTTCGATCCGGTGACCGTGCCGACCCCGCCCCAGAAAGTGAGAGACGCCATTTGTTGATCCTCCGCCCCGGTAAAAAAGAAGAACCGATCCGCCTTCCTTCGCGCCTCCAGCGCCTCCAGCGTGAAAATCTATCTCACGCAAAGGCGCGGGAGCCCGCAAAGACGAACACGCCGCCGGCGAGTCCGATCCCGACTCTACTTGCTTTTAGTGACTACGACCGTCGCCGTGTAGCTGCGCGGCTTCAGCTCGCCATTGACCGACGGGTACGGCGAGAGGTGTGCGAGACTGATCTGGTACTTGCCGAAGTCGTAGACGGCGGGTTCGAGGTTCGTGTTCAGCTCGAACTCGGCGCACTCGTCCTTCGAGTTGCGTACGCTCAGGCGCACCTTCGCGTTGCCCGCCCAGACGCACTTCACGCCGTCGGGGCAGCGCGAGTCCTCGGCGACCGAGAGGAAGGCGATCTTCAAGTCCTCGCCTTTGATCTTCACATCCCTGCCCTGCCTGATCGCGACCCCGTCCTCCACCCTCGCGTCCCTCTCCTGCGACAGCGAGACGGGCGCGCACACTATTAACAGCAGCGGCAGCAACCTCGCGTATTTCATAACTCCCTCCGTCCTACTTTTTAGAATCGAGCCGCGTGCGGAAACACGCCGGCCCACCCGTAGAACGCCGCGGGCGCACACTTCTTGCCCGCCTACTCGGAACGCGCGCGCCCGTGACCCGCCAGCACGACGAGGGCGGGGACGAGCAGCGCGAGGTTTCTGAGCGCGGTCTTCACGCCCAACTGGCTCGCGATGAGGCCGCCGAAGCAGCCGCACTCCAGCGGCTCGCCCTTCAGGACGTAGACGTAGAAGAGGGCGAAAGCCGCGAAGCCGACGAGCAGCGCTGACGAAGCGAGCGCGCCCGCGCGCACCGTGTGGGGGAGGACGAGCAGGACGGCGGCGAGGAGTTCGAGCGCGATGACGAGAAGGGTAGTGTCCCAGGCCCAACGCGCGCCGACGATGCCCGCCACGTTCGCCCTGAAGTCCGACGCCGTGTAAATCTTCGCGCCCGCCGCCAGCAGCCACAGCGCGACGAGCGCGACGCGGCAGAGCAGCACGAGCGTCACGAGTATGCGAGAGCGCGTCACAAGAATTGTAGGGGCCGGGCTCGTCCCTGCCCGCCGGGCGTCTGACAAGTCGCTCAACCGATTCACGACCACGCAACGTCGAATGATCGCGCGCCTCTCTGCGCGCCGTGCGATGATCGCGCGTCCATCTCCGCGCCGTCGCGCGGCGGGCAGGGACGAGCCCTGCCCCTACAGTTATCCCGCGGCGGCTCGCTAACCGGCGAGCGCGACGACCTTCTCGGCGGCGTCCTTCATGCCGTTGCCGACCGTGAAGTTCATGCCCGACTCGGCGATGAGCCGCCTGCCCTCTTCGACGTTCGTGCCTTCGAGGCGGACGACGACCGGGACTTTAATGCCGATCGACTTCGCCGCCTCGATGACGCCGCGCGCGACCATGTCGGTGCGGACGATGCCGCCGAAGATGTTGATCAAGACGGCGCGCACCGCCGGGTCTGCGAGCAGGATGCGGAACGCCGCCGCGACGCGCTCCTGCGACGCCCCGCCGCCCACGTCGAGGAAGTTGGCGGGCTCGCCGCCCGCGAGCTTGATGATGTCCATCGTCGCCATCGCCAGGCCGGCGCCGTTGACCATGCAGGCGATGTTGCCGTCGAGCTTGATGTAGTTGAGATCGAACTTCGACGCCTCGATCTCCAGAGGCTCTTCCTCGTTCAGATCGCGCAAGCCCGCGAAGTCCTGGTGGCGGAACATCGCGTTGTCGTCGAAGGTCACTTTCGCGTCGAGCGCGATGAGCCGCTTGTCCTTCGTCAGCAGGAACGGGTTGATCTCCATGAGCGAGGCGTCCGACTGCTCGTAGGCCGCGTAGAGCGACTGCATGAACTTCGCCGCCGGGTTGATCAGATCGGCGGGGAGACCGAGGCCGAAGGCGAGCGTGCGCGCCTGGTAGGGGCGAAAACCCACCGCCGGATCAATCGTCTCCTTCAAAATCTTCTCCGGCGTCGAAGCCGCGACCTCCTCGATGTCCATCCCGCCCGCCGACGAGGCCATGAAGACCGGCCGCCCCGTGGCGCGGTCGAGCACGATGCCGAGGTAGAACTCCCTGTCGATCGGCAGGCCCTCCTCGATCAAGAGCACCCTCACCTCGCGGCCCTCGGGTCCGGTCTGGTGCGTGACGAGGTTCATGCCGAGCATCTGCGAGGCGACCTCGCGCGCCTCGTCGGCCGAGCGCGCGAGCTTGACGCCGCCGCCCTTGCCGCGCCCGCCCGCGTGAATCTGCGCCTTCACGACGACCACGTCCGTGCCCAACTCCTTCGCCGCGTGGTAAGCCTCTTCGGGCGAGCGCGCGACGATCCCGCGCGGCACGGCGACGCCGAACTTCCGCAGCAACTCTTTACCCTGGTACTCGTGAATCTTCATGGCGACCCTCTCTAGAGCACTCGGCAATCAGCGATCAGCACTCAGCATCATGTGGCTCTGTGGCTGACTGCTGACGGCTGACGGCTGAATGCTTTTCGTGGAACGGGTGCGAGTGTAGCCGCACGCGACTCGGGGCCGCAAGGCGTTGGGAGTCCGGCGGTTGAAAAAACTTGCGGCCCCGTCGCCGGCGTGCAATATAATGCCGCCGCTTTTCGACTCCGCCTCACGTGAGGGCATGTCATGAACGGTGAGACTCCCGCCGCACCCGCCGCGCCCGGCACCCCCGCGGCACCCGCCGCGCCCGGCGCCGCCGCCGCGACCGCCGCGACCGCCCCCGCGCGCAGCACAGCCAACGTCGAAACTGTGCTCTTCGGCCTCCTCCTCAGCCTGACGCTCAAGATCGCGCTCGACACCGCCTACGGCACGTCGCTCGTCTCGGCCACGTCCGAGGCGCAGATGCTGAGGGTGCTCAACGTTCCGAGGTCGGCGCTCCTGCTGGTCTTCCTCTTCACACTGATGCGCTTCGTCTACGGCTCCTACCGCATCAACGACGAGGTGCAGACCTCGACCGCGGAAGAGGGCGCGCTCCCGCGTTTCTGGAATCTCATCGCCACGCTCGTGCTGTTCGTCCTCTTCTACGCGGCCGGACTCTCGATCCGCCACGCGGGGCCTTTCTTCATCAGCCTGCTCGCCATCCACGTGTGGGACTTGCTGTGGCTCGTCAGCATGGCCCTCTTCTCCAAAGTCCCTGGCCTGAAGAAGGTGATGAGGCGCTTCGTCTACATCGACGTGTTGACGATCATCGCGCTCGCCGCATCCATCTGGCTGACTGACAGCCTCCACCGCAACGTCGCCATCTCGCTGATGTTCGCCCTCGGCCTCGCGGACTTCGTATGGAATAGTGACTTCTTCTTCCGCCCGGCGCTATGGCGAGAGCGTAGCGCCGGAGCGCGTTAGGTGTTCTGATGACCGACGTTAAGAAGCGCCTCTACTTCGCAGCCCCGCTCTTCACGCAAGCCGAGTGGCAGTGGAACGCGCGGCTCGCCGCCGAGTTGCGCGCGCGCGGCGTCGAAGTGCTCCTGCCGCAAGAGACCGCCGCGCCGATGCTCAACGACCCGTCGCAGTTCGACGCGCGGAAGCTGTTCGAGACGAACATCGCCGACCTCGACGCCGCCGGCGTCGTGCTCGCCGTCTTCGATCAGGCCGATCCGGACTCCGGCACGTGCTGGGAGTGCGGCTACGCCTACAGGGCCGGCTATCCCATCATCGGGCTGAGGACGGACATTCGCGGCGGCGGCGACGATCCGGGCCAAGCCGTGAACCTGATGCTCTCGAAATGCTGCACGGCGTTCATCGCCGTCCCTCAGGACAGGCGCGAAGACGTGGCGTGGGTGGCGGAACAAGTCGTCGTCAAGCTGCGGGACGCCGCGGGTTAGTGGCCCCGCTCCCCTCCCCTCGACCCGCCGCGACGCGCGCCAGCGTGGCGGCCGGCTAAACTTTCCCGCCGCGCTTTTCGTATTCCCGACTGCCCCAGCCTTCGCGCCCCAGAGGAGTCAACCGATGAAACGATCCGGAAGTTCGCTGTCCGCTTCCCTGCTCACCGTCCTGCTCTCCGCGTCCGTCGTCTTCGCGCAGACGCACGGGATAAACCCCGCCTCGATCGACCGCAGCGCCAGCCCGTGCAACGACTTTTACCAGTTCGCCAACGGCGGCTGGCTCTCCGCCAACCCGATCCCGGCGGCCTTCTCCTCGTGGGGCGTCGACAGCGTACTCGCCGAGCAGAATCGCGACGTGATGCACGACGTGCTCGAAGCCGCCGCCAAGAACGCCGCCGCGCCCAAGGGCAGCAACGAGCAGAAGGTCGGCGACTTCTACGCCTCCTGCATGGCGGAGGATCAGATCAACGCGGCGGGCTTGAAGCCGCTCGCCCCGGAGCTTCAGCGCATCGAGCAGATCAAGGACGCGCGCGGCGTGCAGGCGGCGGTCGCGCACCTGCACTCGCTGGGCCTGAGCCCGCTCTTCCGCCACGGCTCGACGCAGGACGCGAAGAACAGCTCCGAAGTCACCTACGAAGTCTTGCAGGGGGGCCTGGGGCTCCCCGACCGCGACTACTACTTCAAGGACGACGACAAGTCGAAGACGATCCGCGCCGAGTACCTGAAGCACGTCGCCAAAATGTTCGAGCTGCTGGGCGACGACGCGACGCGCGCCGCCGCCGGGGCGCAGACCGTGATGAACATGGAGACGAAGCTCGCCGCGGCCTCGATGACGCGCGTCGAGCGCCGCGACCCGCAGAAGGTCTACCACCGCATGACCCCCGCGCAGTTGCAGTCGCTGACCCCGAACTTCAAGTGGGCCGACTACTTCAAGGCGATCGGGCTCGCGCGCAAGGCGGACGTGAACGTCGGGCAGCCCAAGTTCTTCGAGGAGGTGAACCGCCAACTCGCGTCCAACTCCGTCGCCGACTGGAAGACGTACCTGCGCTGGCACCTGATCAACGCCGCGGCGGACGATCTCTCGAAGCCCTTCGACGATGAGAACTTCAACTTCAAGGGGCGCATCCTGACCGGCGCGACCGAGCAACTGCCGCGCTGGAAGCGTTGCGTCCGCGCGACCGACAACGCGCTCGGCGAGGCGATGGGCGAGGTCTACGTCCGCAAGGCTTTCCCGCCCGAAGCCAAGCGGCGCGCGCTGGAGATGGTACAGAACATGATCGCCGCGCTCAGAAGCGACATCGGCACGCTCGCGTGGATGGACGACGCGACGCGGAAGCAGGCGGTCGCCAAGCTCGAAACCCTGATCCGCAAGATCGGCTACCCCGACAAGTGGCGCGACTACTCGGCGCTCGCCATCGACCGCTCGTCGTACCTCTCGAACGACCTGCGCGCGGGCGCGTTCGAGTCGCGGCGCGACCTGAACAAGATCGGCCGCCCCGTCGATAAGTTGGAGTGGGTCATGACGCCGCCCACCGTCAACGCCTACTACAACCCGCAGATCAACGAGATCGTCTTCCCCGCGGGCATCCTCCAGCCGCCGTTCTTCGACCCGGCCGCCGACGACGCCGTCAACTACGGCGCGATGGGCTCGGTCATCGGCCACGAGATGACGCACGGCTTCGACGATCAGGGCGCGCAGTACGACGCCGAGGGCAATTTGAAGAACTGGTGGACGGAAGCCGACTTGAAGAATTTCAAGGAGCGCGCCTCGTGCGTCATCAAGCAGTTCGACGCCTTCGAGGTCGAGAAGGGCTTGCACATGAAGGGCGAGCTGGTGGTCGGCGAGTCCATCGCAGACCTCGGCGGGCTGGTCATCGCCTACGCCGCGTGGCAGAAGTCTCTGGAGGGCAAGCCGCGCCCGGCGAGCGTCGACGGCTACACGCCCGAACAGCGTTTCTTCCTCGGCTACGCCTACTCGTGGGCGACGAACCTGCGCCCCGAGCTGGCGCGGCTCATCGCGCAGACCGACCCGCACCCGCTCCCGAAGTTCCGCGTCAACGGGCCGCTCGCGAACTTCCCCGCCTTCGCCGCCGCGTTCCAGTGTAAGGCGGGCGACCCGATGGTGCGCGAGGAGAAGGATCGCTGCCTGATCTGGTGAGCGTCGGCCGGGCAAAACTTTCTACCGCGCGGGCGCGCGGTTGACAGACGGGGCAAAACTGACGAGCCTGTGATCCGCGACCGGGTCACGGGCTCTTCCCCGTTCAAGGAGACTCAAGAGATGGACTGGAAAGTTTTCGCGACGACCTTCGGCGTGATCTTCCTCGCCGAGATGGGCGACAAGACGCAGCTCGCGGCGATGACGATGGCGGCCGACACGAAGCGGCCCGTCGCGGTCTTCCTAGGCGCGGCGCTCGCCCTCGCGTTGGTCTCGGCAATCGGCGTCGCCGTCGGCGGCGCGCTCGGTCACTACCTGCCGAAGGAGTGGATCGAGCGCGTCGCGGCCGTCGCCTTCATCGTCGTCGGCGTGCTGATGCTCGCCGGTAAAATCTGAGAGGGGGTTTGGGAGGCGATGGACGAAGTCGTCGTCACGTCGGGCGTCAACCTGCAAAACTCCGTCAGCTACGGCGACGGGTTCGGCTTCACCACGGACGAGCCCGCGCGGCTCGGCGGCGACGGCGCGGGGGCAGACCCCTACACGCTCATCCTCGCGGCGCTCGGCAGTTGCATCTCGATGACGCTCACGCTCTACGCGCGCCGCAAGGGGTGGCCGCTCGCGCGGGTGACGGTGCGCCTGCGCCAGCAGCGAGTCCACGCGAAAGACTGCGCGGAGTGCGAGACGAAGACGGACGGCTTCGTCCACCGCATCGAGCGTCAAGTCTCGGTCGAAGGCGAGCTGACGGACGAGCAGCGCGCACGCCTTCTAGAGATCGCACACAAGTGTCCCGTCCACAGGGCGCTCACGTCGGAGATCGTCATCGCCGATTTCCGAGAGTAGAAGTATCTTGTCCTCAGGACGACGCCCCTCGATCAACCACTTACTGGCAGGCGGTTGACGGAGGGGCGTTCGCGCGCCGGGTTCGACCGGCAATCTCGCGACGGGCTACGCGGGGATTACCATTCTATCCATATTTCTTCGGCGGGGGGGCGGCTGCCGTCAGTGCCACACACGCTTTCATTACAACTCGTGTAATTGAGCCCGCGGTTGCAATTCACAGGCCCCGGGCTGCCCTCCCTCGTACACTCATACTCTCCACGGTAGGCAATGTACTTACACCCCATGTGGGTACAAGGCGAATTCTGAGTTAACCCCGCCTTTACGATCTTGACTTCTTGCAACGTCTCGTTGTTGTAACTGCGCGCCGACGTGTCGTCCTTTTTCCACTTCCACGCGGAACCATCGTCATAGAAAACTTCGTCCGCCAGAATAACAGCCCGGAATGAGCCACTGAGGAATCCGTACTGAAGAAGCGGTTTATGTATTTTGGCAAAGGAGAACGGGGCTTTCCCGACTCTAAAATTAAGGCTCTTCCGCTCCTCCGGACTGAGGGCTACCGGGACCAGATCGGATTGGCCTTCCAGCACCACTGTTTTCATGTCTCGCGTGTCGAATAACATCCACCGGAATTTCATGCCGGTAAGAGTTTTGCGCGATCTATTAAGCACCTTGACGTTGGTTACGACCAGTCCTTTCGGGCCGTCACTGGTGACGCTATAGACTTCGACGGGGGAAGAAGCGGCGTCCGCGCCCGTGTAAACCCCGATTGACAGGCTCCAATCGCCGCCCGGAAGTGGCGTCTGTGTCTCGCTGCCCTGTGCCCCTTGAGATTGAGCGACGGCCATGTGAGGGACGAGCTTAACGACGGTCAGTACGATCACCGCACCGAAGATCAGCGTGAGGGCAGCCTTCGTTCTCATTTTCTCTTCTCCTTAATTGTCCGCATGAGGTAGAGGGTCGGCTGATATGTATTTCTCAGCCCGGAGAGACTTTCAGGACGCTTTAACTCCGCGAGGTGAATCACAGAGCTGCCCCCTTATACGCTAGACAAGGGTAGGGCGTCAAAATAAATAACGCGGCGTCGCCAGCGCGCCGCACGCCGCTTCGCCGTTGGGGTATTAACCCCCGCCCCCGACCGGAGGGGCCTTGCTCCTTAACGGACTCCCACCGCTTGCAGTTCGGAAAACGAAGAAGGCTTCCGGCCGTCGAGCCGGAAGCCTTCTTCGTTGATCGGGATGCCGAGATTCGAACTCGGGGCCTCACCCACCCCAAGGGTGCGCGCTACCAGGCTGCGCCACATCCCGAAACCGCCGTCAGTATCGCCGGAAATTTTTGATTGGTCAACCGACGCGGGCTCGCCCCGAAGCGCGCCATTTCTCGCGCGCTACTTCGGGCGGCGCGTGAGCGCGGCGTCGGTCTTGTCGAGGATCGTGAGGAGTTCGCTCATCTGCTCGCGGAGTCGGCGCAGGGCCTCGCGGCGGTCGTCGGAGATTTGATAGTTCGGCGCGGGCGGGGGCAGCTCGCCGTCGCTGGCGTAAGTGGGCGGCGAGGCGGGCTGCGCCGATGCGGTCGGGGCCGTAGGCTCCGGCGCTTGCGGCGGGGGTTGGGAGTACTGCTGCTCGGCGGCGTGCGCGGCGCTCATTTCGGGCGTGACCACCTTGAGCTTGCTCGTGCCGCGGATGTCGCTCGTCAGCTTCTTCTTCGCGCCGGCGATGGTGTACTGATCCTCGTAGAGTAGTTCCTTGATGCGCAAGACCATCTCCACGTCGCGCTTGCGGTAGGTGCGCTGCCCGGCGCGGTTCTTCTGCGGCGCGAGCATCGGGAATTCCGACTCCCAGTAGCGCAAGACGTGCGCCTGCACGCCCGTGATGTCGCACACTTCCCCGATCTTGAAGAAGAGTTTTTCGGGAATGTAGACGGCGGCGCGGTTCATGGTGTTTGCGGAAGCCTCTGCTTGGAAACCTTCGGCTGCCTCCGGTCTGAAACTTTGAGTTGAACTGGTTAACGTGGCGTCGCCGGACGAGAGCGACACGAATCGTCGCCATGTTACCCACGCGCGGAGGGGCTGTCAATGCTTTTTACACTATTTAAGACGAAGCCTCTGTGTGGCTTGCGGGCGACGGCTTCAAGGCTTTTCTGAACGAGCGGGCGGGCGGCGAGGCAAATTTTCACTTTAGCGGCGGGATGATTCGTCGCCCGGTCGCAGGCGGATCAGGCGGCTGACGGGGTCGAAACTGATCTCGAAGGGGCGCATGGCGTCGCGTCCGAGCAGCACGGGCGCACCGTTCGACGCGCCCGTGAGCACGTCCGTCGGGACGCGGCGCAGCACCAGCCCGCCGACCTGAATCGTCACAGGCTCGACGCGCCGCGCGCTCACGCTCCCGCGTCCGAGGTCGCGCACGCTTGCTCGCTCGCGCCCTCTGATTGAGGCGATGCCGAAAGACTGCGCCACGTTTTCGCTGACGGCGAGGCCGAAGCCTGAACCCGTGTCGAGCAGAGCGCGGCGTCCCGCGTCGAGCATGACGAAGGGGCGGCGACTGCTCGCGTCAAAAAACCACTGGACGATCGCCCCTCCCGGCGGCGCGGAGAGGCCGCGCAGGGGCGTTGTGCGCGGGTCGAACGCGCTG
>DATLMC010000009.1:0-31682 GCA_035537435.1 Pyrinomonadaceae bacterium | reverse complement strand
GGCCTCCCCGGGAAAGAATCCACCACGTCCACAGCGGAGGAGCTGCGCGCCTACGACCCCGAAAAGATCGTCCTCGCGCCCTGCGGCTACTATAAAGAGGACACCATCAGCGCCCTCCGAGACGCGCGGCTCCCCGAGGGCTGGCACGACCTCGCCGCGGTGCGGGACGACGAAGTTTGGGCGGTTGACGCGACTGCCTACTTCAGCCGGCCGGGGCCGCGCGTCGTGCGCGGCGCCGAGATCCTCGCGCGCGTGCTGCACCCCGACACCTTCGGCGCGCCCGAAGAGCACGAGGCCGTGCGCGTCGCCGCCGAGTTGATGAAGACCTGAACATGGCTCGCACTAAAAAAGTCGCGGGGGCGCAAGCCGCGGGGGCGCAATCGCCGGCCGCGACGGGGCACGCGGGCGGCTCGCTCGAGGCGTTCGCGCGCGCGGCCGACGCGGTCGCGGCGACGACGAAGAAGCTGGAGAAGGCCCGGCTGCTCGGCGCGTACTTCCACGCGCTCGCGGACGACGATCTCGTGCGCGCCGCGCGCTATTTCGCCGGCCACCAGTTCGCCTTAAACGACGCGCGCACGACGAACGTCGGCGGCGGCAGCTTGCGCGACGCGATCAGCGAGGTCAGCGGGCTCGACGTGGAGAACCTGCGCCCGCGCTACGTGCGCCTCGGCGATTCGGGCGAGGTCGCCTTCGAGGCGTTCAGCGAGACGGGGCGCGGCCGCGTCGTCGAGCCGACCTTCACGCTCGCCGAGACGGAGAGTCTGATCGAGCGCCTGAGCGAGACGCGCGGGACGAAGAGTAAGAGGGAGGTGCTCGTCGAAGCCCTGCGCCGCGCGACGCCGCTCGAAGCGAAGTACCTCGTCAAACTCCTGATCGGCGACCTCCGCATCGGGCTTCAGGAGGGCCTGGTCGAGGACGCCGTCGCCCGCGCGTTCGAAAGACCGCTCGCCGCGGTCGCGCGCGTCAACATGCTCGTCGGCGACATCGGCGAGGCGGCATTGCGCGCGCGCCGCGACGAGCTGGCGGACGTGGCGATGCGCCTCTTCCACCCGATCAAGTTCATGCTCGCCACGGCGGCTGCGGACCTCGCGGACGTTTCGCGCACGATGCCCGCGGAGTTCTTCGTCGAAGACAAGTTCGACGGCATCCGCGGTCAGGCGCACGTCTCCGGCGGGCGCGTCGCGCTCTACACGCGCACGCTCGACGAGGTGACGCACCGCTTCCCCGAACTCGTCGCGCCGCTCAGGGCGCTCCCGACCGACGCCATCCTCGACGGCGAAATCCTGCCCGCGCGCGGCCCTCACGTCCTGCCCTTCGCGGAGTTGCAGAAGCGGCTCGGCCGCAAGACCGTCGCGGACGAGCTGCTCGCGGCAGTGCCCGTCGTCTTCGTCGCCTACGATCTGCTCTACGGGGGCGGGCGCGTGATGTTCGACGAGCCGCTCGACGAACGTCGCCGCGCGCTCGAAGGGCTCGTCGGGGAGGCCGATCAGAAGGACGGCGAGAAGAACGTCGGCACGCTCCGGCTCTCGTTGGCGAAGCGCGTCGGCGACGCGAAAGAGTTGGACGCGGAGTTCGACGCGGCGCGGGCGCGCGGCAACGAGGGCCTGATGATCAAAGACCCGCGCTCGTCGTACAAGCCGGGCAAGCGCGGCAGGGAGTGGCTGAAGCTCAAGCGCGCGCTCGCCACGCTCGACGTGGTCGTCACGTCGGTCGAGGTCGGGCACGGCAAGCGGCGGAACCTGCTCTCGGACTACACCTTCGCCGTGCGCCGCTCCGCCGAAGACGCGGAGCTTTTGAACGTCGGCAAGGCGTATTCGGGTCTGACCGACGCGGAGCTGGCGGAGCTGACCGAGTGGTTCCGCGCGCACACCCTCCAGGAGTTCGCGCACGGCCGCGTGCGCACGGTCGAGCCGAAGATAGTCTTGGAGGTGACGTTCGACCGCGTGCAGGAATCGAAGCGGCACAAGAGCGGCTACGCGCTGCGCTTCCCGCGCATCCTGCGCCTGAGAGACGACAAGTCGGTCGAAGAGATCGACACGCTCGACGCCGTCCGCAAGCTCGCCGAAGCGGGCGGAGCGTAAGCCCCGCCGCTTCACGCGAACACGTCCACCAACTCGAACTCCCACACCACGAAGACGGAATCGTCGGCCAGCGGCGGCAGCCCTTTTTTCGCGAGCAGCGGCGAGAACCACGCCGCGTGCTCCCGCTTGAACTTCTCCACGTCGTCGCCGTTGCCCTCGCCGCGCACGAGGCGCGGATCGGGCGCGCCAAACGTCGTCTCGTAAACGCGCGTGACGCGCACATTGCAGCGCGGCCTCCCCAGGCCATCGACGACCGTCTCCGTCCAGCCGGGCTCGGCGTCGAGGTCTGCGATCTCCTGCGCGCTGCAAAAGCATTTCAGATCGCAGGTGGCGGTCTTCACCCCGTCGAGAATTTGCCTGATCAGTCTCTCCCCCAGCCCGCCGCCGTCTTCGCCGCCGAACCGCATCTTTCGTTCGTGGATTTGCATCGCCACCTCCCTCGACCGAGGAACTGTTAGACCGTCTCGCCGGGCGTCCTCGCCGCACGCCCCGGCGACTCCGCGCCGATCCGCGGCCGCGAGCGAAAGAGATCACGGCGCGCGCGGCGTGGCGCGGTAGATGGTGTGTCTGCCGACGCGCTCTACGGGTTCGAGCGCGTAGAAGCGTTCGAGGTTGGCGCGGCTGAAGGGTTGATCGTCGGAGGCGACGACGAAGTCTATGAGCGGGAGCGGCGCGCGCGCGGCGCGCGAGAGCGCGGCGACGAACTCGGCGTAGCTGCGCCCCTCGGCGGCGATCTCTTCGGCGGTGACGGGCTTGAAATCCACGGCGAGGCGCGGGTTGGCGCGCTCCCAGCCGAAGATCGAGAACTGCAAAAAGCCGCGGTCGCGACCCGCGGCGGCGAAGTCGGCGGGCGCGACCCCGGCGAAGTGCAGGAACGCGAAGACGCGCTCTTTATTCTCGGCGCGCGAGACGGTAGAGAAGGCGAACGTGTGCGGTGCCCAGACGACCGCGCACGCGCTGTCGGCCGGGACGTGATCGAGCCGGAAGTCGTCCGGGTTGAAGACGACCGGGTACGGATCGGTCGGCGCGCGGCGCGTCTCGCACGCGAGCGCGTCGAGCCGCTTCGTGACGGCGAGCCAGTCGTCGTGCTTCAAATTCATCGGCGCGAAGTTGAGCGTCGTCGTCGCGGACTCGGCGGCGGCCCACGCGAGCCCCGCGAGCGCGACGGGAACCCACACCCGGCGCGGGACGGGTCGTCGCCACGCGGTCGACGCCGTCTCCCCGTCCACATTCTTTTCGCCGCCGCGGCCCGCCCGCGCGCGGCCCTGCCGGAGGAGCGCGCAGGCGAGCGCGGCCGCGAGCAGCGCGACGTAGTTGCCGACGTACTGCTCGTAGTGCATCGGCTGGAGCGAGAGGCCCGTCAAGACCTGCTGGTTGAAGACCGCGAGGACTGAGAGCGCGAGCGACGCCGTGAAGATCACTTCGCGGTCGCGCGGGCGGACGAGCCCGCGCCGCGCGCCGTAGACGAGCGCGGCGAGCGTGAGCGCGGCGAGGAGTTCGACGCCGCGCAGAAGATCGGGCGCGCGAGTGCGCGTGAGCGCCTGCATCTCGTCCGTCCCCGCAGCGCGGCGCGAGACGAGGTAGAGGTAGGGCGCGAGCGAGAGGAGCGCGACGGGCGTGAAGACGGCGAGCGATCTCAGCGTCGCGCGCCTGGCGTCGGGTCTGGCCGCGAGCGTGAGCGCGGCGTAGCAGGCGGCGAGCGCGGCGGCCGCCGTCCAGTGGTAAAAGTAGGAGTAGACGAGCACGGCGAAGAGCGCGCCCGCGGCGAGCGATGCGACGAGGCGGGCGCGCTCGGTCTCCCCGGCGAGCGCACGCCAGAGCGCGCCGCAGAAGGCGAAGAAGAAGACGAGCGGCACGCCCGGCACGTAGCGGCGCAGGAACGGCAGGAAGACGTAGCCGCTCAAGCCGCCGAACAGCTCGACGACGAAGCCCTGGCCCGAAACCAGTATCCCGAAGCCGAGCACGACGAAGGCCGTGGCGAAAGCCGCGCCGCCGTCCTGCGTGACGGCGGCGGCCGTCCGGTAGATCGCGAGCGAGAGCGCGGCCGCGACGAGCGGCATCAGCAGGATGAAGACGGTCGCGGAGGAGAGACCGAGCGCGCGCGCCGGAAGGGCCAGCAGGTAGGCGGGGAAGAACTGGATCGAGAAGAGCGATTCGGCGAGCGGCGCGCCCGTCTGATCGTCCGAGCCGGTGTAAGGGTCTGTGCGGCGCGCCCTGCCGTCGATGAGCGCGTTGACGTAAGCGGCGTAGGCGGGCTCGTCGCTGTAGAAGTAGGCGTACGCGCCCTGCCACTCGCGCCCGCGCGCGCGGCACAGGTGCGCCTGCGGGATGAGCGCGACGAGCGCCATCAGCGTCGCCGCGATCACGCCCCAACGCCAGCGGATATTTTTGCGCATACGGTCGGCGCGGGATCGGGGTGAAAGTAGAGAGACGCTTAACCACTACTGACCGCCGCAGGCGCACAGGAACGCCGAGAGAGAAAGCATGCGGGGAGGAAATTCTGTTTCCCTCCGCGCCCCCTCCGCGTCCTCTGCGCCTGCGGCGGCGAACTCTTAATCGTGCCTGCGGGGCCACGTCGAGTTCCGCGAAAAACTTCTCGCAAGCGCCCGCGCGCGCGTGGGTGAGAGCCCAAGCTACGCAAACTCCGCCGCGTTGACAAGCCTTGCGGAGCGGGCGAAGATGCTGCGCGCTTTCGCGCGCGACTCCCCGTCCGCAAAAACCGTCCGGCGGCGGCAAGCTCTCGCCCGGCGAGCGCCGCGCCGACTCTCCGCGCGGCAAGACCTTCGATGAAGACTCCGATCACGACGACGACGAACGGCGGCCGGGATAAGGACGCGCCGCCGCGCGCGGCGGCCGCGGGCGCAGACCTATCGAGTCTCGCCCCGGAAGCGTCGGGCGTCGCCGGGCGCGCGCCGCGTGGCGAGGCTGACGTGCCGCGCTTCGCGGTCGTCTCCGCGTCCGTTTTGATGTTCGCCGCGCTCGTCGATTCGCAGGTCGTGGCCGCGCTCGCGCCGCAGATCGCGGCGGGGCTCGCCGCGGCGAAGACGAACGTGGCGGCCAGCGTGGCGGTCTATGCGGTCGCGGCGGCGTGCGTCGCGCTGCTGCTGGGGCGACGCGGCGCGCGCGTCGCGCGACCGGCGGCGTGGCTGCCCGCGGCGGCGATAGTCTTCGTCGCCGCGAACCTCGTCGCGGCTCTCGCGCCGCGCGTGGCGGTCTTCTGGGCGGCGCGCGCGGCGGCGGGGCTCGCGGGCGGTCTGGTCTCGGCGCTCGTCGTCGCCGCGCTCGCGGACGCGTCGAGCTACGCGCGGCGTGGCAGGCGCATGGCCGGCGTCGCGGTCAGCTATTTCCTCGCGCCGGTGGCGGGCGTGCCGCTGGGCACGTGGCTCGCTGGACGCGCGGGCTGGCGCGCGGTCTTCGTCGTGACCGCCGCGCTCGTCGCCGCCGCCGCGCTGCTCGTCCGCCAGTTCCCGCTGACGCGGGCGAAAGACGCGACGCGGGGCGACGCGCGCGACGAAGATTCGATTAACGGCGATGACGCGCGCGGCGTCGGGGATGAGGGCGGCGCCGCCGGGGCGTCGCTCTGGCAGTTGGTCATGCGGAGTCGCTCGACGCGGCGGGGCGTGGCGAGCGCGTTCTTCGTGTCGGGCGGGCTGGTCTGTCTGACGACGTACCTCGCGACGTGGCTCTCGGACGCTTTCGGCGCGCGCGCCGGGGAGGTGGCGTTCGTCTCCGCGGTGGCGGGCACGGGCGCGGTCGCGGGCGGGGCGGCGGGCGGCGCGCTCGCGGACAGATTCGGCAAGCTGCGCATCGCCGTGTGGGCGAGCCTGTGGATGGCGCTGTTCGTGTTGCTCGTGCCGACGTTCGACCGGGGCGCGCTGCTGCTCGCGTCGATCTGCGCGGTGGCGTTCCTCGCGGCGCTGCGGGTCGCGCCGTTGCAGGCGCTCGTGACGGAGCTGGTCGCGCCTGTCGAGCGCGCGGCTTACGTCGCGGCGCGCAACGCCTCTTCGCAGATCGGCATCGCGGTCGCGGTCGCGGCGGGCGCGCGCGCCTACGGGCGCTGGGGCCTGTTCGGCGTCGGGCTGCTGGCGTCGGTGCTCACGCTCTGCGCGTGGCTCTCATTACGCAAGATCGAAGACCCTCACGCCCGCGACGCGAAGGGCGAAGCGGGCGCGGGCGCGCACGAAGCGACGGGCGGCGGGCGCGCACCGAGGGGAGGCGCGCGCGGTCGGCGCGTGGCGCGAAAGTTGGCGGGCGTCGCGTTCGCGCTCTCCGTCGTGGTCTTCGTCGCGCTGCCGTGGCTGCTGAGCTTCGCGATCACGAAGGCGGGGACGCGGCCGGACGAGAGGGCGCGCACCGACACGCCCGCCACGCACGGCGCGACGTTCGAGGACGTGACGTTTACTTCATCGGACGGGGTGAAGCTGTCGGGCTGGTATCTGCCTTCGCGCGCGCACGCGCTCACGGTGGTGATGACGCACGGCCTCTTCCGCTCGCGCTACGAAACTTTAGAACGCGGCCTTCGCCTCTGGCAGCAGGGCTACGGCGTCGTGCTCTACGATCTGCGCAGGCACGGGCACAGCGCGGGCGAGTTCTCGTCCATCGGCTATTACGAGCGGCGCGACGTGGAGGCGGCCCTCCGGTTCGCGGAGGCGCGCGAGCCGCAGAACCGCGTCGTGCTCTTCGGCGTCTCGATGGGCGCGGCGGCCACGCTTCTCGCCGCGGCGGAGTCGCAGGGGGACGCGCGGCTCGCGGGCGTTGTCTCCGAGTCGAGCTTCCTGTCGTTCGCGGACACGGCGCGCCACCACATCGGGCTCACGCCGCTGCCGACTTTCCCGTTCGCGCCGCTGTTGGTAAAGTTCACCGCGTGGCGTATGAACTTCAAGGCCTCTGACTTCGACGCGCTGCGCGCCGTCCGCTCGATCCGCCAGCCGATCATGTTCATCGGCTCCGGCAGGGACGTGAGGATGCCGAACCAGACCGTGCTGGAGCCGCTCTACGCCGCCGCGGAAAATTCTTTCAAGCGAAAACTCGTAGTCGCGGGCGCGACGCACGGCCACGCCTTCGACGCCGCGCCGGACGACTACATGGCTGCGCTCGCGGAGTTCTTGCGGGCGGTCGAGCAATAGACGACGCCCGCTGACCGGGGACGACGCGCGCGGCGAATATTCGAAGATTCGGATCGGGGCTACGAATTATTGAATAACGCGCCCGCGTGCGGCCCCCGGCGACGGCAGCCCTTGAAACAGAGGCGACGGCGCGCGCGTATCTAGGGTGGCTACCGGCACGCCACTTCGGAAAAAGTTTGAGAGGGAGAAAACTACCGTGAGAACTTCAGAGAAACCCGTCGCGCGCTTCTTCGGCGTCGCGCTCTCGCTCATCCTGGTCGCACTCGCCGCCTCCTGCGCGCGCGCGCAGGAAGGGATGGGCCAGATGAATTCGGCGCAAACGGACAAGCGCAAGCTGACGACCATCCAGTCCGCCTCGGCCGACTACGACAAAACCCCCAAGGCGGTCGAGGTGCGCTACCTCAACCTGCCGTGGGGCGAGGCGACCTTCGGCTACATCGAGACCGGCATCGACACACGCAACGGCGGCTACTACACCGGGCGCGCGTGGCCCATCGCGCACCTCCACCTCGCCGTGCCCGCCGTCTACGACGGCAAGGACCTCAAGCCGGGCGACTACGCCTTCGTCATCACGCCGCGCAACGCGAAGACGAACACCGACATGACGCTCGCGCTCGAATGGTTCAAGCCGGCCGCGGAGGGCGGCTCGTTCCTCAAGGCGGGCGACGTGTTCGTCGAAGTGCCGAGGGACGCCGTGGTCGTCACCCAGAAGACGATCAAGTTCGCAAAGGGCGGCGACCCCGTCGATCAGTTGCAGATGTGGGTAGGCAAGCAGGGGAAGAATGAGATCGAGATCAAGTTCCACTACGGCGACCGCACGCTCACCGAGAAGCTGAAACTGAAATAGCGGCCGCGCACTCAGGCGAGGAGAATTTCCGATGGACGAGAAGACAGCACAGCAGTCGTCCCCCGCGGCTACGACGGCGGCGGCCGGGCCGCGCGCCGCGGGCGGCGCGCCGGCCGGAGACGCGTCGCAGATCGAGAACGCGCCCGCCGTGGTCGACGACGAGACGGGCGTGCGCATCCCCGTCGCGGGCGACGCCGCGGCGTCCTCCTACTCGATGCTCGAGCCGCGGATGAAGAAGGTCTACGGCGCGTACTACAAGGAGCTGTACTACACGCCGGAGCGGCGCGTGCTCGACCCGAAAGTGCAGGAGCTGATCTCGATCGCGGCGTCGCTCGTCGCCAAATGCGAGGGCTGTCTCGACGGGCACATGAAGAAGGCCCTGGCGCTCGGCGCGACGAAGGAGGAGATCAGCGAGACGATCTGCATCGCGGCGGCGATCAACGCGGCGTCCATGATCGATCACTCCGACCGCGCCGCCGCGCGCCTCGGCCTCAACCACTTCCCCACACACCCTTCGAGCCAGGGCTGACGCCGCGCGCGAAGCAACAGAGAAAGGACGTGCAGGGTTTGAAAGTCACAGACGGGCGCGCCGCCACGGCGGGCCTCAACACCAGGGGACGCCGCGCCGCCTCGCGCGCGGCGTCCCTCGTCTTACTCGTCGGGTGTCTCACGTGGTCGTGCGCGGCGAGCGTGCGGCGGGCGCAGCAGCCGGCGCAGGCGAGTCCCGCGGCGGCGAAGGGGCGCGTCGAGTACACGGAGTTCGAGTCGGCGAGCCTCGGGCAGAAGGTGCGCTGCGCGATCTCTCTGCCCGCCTCCTACGACGCGAAGCAGCAGCAGCGCTACCCCGTCGTCGTCTTCCTCCACGGGCTCAACAACGACGAGCGCAGTTGGGAGGCCGAAGGGATGCAGGCGCGTCTCGAAAGCCTGCGCGCGGCGGGGAAGGTCGGTGATTTTCTCGTCGCGATGCCGTTCGGGGCGAACAGTTTTTACCTGAACGCGAAGGACGGCGCGCGCTACGAGGACGCCATCGTCAAAGACTTCCTGCCGTTCGTCGACAAGAACTACCGCACGCTGGCGAAGCCCTCGGCGCGCGTCATCGAGGGGATTTCGATGGGCGGCTACGGCGCGCTGCTCATCGCGTTCAAACACCCGGAGCTCTTCTCCGCGGTCGCCGCGCACAGCGCCGCGCTCTTCGACGAGCTGCCCGCCGCGCCCGCCGATCAGGCGGATCGCCGCGCCGGGTTCCGCTACGCGCTCGCCACCAAACTCTTCGGCGCGCCGCCCGACTCGGCTTACTTTCAGGCGAACAACCCGCTCGCCCTCGCGCGCCCGAACGCGGCGCAGATCAAGCGACTAAAGATCTATTTCGACGTGGGCGACCACGACCGCTACGGCTTTCAGGGCGGCAACCAGAAGCTCGACGCCTTGCTCACCGAGGCGGGCGTCAAGCACGAGTTCACCCTCGCCGCCGGAGATCACGGCTGGTCGTTCCTCAACGCGCGCGGCGAGCAGGCGCTCGCCTTCGTCTGGGGCGCGCTCGGTCGTTGATCGCGCGCCGCGCGCCCGAAAAATTCTAAAGGCGTGAAAGCGCGAAGGCCGCGCGTCGCGAGCGCTCGCGACGCGCGGCCCTCGCGCTTTCCGGCGGCTGCTCGTCTAACGCGCGGCGCGCGCGAAGATCTCGCGCGAGTCGGGCACGAGCCCGAGCTGCTGGTAGAAGCCGAGCGATTCGACGAGCACCCAGTCCTCGACGATCCTGCCCCCGGCGATGCGTTGGACGACCGACATGCGGATCGTCGCCGCGCGGTTCGTCGGCGCGACATTCATCCACGCGCCCGCGTGCGTGCCGCGCATCACGCTGCTGGTCATCACGAGATCGCCCTCGGCGATAGTCTGCTCGACCTCGAAGCGCAAGTCCGGGAACGCCGCGAGCCACGACGCGACGTGCTCCTTCACGTCGGCGGGGGAGCGCGAGGCCGAAGCGGCGGGCGCGCCGGAGCGCAACTGGTGCGTCACGCAGCCGGGCGCGAAAATCTCGTCCGCCACTTCGAGCCGCCGCCCGTTCCACAACTCCTCGTAGAAGCGCGCGACGACCGCCTTGTTCTCCTCGATGGTCATCAGAATCGTCGGCCCACGGCCCCGTGCCCGGCAAACCCCCGCGCGTCCGCGCCGCGCCCTCAGCCCCGGCGGATCGCGCGGACGCCTTCGACGAGGCGCGCGACCTCTTCGTCGGTCGTGTAGACGGCGCAGCCGGCGCGCACGAGCCCTTCCGTAGAGAGCCCCAGCCGCTCGACGACGGTCTGCGCGTAGAAGTCGCCGTGCGAGACGAAGACGGCGCGGCGCGCGAGGCGGCGCGCGACCTCGCTCGACGCGACGCCCTCGACCGTGAACGCGAGCGTCGGCGTGCGCGCCGCACCGGGCGGCGCGCCGTAGAGTCGCACGCCCTCGATGTCGGAGAGCCCGTCCCACAAGATTTTAAAGTGGCGCGACGAGCGCGCGTGGAGCCCGTCGAAGGCGGAGGCCAGACGCTCGCGGCGCGGGCCTCCGGCATTCGAGAGCGAGGCGAGGAAGTCGACCGCCGCCGCCGCGCCGACGATCCCTTCGTGGTTGAGCGTGCCGCTCTCGGCGTTCTCCGGCGCGTAGTCGGGCGCCGGGCGGAGGCGGTGGAACTCCAGGGATTGGAGCAGGTCGAACTTGCCGTAGAGGATGCCGACGTGCGGGCCGTTGAACTTGTAGGCGGAGCACGCGAGGAAGTCGCAGCCCCAGGCGCGCACGTCGGCGAGCGCGTGCGGGACGTAGTGGACGGCGTCGACGAAGACGAGCGCGCCGCACTCGTGGGCCAGCCGCGTGGCTGTCTTCACGTCGTTGATCGTGCCGAGCGCGTTCGACGCCGCGCCGACGGCGACGAGCCGCGTCCTCTCGTTCAGCAGCCGCGCGTAGGCATCCCAGTCGAGCTGCCCCGTCTCCGTGATGAGCGGCACGGTGCGGACGTTGAGGCCGCGGTCGCGCGCCAACTCGCGCCACGGATCGACGTTCGCGTGGTGATCCAGTTCGGTGACGACGATCTCGTCGCCGGGCGAGAAGCGGCGGCCCAGCGCCCGCGAGAGGTGCAGGGTGAGCGCCGTCATGTTCGCGCCGAAGGCGATCTCTTCGTGCGAGGAGTTGAAGAACTCCGCGAAGGTGCGGCGCGCGGCGTCGAGCGCGGCGTCGGTCTCGGCGCTCGTCGGATACTCCCAGTGCGTGTTGGCGTTGTGGTGGTAGAGGTAGTCCAGCACGGCGTCGCCGACGGCGCGCGGGACTTGCGTGCCGCCGGGGCCGTCGAAGTAGGCGACGGGGCGGCCCTCGTGCTCGCGTTCGAGCGCGGGGAAGTGCGACCTGATCTCTGCGACGGGCGCGACCCGCGGCGCGCCCTGCGGTTGCGGATTAGTCATGCGTTCTTTTCAGGCAGGGAGAAAAATTAGAACTCGTCGCAAAACCGCCGCGCTCTCCTCTTTGCGCCTCCAGCGCCCCCAGCGTGAGAATAGTTTTCACGCAAAGGCGCAAAGGCGCAAAGCAGGACGCAGGACGCAGGACGCGGAAAGTGCTTCGTAGCACTCTTAATAAATTCTCGTGCGGCGCGCGTCTTCACGACCGCGCGCGGTTCGCCCGGCGGCGGCCGCGCCTAGTATTCGTCCGAGCCCTGCACCCAGATGAAGGATTGCAGATCGATCATGTCGCGGGCCTTCAGGTCGCGGTTGTCGCGCCGGACGGTCGCGGCGAACTCCCTCAGGCTCTCGTAAGTGTCCCAGTTCGGCCGCGACACGTAGCGGAAGTCGAAGTCGTACTCGCGCGCGGCGGCGCGCGTCACGTTGGGCTTGAGGAAGATGTGCTCGTCGGGCAGCGCGATGAAGCCGAAGACGGTGACGAGGGGCCACGTCAGCACGCGCGTCTGCCGGCGCGGCAACCCTTCGACCACCTCGACCCAGCGCTCGAACTTCTTCCGCGCGTCGCCCGCGCCGTGCAGGAACTCGTAGAGCCCTTCCGCGAAGGCGCGCGCGCCCGCGTCTGATTTCACGGCGTCGCGCAGCGCCATCTTCTCGAAGGAGAAGAGCATGCTGTGGCGCGATTTCTGTTCGACCCGCACGGCGCGGCCACTGATCTCCGCGAACTCGCCGCGCTTGAGCAGCCGCCGGAACTCTTCGCGGCTCAGTTGCTCCTCCCAACGCTCGTGCGTCTCCCACTTGTAGTCGCGCTCCCATTCGAGGTAGGTCTCGTCGCGGAAGCCGCCGGGGAAGAAGCGCAGGAACTTGCGCCGGCAGCGCTCGGCACCCGGCGAAGTCTTCCGCGCGCGCGCCGCGCCGCCCGATTTTTGAGCCGACATCTGCGACCCTCCCTTTCGCTCGGAATACTACCGCCTCGACTCGACGACTCGCCGCCCGCCGATCCGGTTAGTGACGACCGCCGGGCGCTCGCGCGCCGCGACGCCCGGCCGTGCCCGCAAGACGGGGGACGCCGTCGTCCGTCAGCGCGCCCTGCCAAACCCTCGCCCCGTACTCCGACCCCGCGCCCCGACTCCCGGCATTCGGAAGTTCAACACGCAGGACGTGAGCGCCTTCGTCGGACAACACGCCCGCCGCGTAGGACGTGCCCCGGGGAATGAAAACGACCTCGCCTGCCCTGAGCTTTCGGCCGTTGATCTCGATGGCGCCGCTCAGGACGTATAGCAACTCGTCCGCGTCGTGAGCGTGCGACTCGACGGCGTGGTCGGACGTGGCCCATACCTCGCCGACCGTAGGGACGGAGCCCCCGCCGTCGACGATGTGAAAGCGGCTGAAGGTTCGTCCGGTAAACGCCCCTCGCTCGGTCGGCAGCGCCTCGACCCACGGTTTGCCCTCAGTCGTGCCGAACGTCATTGCTCGAACCTCATTCGGAAGGCCGACCCTCCGAGACGTTAAGGCTTCGCCTCGAAAATAAGATTGAAGGGCGTCTCCGTGGCGCGCCGAAAGTGTTTGAACCCCCCGGCAGTTACCACCTCGCGCAGTCTGGCTTCGCCGGCCTGCGCCCCGAGCGCGAGCCCTACCTCCTGCGACAGTGACGCCGGGGTACAGAGCAGGGTCGAAGCGGAGTAGTAGATGCGCCCGACCGGGTTCAGATTATCTTCCACCCGGTCGCCGGCAAACGGCTCGACGATCATCCACGTGCCGTCGGGGGCGAGCGAGCCTCTGACGTGGGCGGCTGCGCCGACGGGGTCTCCCATGTCGTGCAGGCAGTCGAAGAATGCTACGAGGTCGTAGTTTTCTCCGGGATAATCTTTAGCTTTCGCGACCTCGAACGTCACCCGGTCGGCCACGCCCGCCTCGGCCGCCCTCTGCCGCGCCAATTCGATCGACTTGTCGTGGTAATCGAAACCCACGAAAGTGGAATTGGGGTAGGCTTGCGCCATCAGAACCGTCGAAGCGCCCAGCCCGCACCCCACGTCTGCCACCTTCGCGCCGGCCTTGAGCTTGGCCTCGACCCCGTCGAAAGCGGGAATCCACGAGCTGATCAGGTTGGCGGCGTAACCGGGGCGGAAAAACATTTCAGTCCCGCGAAACAATCCGTGGTCGTGTTGATGCCAGCCGAAACCCTCTCCCGTGCGAAACGCCTCGGTGATCTTCGGCACGGCTTTAAGCGCGGAGACGGCCAGCAGAAAAGCTCCGGGTAAATACGCCGGGCTCTGTTCGTCGGCCAGCGCGAAGGCTTGCTCCGGGGTGAGAGAGTAGCCCTGCGTCTTCGCGTCGTACTCGACGTAACCGCCCGCCGCCTGCGAGCAGAGCCACTCGCGCACGTAGCGCTCGGTCGTGTTGGTTCGCTCGGCCAGTTCGGCGGAAGTGAGAGGCTGCTCCGCCTGCGCCAGCGCCTTGTAAAGGCCGAGGCTTTCGCCGATCACAACCATCCCGGCGTGGAGCGAGGCTCCGAAGTCGGCGACGAACTTGCCTAATAATTGGTTTAATTTCTCTTCGCTAATAGACATGCGACCATCTCCTTTTGTGAGCAGGTAATCTGGCAGGATGCTTTTATACCAAAGCCGCCAAAGTTTCAACGGGTTCGCTCGGCGTACGCATTCCTAAAGGCAAGTGCCTGTCACCTCTCTGTTTTCGTCTTAGCATATTCAACCCAATCACCCGACGTGATTAACGTGCGGGGGGAATAAACTTCAGGATCAGGCTCATAAGCCCAACCCGCCCGACTGCGGCCACCGAGAGAGATTTCGACCCCCTTCCGCCGGTAATGGCTCGTCGCTTCAAAAGCATCCAACTCGTTCAGAGTCTCATCATCGACTTCGTACGCTTCGCCGGTAACCGGAGAGTTAGAGTCATTAAGCAGCAAGCCGGGGTATGCGCCCAGATCATAGAGGCTGCCGCTCACCGTAGCGGCGGCAATAAATTTTGAATCGGGGAATCTGATAGGCATTGAGCCCGCGCCGCCGCCCCTCAGCGTGCCGTAAACGAATACGAGATGATTACTCATTCAGCTTTACCTCCGTCGTGGCAGCCTGATGCCCGCCATCACCCGCCGCCATTCAACGCCAATGGCGGCAAGACTCGCGCCTGTAAGGCCACGCCATCGGCGTCGAATGTGCGGGGTCGTCAGGCGTACTGTTTACTCTTGCCCGCCGACTCCTTTTTTCCAGATGATCGAGTATCGCCAGAACAGGTGCCTGCTCACCAGCGCGCCCGGCAAGGTGTCCGCACAAATCTGCCTAACCTGCGGCAGCGTGAGATACGTATCCGTTTTCCCGTGCTCGGCGTATGCCTCACGCACTTCCCTCGGTGGTCGCGGCTTCCCGGTTTTTATCAGCCGGAGTAACAGGTTCGCGGGGTAGGCGACGCCGTCAGCCAGCCAGTCGGTCAGGTTAGAGCGTTGATACAGGTCAAGACAAACGAAGGTTCCCCCCGGCTTCAAAGCCTTCCTTATTTTTCTCAGCATGGTCTCGACCGGTAAATGATGGAGCGTCGTGAGGGTCGCGATACAATCAAACTGATCATCCGGGAGGCGGTACGTCATCACGTCACCCGTGATGAACTCGATGTTCGGGTAGGGCCTTGAGCGTTCCCGTGCGATACGAATCATCTGCGGGGAGAGGTCGATGGCGAGAACCCTTTCGGCACGCCCCGCAAGCAATCGTGAGAACTCCCCCGTGCCGCAACCAATCTCCAGCACTTGCCGGCATCGTTCCGGAATTTGGCCCATCAAACGTCCGTGATAATGCGCGTTGTGATTCCAAGGCCCGTCGGAGAGCAGGGCGATCCGATCAAAGTCGGACTGAATCGATTCCAGCGTCTGTCTTGATCGGCTCACGGTCTTTCTCTTCCCCGGCGCGGCGCCCCCGCGGCCTGACGCTCGGACGCCTTCGTTATGCCGCCCGCGAGTGGAAGCTCATAGACCGCTTGACCTCACGAACCCCTACTGCTGGCAGATGACGCTGGCGTGTCGCGCCACCAGACGCCACTTACCCTTTCTCTTCATCCAGATATTCGTATAGCGGCGGTTGATAGTTTTCCCCGCGTCGGGGGAGGCGCCCTTCGGTACGACCGTCTCGCGCCCCATCACGATCACCGTGTCTCCGTGCACCACCACGGACTCGGGCTCCCGAATAAATGAGGCGTAGGTGACGGCCCCGGTGCGGATTCGATCTGCCCGATCAATTCCGTTGAATGGGTTATTGACTATGAAGTCTTCAGTCCAAAGTTTGTCCAGCCCCGCCAGGTCACCACGGAGAACCGCGTCGGCGTGGGCGAGGTCAAGTTTTCTGACCTCTTGTTCGATTGCATCTCTTTGGTTCGCGCCCTGCCCTGACGCCGAGCCCGTAGCGATGAGGGTGACGCCTGCCACGAGCAGAATTAGCCTCTTCATTGTTCCCCTTTAATCTTTACTCACGACCGTACACGCTGCGAAGCGGCCTGAGGCCCGGCATCACCCGCCGCGTATTCAACGCCCGCAGCGGAAAGTCTTTGCGGACGAGGGCCGCCGCAGTTCGCGGCCGGGAGCAGGGCGTCGTCAGAACTACATCGGCGGAATCCAGACTCCCCTCTCCACCAAAATCCATTTACCGAAATTGTCCGGGTCGGGCCGGTATAACTCTCCCAGGTCCCACATCGTCCCGTCTTCGAAGTAAGCGCGGGTGATTTCGAGTTCAAGGACGGTCACGCTGTCGATCGGCTTTTTGTGCTCAACCACCGCCTTTAACTGTTCATACTCATCCGCCAACGAAACGGATAGCACTTCGCCCGGCTTCAGTTCGAGCGGCGGCCCTGCGCGCCTGATGTTCGCATTCGTCGGGTGGCCGAAGAATTTCGAATGCATCATCGGGGCGGGCGCGGTTTCGCGGAAGACCGCCCCCATGTAAATGCAGACTATCGTTTTCTTCGAGTTGTTCCTGATCTTAAGCGAGACATTCTTCAGCCAATCGGCATCGGCCTCGAACGCCTCATTAAAACTTATGCCCCGGTCTTTCACCCTCAGGTCAAAGACCTCGATGGGCGCATTTCGATACCAGCCGTTCCTTTTGACGAGCTTGCCCTGAGCGAGAGCGCCTGTGGTTACAGAGAACAGACAGATGGCCGTCAGCGCCGCGACGCGCGGAATACGCTTACCGGATCGCTGATACATTTCTCTCTCCTGACTCTACCGTTGCTCCGTCCATGTAGGTCTAACCAGGTACCGACCGCGAACGTGTCGCGCAATCACGGATTCGGTGATCTTACGCCGCGGCGCGCGGCCGTCTCGCGTGGTGGCCGCCGCCCGGCGCAAAGGTCTTCGGCCTCCGGGTGCTCAGTGGCCTTCGCCTTCGTCGTCTCGGTCGCCGGCGACTTTGACCAGCGTGTCGGCCCCGACAGGCTTTGCGGCCGCGTCGCCGGTCGGCGCGACTGCCGCGGCGGTCGTCTCGCCCGCGGTCTCCACGTCTCCGGCGTCGCCGGCGGTCGAACCGCCGTGCCCCGCGTCGTCTTTAGTCTCATCAGCCGTCGCCATCACGCACTCCGCCTCCGTAATCTCCCGCCTCACTTTCGGCCGAGCTGGCCGGTGAGCACGAGCGCGACCATCCTGAAGTCGGAGAGCATCGACCAGACGGGGTGGCCGAAGGTGGCGGGCGTGTTGCGCTCGACGAAGAAGTGCCCGATCCACGAGAGGCCGTAGCCGGGGACGAGCGCGACCGGCAGCCACAGCCAGCGACCCGTCGCGACGAAGTAGACGATGAGGGCGACGCTCGCGACAGTCCCGACGGTGTGCAGCCAGCGCGTGGCCGGTCGGCTGTGCTCGCCGAGGTAGTGCGACCAGAAGTCGCCGTAAGTTTTGAACTCGTGTCCTTTCAAGGCCAGCCTCCCGGCTTCGTCCGTGTCAGCCTTCCGGGCCGCGCGAAGTCAGCTCCTTCTTCACGTTGCGCCGCTGCATCCGCCCGTCTTTGACGGGCAGAGGGGCGACGCGGGCGAAGATCACGACTTAAGGCCGTAATAATTGTAGGGCAGTGCTCGTCCCTAATAATTGTAGGGGCAGGGCTCGTCCCTGCCCGCATGAGCGCGCGAGCGCGAACAATTTGACGACCCGCGACGCGGGCAGGGACGAGCCCTGCCCCTACGTAATCACGCGCTCCGCTCAGCCTTCGCCGCCGAACAGCCGCGCGTACTCGTCCGGGGCGGCGGGCGCGACGCGCGCGAGTTGCAGATTCTCCTCGACGTGGGAGCTGCGGCTCATGCCGACGAGCGCGGTCGCGACTCCGGGCGTGGAGCGCACGAACTGGATCGCGGTCAGCGCGTCGGTGGCGAGCGAGCCGAGCGGCTCGCGGACGTGCGCGGGCAGACCCCGCGCGACCTTGCCCTGCGAGAGCGACGCGCTCGCGACGACCGTCACGCCGAGGGCGCGCGCGGCTTCGAGCAGCGAGACGCGCGCGCCCTGGTACGTCTGGTTGTCGAGCGTCAGGGCCTCCGGCATCGCGAGGTTGAAGGGGAGCTGGACGAAGCGGAAGTGGTGATCTCCGCCCCCGGCCTCGCGCGCCAGCTCCGCCATGCGTTCGAGCGAGTGGGAGCCCCTCTTGTCGGGCGCGGAGCGGAAGCCCGTCCACGTGGCGACGCCGTAAGATTTGATCTTGCCCTCGCCGACGCTTCGCTCCAACTGCTCGAACGCCGCGCGCAAACGGCGCTCGAACTCCCCGCGCGCGACGACGCCGAGCTGCGTCTCCGGGTTGTGGACGTAGTAAACGTCGACCGTCGCGACGCCCATGTTCGCGAGCGACTGATCGATCTGGTGCGCGAGGTAGCGCGGCGTCATGCAGTGACTCCCCGCGACGATGTCTGTGGGTTCGACGACGCCCGTCCTGACGAACGTCTCTTCGACGTACGCCTCGACGCCCGCCTGACCCTTCGGCGGCTCGGAGTCGAAGGGCAGGTAGCCGCCCTTGGTGCAGACGACCAGCTCGTCGCGCGCCGCCCCGCCGCCTTCGATCAATCTCTTGAGGGCCGCGCCGATTGAACGCTCGCTGCGCTGGAAGCGGTAGTTGGCGGCGGTGTCGATGACGTTCGCGCCCAGCTCGACCGCGCGAAAGATGGCGTCGGCGTAGCCGCGGTCGGTCTCCTCGTCCCACCGGCCGAGGTAGGTGCCCGCCCCGACGGACGAGAGCCACAAGCCCTGCTCGTTGCGGAAGTGTTCGGGGACGGCCGCGCCGCCGCGCGTCTGCCGGTCGCGGTAGCGCGCCGTCCCCTCGGCCGTGGCGTAGCCTTCGATGGTCATGCCCGTCTCGCCTCCGCGCGCCGTCTTTCGCCGCGCCGCTCGCGGAAGAATTTTCTGCGCGAGGCGTCGTGCGCCGGGCGCTCGCCATCATCGCGTGTCGGTCTCATGGCTGTACCTCGTCGGGTGAACTTTGTCGGGGATGCGATGGCGAATATAAGCGCGCCGCGCCCGCTTCGGCAAGACGGCTTCGACGCGCGGGCGGGCGTTGTGATAGTTTGAGTGCCCCGAGAAGGTAGAAAGGGAACCGAGACAATTGAGCGGCGAGCACGCGGAGTTGATCAGGCACGGCGCGGAGGGCGCGGCTGAAGAGCCGGCGGGCGACGGCGCGAGCGCGTCGGAGCAGCGCGACGAGTCGGCGCTGTCGCTCGCGTCGAGCGTGTACGAGCGCGAGTTGAGAGTCGCGCTGAGGCTCGCGCGGGCGGCGGGCGCGGAAGCTTTGAAGTTCTACGGCGGCGTGCTGGAGATCAGGGACAAGACCGGCAACGACGACCCCGTCACCCAGGCCGACTACGCCGCCAACCGCGTCATCATGCCCGCGCTCGAACGCGAGTTCCCCGCGGACGGCCTGCTCTCCGAGGAGACGACCGACACCGCGCGCCGCCTCGACAAATCCCGCGTCTGGATGATCGACCCCATCGACGGCACGAAGGGCTTCATCGAGGGCAACGGCGACTTCGCCGTCCAGATCGGCCTGGCGGTCGAGGGCCGCCCCGCGCTCGGCGTCGTCTACCAGCCCGTGCCGGACGTGCTGCACTGGGCCGCGCGCGGCGCGGGCGCGTGGGCCGTGCGGCGGGAAGGCACGGCGCTCCTGCGAGTCTCGGATGAGACCGAGCCGCCGCGCATGCGACTCGCCGCCAGCCGCATGCACCGCGGCCCGCGCATGGATCGTGTCGTCGAGGCGTTCGGCTTCACGGAGGAGGTGCGGCGCGGCGGGGTCGGCATCAAGATCGGCCTCATCGTGGAGCGGCAGTGCGACCTCTACATCACGCTCTCGTCGCGCACGCACCAGTGGGACACCTGCGCGCCCGAAGCGATTTTGAACGAGGCGGGCGGGCGGATGACAGACCTCTGGGGCGGCTCAATCGACTACAACTCGCCGGACGTGCGCAACCACGACGGGCTCGCCTGCACCAACGGCGCGTGCCACGCGCTCGTCGTCCGCAGGGTCGCGCCGCTGCTCGCCGAGTTCGGGCGCGCCCGCAAGGGCGGGAGGGGAGGCCGCAGTTGATCCCGAAAGCGATCAAGACCGAGCGGCTTGAGCTGATCCCCGGCGCGCCCGAAATCTTCCGCGCGCGCGCCGACGACCGCGACGCCCTCTCGCGCTTCCTCGACGGGGCGCGCGTCCCCGAAAGCTGGCCCCCCGAACTCTACGATCAGGACGCGCACGAGTGGACGGCGAAATACCTCGCCGAGCACCCCGGGGCGGCCGGCTGGGTGGTCTGGTATCTCGTGCGGCGCGCCGAAGCGTCGGCGGAAGGCGTCCGCACGGCGGTCGGCATCTGCGGCTTCAAGGGCGAGCCGGCGAGCGACGGCACGGTCGAGATCGGCTACGGCGTGCTCGCAGAGTTCCGGCGGAGCGGCTACGCGAGCGAAGCCGTGCGCGCCCTCATCGGTCGGGCGTTCTCGCACCCGGAGGTGACGCGCGTCATCGCGGAGACTTACCCCGAACTCGCGGCCTCGATCCGCGTGATGGAGAAGAACGGGCTGCGCTTCATCGGCGACGGCTCGGAGGAGCGCGTCATCCGCTACGAGTTGACGCGCGCCGACTGGGAACGACGCGCGCGCCCGCCGCAGTCGCAGTGAGTTAGCTTTAGACGGGGAAGCTCACCACGGAGGACACGCAGGACGCGCAGGACGTGCGGAGGAATACAGATTACAGTTTTGGAGCTTTGACTTCTTTCCCCCGCGTCCCCCGTGTCCTCCGTGGTGAATCTTAATCACGTCCTGAACGACGCAGCCTCGATTGTTGCTTCACTCACCTGACGGCGTCCGCGATGAACCTCCGCGCCAAACTCTTCCCCGCGCTCTTCGCCGCGTGCGTCGCGCTGCTCGCGCTGGTCTCGGTCGCGCAGTACCGTCGTGCGGCGCGCGCGGCGGAAGAGTCCCTGCGCGCGGACACGGCGTGGCGCGCGGCGCGGCTCGCGCGCGGGATCGAGGCGGAGTTGCGCGAGCGCGCCGACGACCTCGCGAGGCAGGCCGCCGCGCCGGCGTGGGGCGAACTCTACCGCGCGGCCTCGCCCGCCGGTCGCGTCCCGCCGCCCCCCGCGACGGACGGGGCGCGCGCGCGCGTCGGCGACTTCTTCGCCGCGCAGCGTGGCCTGTGCGCCGCGCTCACCTTCGTTCGGGGGGCCGAGGGCAGGCCACTGGCGCGCTTCGAGCCTTCGCAGTCTGAGGCGGCGGGCGTGCGGGTCGTCGCGGGCGAGCTTCTTCCCGCCCACGTCGAGGCGGGCGGGCGGGGGCTCGCGACCGATCAATCGCAAGGGCTCGCGACCGATCAATCGAAGCCGCGCGCGGCGCTCGCGCGCACCGGCGCGGTCGTCATCAACGCGCCCGTCGCGGTCGGCGGCGCGGAGAACCCGACGACCTTCGCCGCGCTCGCCCTGGAGCTGAAGACCGACGCGCTCGTCGCGCGGGCCGCCGAAGGTCTCGTGGGCGACGCCGGCGTCCCGCGCGACGCCTTCGCACTCGACCGCGCCGGTCGTCTCCTCTACCACTCGAACCCCGCGCTGAAATTTCGCAACGCGACTGAGGCAACGCCGCAGCTCGCCGCCCTCGCCGCCGAGATGGACGCGGGTCGCGCGGGCGCACGCCCCTTCGACGGCGCGGACGGCGCGCTCTGGCTCGCCGCTTACGAGCCCGTCAAGGGCCTCGATCTCTCCGTCGCCGTCGCCGCGAACGAGACCGCCGCGACGGCCGAACTGCGCCGCGCGGGTAAGGCGTACGTCGCTCTCGCCCTCCTGGTCGCGTGCGCCGCGGTCGGGCTCGTCCTCGTGCGGGAGCGGCGCGCGGCGCGGCGCATCGAGCGGGTCGCGCGCGCGGCGCAGGCGGTGGCGGCGGGCAACCTCGACGAGCGGCTCGACGTGAGCGCCCACGACCGCACGCGAACCATCGCCGAGAGCTTCAACCTGATGACCGACCGGTTGCGCGAACACCTGCGCCGCGAGTCGGAGAACCAGCAGTTCCAGGCGTTCATGCGGCTCTCCGCGATGCTCACGCACGATCTCAAGAACGCGATCACGGGGCTCTCGATGCTCGTCTCGAACATGGAGCGGCAGTTTCACCGCGAAGAGTTCCGCGCCGACGCCGTCACGTCCCTGCGCGAGGCGACGGATAAATTGCGCGGGCTCGTCGCGCGCCTCAACAAGCCGGTCGAGACTTTGAGCGGCGAGTACCGCAGCGCGCTCCGCCCCACCGATCTCGTCCCCCTGATCCGCCGGGTCGTCGAGGAGGCGCGCGTGCGCTCACAGTTCCACGAGATCGAGGCGCGGCTGCCCGACTCGCTCGCCGCGACCGTGGACGCCGAGCGCGTCGAGCGCGTCGTCGAGAACCTGGTCATCAACGGGCTCGAAGCGATGGGCAAGAACGAGGGGCGGCTGACGGTGGAGGCGGGGCAGGAGGGCGAGGATCAAATCTTCCTCGCGGTGGCGGACACGGGACCCGGCATGAGCCAGGAGTTCATCCGCGCGAGGCTCTTCCAGCCGTTCTCGACGACGAAGACGCAGGGGCTGGGCCTGGGGCTCTACACCTGCCGCGAAGTGGTCCAGGCGCACGGCGGCCGCATCGAGGTCGAGTCGCGGCGCAGTTCTGGCACGCGCTTCCGCGTCGTGCTACCATCGCGCCCCGTCTCACTCCCGCGCGCGACCAATTCGGGCTCGGTGAAGAATTAAGATCGCCGCCGCGCGAACTGTCGCATAAAAATTTTGACTAACGAGCAGAGAGCAGATGATCGGGCGACGGTGCTGGTCGTGGACGACGACCGCGTGCTGCGGCGGCAGCTCTACTGGGCGCTGGAAGCCGAGCACGACGTGGTCGAGGCCGAGACGCGCAAAGAAGCCGTGGAGAAGTTGCGGGGCGGCCAGATCGATGTCGTCATCTCCGACCTGCACCTGCCGCCCGACCTCGACGGCATCTCGGAAGGGCTCGCCATCGTCGAAGCCGCGCGTGCGCTGAGGCCCGCCGTCCCCGTCGTCGTCATCACCGGGAGCGACGCGAAAGAGGTCGCGCTCGAAGCCGTCAGGTGCGGGGCTTACGGGTTCTTCGAGAAGCCCTTCGCCGAAGCGGAGGTCGCGCACATCGTCCGGCAGGCGGCGCGCGTGCGCCGCCTGGAGCGCGAGAACCTGCGCCTGCGCGACGAGTTCGTCGGGCGCACCGGTTTGGGCCGCCTGATCGGAACCTCCGCCGCGCTCGCGAGAGTGGTCAAACAGGCGCGGGCGGTCGCGGACACGAGCGCGACCGTCCTGCTCGCGGGCGAGAACGGGACGGGCAAGGAGGTGCTGGCGCGCGCGATTCACGAGGAGAGCCCGCGGCGCGGCGCGCCGTTCGTCGCGGTGAGCTGCGCGGCGCTGCCCGAAACGCTCGTCGAGTCGGAACTGTTCGGGCACGAGCGGGGCGCGTTCACCGGCGCGACCGCGGCGAAGAGGGGGCGCTTCGAGCTGGCGGACGGCGGGACGCTCTTCCTCGACGAGATCGGCGAGCTGTCACAAGCCGTGCAGGTGAAGCTGCTGCGCGTCATACAAGAGAGGAAGTTCGAGCGGCTCGGCGGCGAGAAGACCCTGACGGTCGACATCCGCCTCATCGCCGCGTCGAACCGCGATCTCGAACGCGAGGTCGAGGCGGGTCGCTTCCGCGAGGACCTGTTCTACCGCCTGAACGTCGTGCCGCTGACGCTCCCGCCCTTGAGAGAGCGCCGGGAGGACATCCCCGTGCTCGCCGCGCACCTCGCCGCGCGCGCCGCCGAGAAGCACAACCGCGCGACGCCCGCGCTCGACGCCGCGCTCATCGAGGCGCTGGCCGAATACGACTTCCCCGGCAACGTGCGCGAGCTGGAGAATCTGATCGAGCGCCTCGTCGTGCTCTCGAACGCGACGCGGCTCGGCACGGAACACCTGCCGGATAAGATGCTGCTCGCCGCCCCCGCGCACGAAAACGCCGCGCCCGCGTCGGACGGGACGACGCTCGAAGGCGCGACGCTCGCGCTACGCCGTCGCCTCGTCGCGGGCGCGCTCCAAGCCGAGGGCGGCAACAAGGTCGCCGCCGCGCGACGCCTCGGCATCAGCCGCTCCTACCTTCATCGCCTCATCTCCGAACTCGGCTTCGACGGCAAGGACGAGGGCGAGTAATAGGCCGCGCCGCTCGCCGGGACGTTGCCCCGCCGAAGTCGCGACCCTGAAAGCCAGCCCCCGTCCACTTTTGTAGACACCCCGCCCCGCCGCCCGTCCACTCCCGTTCACACTTTCAAACGATTGCGCAGACGACTTCGCCGCTTCCGCCGTGAATCGGCCGCACATTCGTCCGCGCCGCGCGCGGCACGGGCGTTGCAACTTGTGTGGGCGGAAGACGAAGAGATGATTTTGACAACGGCCGAGAGCAAGCGGCGTCCCGGTAGTTCGAAGCCGGGGATGCGCGCCCCGCGGGACTGCGAGTCGCCGTCGCAAGGAGTTGGGAAGTATTGAAGACCAAAGTTTTGATCGTTGACGACGACGCCGCCGTGAGGCAGCAGCTCTTCTGGATGCTGTGCGACGACTACGAGGTGGTGACGGCTCACGACCTGCAGTCGGCGATGCGCGGGGCGATGATCTACGAGCCGCAGGTCGCCATCCTCGATCTGCACCTGCCGCCCGCCGCCGACACGCCCGAAGTCGGGCTGCACATCCTCGAATACTTGAAGGAGCACAGCCCCCGCTCGAAGGTGCTCATCGTCAGCTCCGACGGCGGCGTCGGCACGCGCAAGGCTTGCGCGCAGCGCGGGGCCGACGGCTTCTTAAGCAAGCCCTTCGACGTTGAATCACTGCTCTCGACCGTGCGCCGCACCACCATCGCCGCGCGGCTCGGCGAGATGTAGGGGGAGGCGTGACCCCGGCGCGATTGTCGACCCATCGAGTTGGCGCGCGCGGGCTGTCGAAACGCAAACGTTGACGCAGGATCGAACGCAGGGGGAACTGCAGGGCGATCACCAACGGGCAGCCCGCGCGCGGCCAGACGCGCCGCGCGACGGAACCGGGGCTTCGGTCGCGGACGCGCCGGGAGCAGGGCGCGAAAAAGTTTTCACCCCAGCCGCCCGCCGATCTTTGAGATTTCTCACGAATTCCTCTCGTCCCCTCCTAAATAACGAGAGGTCGCCGACGCTCCTCGCAAGCGGTTCCCTTCGCCGCACGATGGAGCACGAAGCCCCCGCCTCCTTCATGACTCAACCCAGAGTCGCGGGGGCTTCACCTTTTATCGGGGGTCAGGGGCAGGGGCAAGGGGGGTTGGTAAAATCATAAATCTAACCCCCAGCCCCTGACCGCCGTCCCCTGATGTCGTATAATAGTTTCACGGAAGAAACGCTGGCGTCGCCGTCTTCGGGCGTCCGGCCGCGCGCGTTTCTTCCGGCGAGACTGTTATGAAGTTCCTCCACATCGCGGACGTACACTTGGGCTGCCGCCGCTACAACCTCGACGAGCGCACGAAGGACTTCGCGCGGGCGTGGCTCGACGTGGTGCACGAACACGCCATCAAGAACGGCGTCGATTTCGTCCTCATCTGCGGCGACTTCTTCAACGCGCGCCGCGTCGAGCCCGAAGCGATGAACCACGCCGTCGCCGGGCTCGAAGCCCTGCGCGAGGCGGGCATCCCCGTCGTCGCCATCGAGGGCAACCACGATCAGCACGAGTCGGATTCCGTCAGCCGCTTCAGCTGGATGCGCTCGCTCTCGCGCTGGGGGTTTCTGAGACTGCTGGAGCCGGACACCTCCGACGGCTTCCGCCTCGCGCCGTGGGACGACGGCGAGAAGAAGGGCTCATACGTAGACATCGCGGGCGCGCGCATCTTCGGCACGCACTGGTTCGGCACGAGCACGAACGCGGCGATCCCGCTTCTCACCGACGCGCTGCGCGACGCGCGCTCCGATTCGCACTTCCAAATCCTCATGCTCCACACGGACGTGGAGGGCCAGCTCAACCGCCCCAACATCCCCGCCCTCTCGGTCGAGCGGATGAAGGAGCTTAAAGGGCTCGTCGATTACGTCGCGCTCGGCCACACGCACAAGCGCTTCGAGATCGACGGCTGGGCGTTCAACCCCGGCTCGCTCGAAGCCTGCTCCATCGACGAGCACCGCGAGGAGCGCGGCGTCTACCTCGTCGAGATCGACGCCGCACACAACATCGACGCGCGGCACCTGCGCGACTACACGCAGCGCCCCTTCCAGCGCCTGGGCTTCGACGTGTCCGGCGCGGAGAGCGCCGACGCCGTCCACGAGGGCGTGCTCGAAGTCGTCCGCCGCGAGGCGCGGCGCTTCGACGCGGAGGCGGACGCCGGGCTCGCGCCGATCATCGAGATCAACCTGCGCGGACACCTCGGCTTCAAAAACTCGCTCCTGGATATTCCGAAGATGCGCGCCGGGGCGCGCGAGGCGACGGGCGCGCTGCACGTGCTGGTGACGAACCGCAGCGTCCCCGTCGAGTACGCCGTCGCCGAAGGGCTCGACACGGAAGCCGCGCGCGGGGTGCGCGAGCGGCGCATCATCGAAGACTTGATCGCGCGCGACACGCGCTTCCGCGACCGCGCGCCGCAGATGGCCGGGCTCATCCTCGAAGCCAAGAAGCTCGCCCTGGAGGACAAGTCGCCCGAAGAGATTCTCGAACTCATCGAACAACAACTGGGCGACGAAGCGGACGCCGTGGGGGCGGGCGAGCCCGGCAAGCCCTACGCGGTCGCCACCGCCACCGCCCTGCAAGCCCTCGAACGCAACGCGCAAACGCCGTGACGGGCGAACGGTGACACGTGACAGGCGAGAAAGTTTCTTCCCGTCACCCGTCACGGCCCGCGGCCCGCGGCTTCTCCTGTCACCCGTCACGGTTTACCGTTCACGGCTCTTATGAGTGAGGCTCTGGAAAAAGTGCGCGGCGTGCGGGAGTTGCCGCTCTTCCCCCTTCCGGTGGTGCTCTTCCCCGGCGTGCCGATGCCTCTGCACATCTTCGAGGAGCGCTACCGCCGCATGCTCTCGGACGTGCGCGTGACGAATAGCCTGTTCGGGCTCTCCTTCTTCGACGAGGGCGAGGGCGGGGGCGCGGGGAGGCCCGCGGTCGGGCACGTCGGCTGCGTCGCCGAAGTCGTCGAGGCGCAGCCGCTCGAAGACGGCCGCTCGAACATCCTCACCGTCGGCGTCGTCCGCTACCGCGTCGTCGAGTACGTCGAGTCGGAGGAGCCGTACCTCGTCGCCCGCGTCGAGTTCTTCGAGGACGAGGCGGAGGACGAAGGGCTGCTCGCCACTCGCGCGAGTGAGGTGACGGAAGTCTTCGGGCGCATCGCGCGCGCCGTGCGCACGCTGAACGACGACCGCGCCGCGCTGCCCGAACTGTCGACCGACGAGCCGGAACGACTCTCCTTCCTCGTCGCCGCCGCGATGGAGATGGACAACGAGCTGAAGCAGGAGCTGCTGGAGCTGCGCTCCGGCGCGGAGCGGCTCGCGCGCCTCGCGCGCCTGCTCACGCAGGTCGTCTCCGGCTACGAGGACCGCGCGCGCACGCACCAGCTCGCCAAGGGCAACGGCCACACCGCGCGCAAGATCAATCCGGGCGAATGACTCCCGGCGCACCGACCCTCTGGATGATTTCCGACCGTCACACCGACACCGAACGCGAAGGCGGCGCGCGCGTCCGCGTCCGCCTGCTCCTCTTCGGGGCGGCGCGCGAGGCCGCGGGCGGCGCGGAGTCGCACGCGCTCGAAGTCGACGCGCCCGCCACCGCCGCGAGCGTCTTCGAGGCGGCGCTCGGCGCGTTCCCCGCGCTCGGGCGCTTCGGCCGCTCGCTGCTCGTCGCCGTCAACGAGGAGTACGCCGCGCCCGGGCGCGCGGTGAGAGAGGGCGACGAGGTCGCGATCTTCCCGCCCGTGAGCGGCGGCGCGGGGGATGAGAGTAAGACCGACGAGAACCCGAAGGGCGCGCGGGATTTTTTCGAGCTGACGACCGAGCCCATCGACGTCGGCGAGGTCGCGCGCCGCGTCGTCCCGGCGGCGTGCGGCGCGACCGTCACGCTCGACGGTTACGTGCGCGAGTGGACGCGGGGTCGCCGCACGCTCCACCTGACTTACGAGGCCTACGCGCCGATGGCGCTTCGCGAACTGGGCCGGCTCTGCCGCGAGTTGCACGAACGCTTCGACATCGCGCACGTCGGCGTCGTCCACCGCACGGGGCGGCTTGAGATCGGCGAGACCTCGGTCGTCATCTCGGTGAGCGCGCCGCACCGCCGCGCGGCGTTCGAGGCGTGCGAGTGGGCGATCCGCGAGCTGAAGCGCACCGTCCCCGTCTGGAAGAAGGAGTTTTTCGCCGACGGCGAGGTCTGGGTCGAGGGCGAGGGCGCGCCGGAGAAACCCGCGGGCGGCGTTGTTAAAGAGGCGTCGCCGGAGACGTTAAGCTAGAGAGGAGAGCCCGCCCGCGCGCGCGGGGCGGCTGAAACCGACATGAGCAGACGAAGACTCACGCTCGCCCTCCCGCTCATCCTGCTCGCGAGCGCGTGCGGCGGCGGCGCGCAGCAGCAGCAGTCCGCGCAGGATCAGCGGCCCGAGATCACCTTGGAGACGATCCGCCGGGACATCAACGGCAGGTGGGTCGACGGCCGTGTTCCCGCGGCGGACGGCAAGTCGCAGCCGCGCGGCTGGGCGTTCGATCACGAAGAGCCGAAGCAGATCGAGATCGTCGAGCAGAAGATCGAGGGCGACCGGGCGACCTTCCTCATCAACATGCAGACGCGCACCGCCCCGCGCTCGCGCGACCCCATCAGCCTCTCCGGTCAGTTGCGCCTCCACTACGAGTTGCAGTCGGGCCTGGTCTTCCGGACGTGGGAGATCGTGCGCGTCGAGAACGTCTCCTTCAAGTACGTGAAGGAGACGCCCCCGCCCGCCGAGAACTCGAACGACTCGAACGCCAACAACTCGAACGCGAACGCTAATTCGGGCGGCGACGCGAACGGTAACTCCAACTCTAACGCCAAGCCGAAAGCGGGCGCGACCCCGCGGGCCAACGCGAACTCTTCGCGCACCGGCGAAGGCGACTAAGACGCGCGGGGCGAACCCGGCGCGCCCGCCGAGGCGCGGAGGCGGCGGGGTATGAAAGACGACGGTCGCGGATTCAACTTAGCCGTCCTCTTCGCCTTCCTGCTCCTCGCGCCGCTCGCCTACGCCAACGTCCTCAACTCGTTCTTCCTCTCCGACGACTTCGTCGTCCTCGCGCGCCTCGCCGCGGGCAACCACTCGCCCGTCTACGCCGAAAGCCAGGGCGGACTGATACGCGTGCTGCTCCCGCTGAGCGCGCTCCTCGACCTGCGCCTGTGGGGGCTCAACCCGCTCGGCTTCCACCTCTCAAACGTCGCGCTCCACGCGCTCAACTCCTTCCTCGTCTACCTCCTCGCCCTGCGACTCAGGCGCGACGACGCGCGCGCGCACAACGCGCAAAGCGGCGTCACGCCAGCCTCGCGAGCACTTGATACGCCTGCCGCGCGAAGACTCGCCGCGCTCGCCGCCGGGCTGATCTTCCTCCTCCACCCGTCGCACACCGAATCCGTCACGTGGACGACCGGGCGCGTCGACGTGCAGATGGCTTTCTTCTACCTGCTCGCCCTGCTCGCCTTCAGTTCTTACGCGGAGACGACTCTGCGCACGCGCCTCTGGCTCGCGCTCGCCGCCTTCGCGCTCGCGCTGCTGGCGAAGGAGCCCGCCGTGAGTTTCCCGCTCGCCGCGTTCGTGACCGGGCTCTACCTGGCGCGCGGGCGGGGCCTTAGCGGCGCGCTCGGTCGTGCGGCCCGTCTGGTCTGGCCCTTCTTCGCGCTGCTCGCCGCCTACGTCGCGGCGCGCGCCTTAGTGGTCGGCTCTCTCGTCGGCGGCTACGGCGCGAGCCGCCATTTGAACTTCAAGCACTCGGTCGTCGTCAGCCAACTGCTGCGCTCCGTCCTGCGCGCGCTGCTCCCGGCGGTCGTGCTCCAGTCGCGCGCCCTCGAATCACACGCGCTCTCGGTCGCGCTGCTCGCGCTCGGCTTCGCCGTCGCGCTCGGCTTCGCGTTCGTCCTGCTGCGCGCGCGCCTGCGCCGCACACTCTTCGCGCGCGCGCGCCGCCCCGCGCTCCTCTGGGCGCTCGCCGCGCTCTTCCTCATCTGCCTGCTCCCGACGATCAACCTGCGCGTGGACGTTTACACCACGCAGGGCGAGCGTTACCTCTACCTGCCGACAGCCTTCTCCTCCGTCGCCCTCGCCCTCGCCCTCGCGCGAGCCCGCCGGCAAAGGCTCGCGCTCGCCGCCGCCTCCTGCCTGCTGGTCTTCTACGCCGCCGCGCTCTGGCAGACCAACCGCATCTGGCGGCAGGCTTCCGATCTCTCGCGCTCCATCGTCGAAGACATCGGGGGGCAGGCGGGCGGCGGCGCGAGCGTCTACGTGCTGAACGCCCCCGACACGCTGCGCGGGGTGCACCTCTACCGCAACGGCATCGCCGAGTCGGTCGCGCTGTTCCTGCCCGCGAAGCAGGTCGCGTCCGTCAACGTCCTCTCGTGGCACACCCTGCTGACGCCGCTCGATCGCGTCGAGCTGTCGGCCGACCCCGCCGGGTATAAGCTCACGCTCGCCGATCCGCGGGCGACGTTCGAGCGCGTCGACGCCGCGCCCCCTTGCGTGAGCCTGTCCGGGCGCTCCCGAAACGAGCTGCGCCTCCGCCTCGAAGGCTGCCCGCCGACGGTCAAGGTCTTCTACTTCGGCGAAGGTCGCATGCGCGCGCTCGCGCCTTAAACCACTTCGACACGCGCACGACGCTGAAAAACGAAAGCCCCGGCTGCGACGAGCAGCCGGGGCTTTACGATCTATGACGAGCCTGGCTCAGTCGTCCCTCAAGCCATAACTTCCGACGCCTCGTCCGCGGTCGAAGGATCGACGAGAGAGGCGCTCGTCACCTTGTCGCCGCCGTCGGTCTTGATGAGTCTGACCCCTTGCGCGCCCCTGCCGGTCTTGCGGATCTCGCTCGCCTCGATGCGGATCAGCTTGCCCTGCTTGGTGATGATCATCATCTCGGAGTCGTCGTCGACGGGGAAGACGGCGACGACCTTGCCGGTCTTCTCCGTCGTCTTCATGTTGATGACGCCCTTGCCGCCGCGCGACTGCAGGCGGTAGGTCGAGATCGGCGTCTGCTTGCCGAAGCCGCACTCCGAGACCGAGAGCATCCGCTCCGAGTCGTCCGGCGAGACGGCGCACAACGAGACGACGTAGTCGTCCTTCCTCAGATCGACGCCGCGCACGCCGCGCGTGGCGCGGCCCATCGGCCGCACGTCGTCCTCGTCGAAGCGGATGGCGAGCCCGTTGTGCGTGGCGATGAAGATGCGCTTCTTGCCGTCGGTCAGCACCACGTCGAGCAGCTCGTCGCCCTCGTCCACGTTGATGGCGTTGATGCCGTTCGTGCGGATGTTCTGAAACTCCGAGAGCGGCGTCTTCTTGATCGTCCCCTTGCGCGTGACGAGCATCACGTAGCGGCCCTCTGAGAACTCCTTGACGGGAACCACCCCGGCGAGCTTGCGCGCCGAGGGGATGTTGACGAGGTTGACGAACGCCTTGCCGCGCGCCGAGGGGAGCGCGTCCGGTATCTGGTGGACCTTCAGCTTGAAGACCTGCCCGTCGTCGGTGAAGAGCATCAGGTACGAGTGGGTCGAGGCGATGAAG
>DATLMC010000008.1:0-21171 GCA_035537435.1 Pyrinomonadaceae bacterium | reverse complement strand
TGGCATCGTGCTGACGGGCGGGGGGGCGCTCTTGAAGAACCTGGACAAGCGGCTCTCGATCGAGACGGGGCTGCCCGTCTCGGTGGCCGAAGACCCGCTCTCCTCGGTCGTCCTCGGCGCGGGCAAGATGCTTTCGGACTTTGCCCTGCTGAAGAGAGTCAGGTCGGAGAAATCTTTACAGGTCTGATGCGTATGTCTGACTTAGACGAGCGGAAGAAGCGTACGGAGCTGCTCATCGAGGTCTTGGCGAAACTCCACGCGGTCGTAGGATTGTCAGGGCAACCTTGCCCATTGTGCCGCGCGAGTTCGACGCACGATCCCGAATGCCCCATCTCTCTGGCATGGTCTCTCCTCGACACGGGACGCCAAGCCGAGGTGGAGAGGAATATCCGCGCCTACGCTTTGAGCATGGAGTTGGCCCGTGAGGCCGCCGACACGCTAGTCCATTAATAGGAAGGCGAGCCTTAACGGAGCACCGTCGGCTATCTGCTCGTAGCTCCGTGCCGCCCCCGCCCAGAGGAGTCCGTGAGACGCCGACCGCGCAGGCTGGCCCGCGCGCGACGGGTCGAGCCGTAAGACCCGCAGTCCCCTCTTAACCTTCCGCCTCCAGTCAGGTCACTTCACCTTGAGGATGACGAACGTGAGATCGTCGTGCTGCGGGACGCCCACGCACCACGCCTGGACGTAGCGCACGATCTCGTCGCGAATCTTCGCCGCCGGAAAATCGGCTGACTTCGCGAGCACTTCCAGCAGCCGCGACTCGCCGAACTCCTCGCCCGCGGCGTTGGTCGCCTCGGTCACGCCGTCCGTGTAGGCGCACAGCAGGTCGCCCGTGCGCAACTGGATCGTCTCCTCCTCGTAGCCGACATCCTCGAACATGCCGACGACCATCCCGCCCTTGTCGAGCCGCAGGTTACGCCGCCCGCCGTGGTCGAACCCGCTCGCGCGCTGGCCGACCGACTCAGCCCACGTGCCGCCGTCGCGGACGAGCAGCGGCGGGTTGTGCCCGGCGTTGACGTAAGTCAGCTGCTGCGTGCGCTCGTCGAACTGCCCGTAGAAGAATGTGACGTAACTCGCCGTCCCCGTGGAGGCATAGAGCAGGCGGTTCATCGCCGAGACGAGATCGGCGAGCGTCCCGTGCGGCCCCGGCGAGTTGTGCGCCAGCGCCTGACTCCGGAGCGACGCCTGCACGTTCGACATCAGGAGCGCGGCCGAGATGCCCTTGCCGGACACGTCCGCGACGGCGATGCCGATCTGGTTGTTGCCGAAGGTGAGGAAGTCGTAGTAGTCGCCCCCCACCCCGCGCGCCGGCTGGCAGAAGCCGGCGAGTTCCGCCGCGCTCGACGACGGGGGGCGGGCCGGGAAGAGGCGCTGCTGCACTTCCGCGGCGAGCACGAGTTCGCGGCGCAGGCGCTCCTCGGCGACCATCCGCTCGGCGAGCCGCGCGTTCTCGATGATGAGCGCGAGCTGGCTCGCCACCGACATCAGCATCTCGGCGTCGCCCTGCGTGTACTCGTGCCTCGCGCGGCGCGCGCCGAGCGAGAGGATGCCGGCGATGCGGTTCCTGACGCGAATCTGCACGAGCAGGTGCGAGCCGATCTGCCTGAGCGTCCGACTCTCGCGCTCGCGCGCCTCGCGCTCTTCGTCGGGCTCGTTGGCGAAGGCGCGACTCCACGCCTCGAAGTCGTCGGCCGTGACGCTTAAGGGCAGCGACAGGTGTTGCAGGCGGCGCACGACGAAGGCGTCGCGCGCGAGCCGGAGCTGCGCCGTGTCGGCGACCGCCGTGCCGCCCGTCGCCGAGACGGTCTGGTGCGCGGCGAGGCGCGCCGGCCGCTGCGCCGCCACGCGGCAGACGAAGTCTCCGGTCTGCGCCTCGCGGACGAAGATGGCGACCGACTCGGTCTCGACCGCCTCGCCGATGCGCGCGACGACGAACCGGTAGAGCTGCTCGACGCTGGACGCGGCGTGCGCCTCCTGACCGAGATCGAAGAGGATGCGGTGCTCGTCGTAGGCGGCGGGCGAGAAGTATCGTTCGAGGCGCGGCACGATGCGCCGGCGCGCGAGCGTGTGGACGACGCCGAAGAGGATCGAGGCGGCGGCCAGCGCGGCGGCGTCGGCGCGCCGCCCCCAGCGGTCGAGGAGCGAGAGGCGGCTGCCCGTGAGCAGGAACAGCGTCGCCGCGCCGAACGCCAGGCATTCGAGGGCGAACGCCGCGCGCGCCACCGTCACGCGCCGCCACAGCCGCCGCAGCCTGCGCACGAACGGCTTGAACCGCCGGAAGACGAATCGGGGCAGCACTCTCATACCTTGGAGCAGCCGTTAGCGATTAGCTCTTAGTCGGAACAATCAGAGATTTTTGTTTGGCTAATAGCTAAGAGCTAACGGCTAATCGCTAAGAGCTACTTTCATTCCGACCTCAGGGCGACCATCGGATCGACGCGGGTCGCGCGGCGCGCGGGGAAGAAGCAGGCGGCCAGCGCGGCGGCGACGAGGAGCAGCGAGACCGAGGCGAAAGTCACCGGGTCGGTCGGCGTCACGCCGTAAAGCATCCCCGCGAGCAGGCGCGTCATGGCGAGCGAGGCGGCGAGGCCGATGGCGACGCCGACGAGCGCGAGCGTCATGCCCTGGCCGACGATGAGCCGGTAGATGTCCGCGCCCCGCGCGCCGAGCGCGACGCGGATGCCCAGCTCGCGCGTGTGCTCGGCGACAGCATAAGCCATGACGCCGTAAATGCCGACGAGCGAGAGCAGGAGCGCGCCGGCGGCGAACGCGCCGAGCAGTGTCATGCTGTAGCGGCGGTTGGCGACGCCGCGCGAGAAGATAGCGCCCATCGACTCGAAGTTGACGGGCAGGTTCCGGTCGAGCGCGCGCACCTGCTCGCGCGCCGCCGCGGCGAGCGCCGCCCGCTCGCCCCCGCCGCGCAGCACGACGGTCGCGTCGCGCGCACGCGACGGTCGCTGCGCGTAAGGGACGTAGAGTACTGCCCGGCGAGGCGGCGCGCGACGGCGTCCATGTCGCCCTGCGCCTGCGCGGGCGTGACGCCGGGCCTGAGTCGCGCGACGGCGACGTAGTTGTGCGACGAGCGGGCGCTCGTGTCTTCGCCGAACGCCTCGCGCGCGTACCAGAGCTGCGTGTCGGCGGGGAAGTCGAAGCCGGGCGGCATCACGCCGACGACGGCGAAGGTCTGCCCCTCGACGGAGAGGCGCGCGCCCGCCAGATCGCGCGCGCCGCCGAGCGCCTTCTGCCAGAAGCCGTAGCTGGCGATCACGGCCGGGTTCGCGCCGGGCCTGTGATCTTCCGGGGCGAACCCGCGGCCGACGAGCGGCGCGACACCCATCACCTTGAAGAAGTCGCGGAAGACGCCGACGCCGTTGGCGCGCCCCGGCTCGGCCCCGCCCGTCACGGTCGAAGGCCCGCCCCAGCGTCCGGTGTAGCCCGAGAAGCTCTCGAAGGAGCGTTGCCCGTCTCTCCAGTCGGAGAAGTTCGGGTACGAGACGTGAACCTCGCGGCTCGCGCCCTGCGTCTCCCACAGCGTGACGATGCGCTCGCCCTCGGCGTAGGGCAGGGGCCGGAGCAGCACCGCGTTGACGACCGAGAAGATGGCCGTGTTCGCGCCGATGCCGAGCGCGAGCGTCACGACGGCGACGAGCGTGAACGCGGGCTGCCTGAGCAGCACGCGCGCGCCGAAGCGCAGGTCTTGCCAGAGTGTTCCCATCACGTCCTCCGAGCCGCGGGAGATCGGAGAGCCGAAAACCGACTGTCTGTGTCGGAGCGCCGAGGTCTCGAACGGCGTTCGCCCTCGCCGCGGCCGGGAGTTTTAGATCCCGTTCCGCCGCGCGGGGCTGGTCGTGGTGGGCTGTGCGGGCATTCTACCTCAAAGACCCTGACCGGGTTCAAGCCTTTTTTAGAACCGCGCGGCGGCCCTGGTCAGTAACTTTCGGATCACGCGGTTTCACATCTCAAGGGGCGTTGCGATATTCAATCCCGGACTGTCGGCGTAGGGTTGAGGTCGGTCGTGGACGTGCCCGTGTTCCTCAGTTGTTACCCTTCGCGCCGCCCGCCGGGACGGGCTTCCCTTCCGTGTCGAAGACCTCGACGGTCGCGTACTTCTCAAAGACCGCGCGCGTCTTCGCGGCGTCGCCGACGGCCACGATCTGGATGGCCGACGGGTTGAGGTACTTCTGCGCGACCCGCGCGACGTCCTCGGCGGTGACGGCGGCGACCCGCCTGGGGTAGGTCTCCCAGTAGTCTGCGGGCAAGCCGTAGATCTGCTGCTGGACGACGTTCGAGAGGAGCGACTGCGGGAAGTCGAGCGCCGTGGCGAAGCCGCCGGAGATGGCGCGCTTGGCGTTCTCCAACTCCGTCGGCGTGACCTTCTCCGCGCCGATGCGCTTCAGCTCGTACATGAAGGCGGCGAGCGCGCCCTCGGTCACCTCGGTGCGCACGTCGGCGTTCGCCCAGACCGTGCCGGGGAACTTCGAGCCGGAGAAGTGGCTGTACGCGCCGTAGGTGTAGCCCTTGTCCTCGCGCAGGTTCATGAAGAGGCGCGACGAGGGGTCGCCGCCGAGCACCTGATTCATCACGAGCAGGGGGAAGTAGTCGGGGCTCGTGCGCTCGATGGCGAGGTTGCCGAGGATGATGGTGGTCTGCACCGAGCCGGGGCGGTCGATGAGGAAGATGCGCGACCTCGTCTGCGCCTGCACGGCGGGCGCGACCGCCGCCTGAGCGTCGCCCTTCCGCCAGTCGCCGAAGACGCGCTCCACCTTCGGCAGCAGCTCCTTCATCGTCACGTCGCCGAGCACGGCGAGGACGGCGTTGTTCGGCCGGTAGTAGGCCGCGTGATACTGCGCGAGGTCTTCCCGCGTGAGCCCCTTGATGGCGGACTCGGACGGGAAGAGGTAGGCCGCCGGGTGCTCGCCGTAGACCGCGCGGTTGAACTGCGCCTGCGCGAGGAGGCCCGGCACGGAGCGCTGGAGCTGGAGCTGCGTCGCGAGCCGCGACTTGTACTTCTCGATCTCTTCGGGCGCGAACTTCGGGTTGCGCGCCACGTCGGCGAAGAGGTCGAGCGTGCGGTCGAGGTTCTCGACGAGGCCGGCGGAGCTGAGGCTGGTCGTGATCGAAGACGTGCCTGTGCCGGCGTTGAAGGTCGAGCCGAGCGCGTCGAAGGCTTCGGCGATCTCGCGGCTCGTGCGCGTCTGCGTGCCCTCGCGCAGGAGGGTGGCGACCGCCGCCGCGCGCCCACGCTTCTCCGCCGGGTCGCTCAACCCGCCGCTCATCACGACCATCTGCATCGTGAAGGTCGGCGCGTTGTGGCTCTCGACTAAGAGCAGGCGCAGCCCGTTCTTGAGCGTCGCCTCCTGCGGCTTCGGCAGGTTGACCTTGAGCACCTCGCGGTTGACCGGGACTTTGCCCTTGAGCTGCGCGCCCTTGAGCGACTGGCCGGCCGCCCCGCCCTGCGGCGTCTGTTGTGCGCCCGCCGCGACTTGCTGCGACCTCGCGGGCGCGGGCGCGACGAGCGACGCGGCGGCGAGGAAGACTCCGGCTCTGAGTGCGTTCGTGTTTCTGATCTTCATTGGGGTCTCCTTCACTTTCCGCCGCCCGTCGGCGACTCCGTGCGCGGGGCCGCCTTCGCCTGCGGCACGGTGACGACGACGACGCGGTTCGACGGCTGCAAGTACTTCGTCGCGACGCGGCGGATGTCCTCCTTCGTCACGGCGTTGAGTTTGTCCAGCTCGGTGTTGATCAGCTCGGGGTCGTTGTAGAAGACCACGTTCTGCCCCAGCGAGATGGCGCGGTTGAGCGTGCTCTGCAATCCGGTGGCGATGCTGCGCCGCCTGCCGTTCTTCACCTTCTCCAGCTCCCAGTCGGCGACGGGCTCTTTCATCAGCCGGTCGATCTCCTCGTAGATGGCCGCCTCCACGTCCTCCGGCTTCTTACCCGGCCTGACCGTCGCCGTGATGTAGAGCGCGCCCGCGCCCCTGCGCTCGTCCATCTGCCCGCCGACGCCCGTCGCCAGCTCCCTCTCCTTGACGAGCTTCTGGTAGAGGCGCGACGACTGCCCGCCCTGGAGCGCGGAGTTGAGCACGTCGAGCGCGAAATAATCGGGGGTGTTGCCCGCCGCGGCTTTGTAAGCGACCCTCACCTGCGCGAGGCGCGCGAGCGGGTCTTCGAGCGTCTGCCGGCGCTCGGCCTTCTGTTCGGGCTCGCTGGCGGCGACCGGCGGCGGCGCGGCCTGGCGCGGGATGCCCTCGAAGTATTTGCGTATCAGCGGCAGCGCGACCTCCGGCTTGAAGTCGCCGACGACCGTCAGCACGGCGTTGTTCGGCGCGTAGTAGGTCCTGAAAAACTGCGCCACGTCTTCGACGGAGGCGGCGTTCAAATCGTCCATCGAGCCGATGACGGTGTGGTGGTAGGTGAAGTCGTCGTAGAGCAGTTCCTGCTGCAACTCCTCGGCCTTGCCGTAGGCCACGTTGTCGACGCCCTGGCGGCGCTCCTCCTGCACGGCGTGGCGCTGGTTGTCGAGCTTCTCCTTCGTGATGGCGAGCGAGCGCATCCGGTCGGCTTCGAGGAAGAGCCCCATCTCAAGTTGGTTGGCGGGCAGCGTCTCGTAGTAGGTCGTGAAATCCGGCGTCGTGAAGCCGTTCATCTGCCCGCCGCTCGTGAAGACCTGGTAGAAGTGCTCGCCGTCGCCGACGTTCTCCGAGCCCTTGAACATCATGTGCTCGAAGAGGTGCGCGAAGCCGGTGCGCCCCTTCACCTCGTTGCGCGCGCCGACGTTGTAGCTCACGTCCACGGTCACGACGGGCGCGCTGTGATCTTCGACGAAGAAGACCCTCAGCCCGTTCTTCAACGTCGTCTCGATGTAGCTCACGCGCCCCTTGCGCTGCTGCTGCTGCGCCGCGCCCGGCATCGAGCCGGCAGCCACGGTCGCAAAGCAGAGCAGGACGGCAAAAACCCTGCGTAGTTTTCTCATGCTGATCAACTCCTCACTTCTTATTGATTGCGGAGCCGTGCGGCGAGCCACACCGGCGTCTGGCGCGGGCGTCGCAGCGTCCGCCGCGCCGGCACGCTACCTATCGTTTCTTCACCCTGAACTCTTTAACCTTCTTCCCCTCCGCGTCCACTGCTTCGACGACGAACTCGCCGCGGGGCAGCAACAGCGCGGGCGGCGGCGCGGCGGCGGCGGCGGAAACTTCCAGACGATCCACTGGCGCCGCGTCGGCCGACTCGCCGGCGGCCCGCGCGCTCACGAGGCAACGCGCCGCCTGCGCGCACACGTCCCGCGGCAGGCGATGCGGCTTGCGCGCGCCGTCGAGGCCGAGCCACGTGGGCCGGCCGTTCTCATAGACACTGCGCGGCTGGAAGAGCGTGATGTCGCGCGCGCCCTTCTGCGCCGCAAAGAGTTCGCCTCGCGCGTTACGGAAGACGACGGGTCGCGGCACGAGCCCGCGCGAGGTGGCGTAGAGGTAGAGCGGGTGCTCGTAGTCGGGCGCGCTATGCTCGCTCATCACGGTCTGGTCGACGGTGAGCGGGTCGATGCCGGTGAACTCCTTGAAGTAGCCCGCCATGAGCTTCCCGCCGCCTCTCCTCGCCGCCTCCGAGTTGTGGCCGTAGCCGACGTGGATCAGAACCTTCGCCTTCGGGTCGGCGCGGAAGATGCGCTCGTTCAGATTCGACGCCTGCCCGCGCTCGCGCTCGTTCTGGCAGAAGTCCGGCTTGTCGGGCGGGTTCTGACAGTCGCGGGGCATGTACTCGTAGGCGACGACCTTGAAGCCCAGGCGGATCGCCGTGCGCACCAAGTCGGCGTAGACCGGATCGGCCGTGTAGAAGCCCGTCTTCAGCGTGGGGTAGCCGCGCCTTTGCAGCTCGGCGGCGTCCTCGGCGAGCGTCTCGGCGGCGAAGTAGCGGAAGCCCCTGGCGTAGAGCACGGGGAGCAGGCGCGTCGTGAACGCGCGATGCATCGGCGTGTCGTGCTCCTGGTTGATCATGACGACCTGGTGCGAGCCGGCGGCGGCGCGGATCGCCTCGACGGCGTCGCGCGGCTCGTAGCCGTCGAACGGCGCGCGGTCAACGTCCTTGTCGCGGCCCTGCTGCGCGCTCATGAACTCGTCGAGGTAGGCGTGCGCCTCGGCGTAGTTGCCGACCTGCGAGTTGATGACCGACATCAATTCCAGAAAGCCCCCGCGCTGCCGCTCGTCGGCTCGGTAGCCCGCCTCGTTGCGCCGCATGTCGAGGAGCAGCCCGAGGTAATCGCCCTTCTTCAGCTTCGCGAAGAAGGAGGGGTACAACTCGGGGAGCGGGGATGAAGCGGAGGGCGCGCCCGCTTGCTGCCCCGGCACGGCGGGCAGCAGACTCATGGTGATTAATGCGAACGCGACCGCGAGGGTTTTACTCTTCATCTCTGGCCTTGCCGTAAATCGGCATCGCTAACCGCTACGACTTCCTTTCGACTGTGATCGCTTGTGCGAGACGGCCGCCCGGAGCGCGCGTGCGCACAGACACGGTCGCGAACGTCACCCGTCACAGACGGGGCGCGGGCACACTTAGTCGCAAATTATCGGCGGCTTGTTTCTGGATGGTGGGCCTTAACGAACTGCATCCGATCAAGGCGCGAGTTTAACCGGGCGGGGACATTCGGCCACTCATTTGTGACGAGTCGTGCGCGGCGCGGGATGAGCCGGTGGCGGGACGGCGCGAGCCGTGGGGACGACGCGGGGCGGCGCGCCGGGGCGTCGGGTTCCGGAGGCCGGGCGGCAACTAGAAGGGGTCAGAGTTCGCCCAGCAGCGACTTGAGTCTGCGGCTGTACGTGCGGCTCGAAGTGAGGCGCGTGCCGTCGCGCAGGATCAGTTCCTGGTCGCCGTTGAAGAGCGGGTGGAGCTGGCGTATGCGCTCGACGTTGACGATTGAGGAGCGGTGGACGCGCACGAACCTCGCGGGGTCGAGCCTCGCTTCGAGCGCGCCCAGGCGTTCGCGCAGCAGGTGCGTCTCGCGCCCGACGTGCAGTTCGAGGTAGTTGCGCGCCGCGCCGATCCAGTCGATGTCCTCGGTGGGCACGAGGACGGAGTGGCCGCCCGCCTTCACCTCAAGCCGCTTCGGGTACTTGCGCTCCGTGCCGACCTGTTCGATCAGGAGGCGCAGGCGCGCGTCCGGCTCGCCCGCGCGGCGCAACTCGATCTCGCGCCTCGCGCGGGCGACGGCGCGCGCGAAGCGATCTTCATCGAAGGGCTTGAGCAGGTAGTCGAGCGCGCTCACCTCGAAGGCTTTAAGCGCGAACTCGTCGTAGGCGGTGACGAAGATGACGACCGGCGCGCGCTCGACGCCGACCGCCTCGATCACCTCGAAGCCGCCGATCTGAGGCATCTGCACGTCGAGGAAGACGAGGTCGGGCCGTAGCGAGTTGATCGACGCGACCGCCTCGCGCCCGTTCGCGCACTCGCCGACGATCTCCACGTCTGATTCGCGCGCGAGGCACGCCCTGACGCGCTGTCGCGCGAGCGGCATGTCGTCAACGATCAGCGTGCGCACTCTCATCATCGCCCCCCGCGCCGTCTGCCCCTTCCCGGAAAGGTATCGTGAGGCTCACGGCCGTCCCGCCCGCGGGCTGGCGGCGCAGCTCGAAGCGGTGCGCCGCGCCGTAGAGCTGCGCGAGCCGCGCCCGCGTGTTCGCGAGCCCCACGCCGCCGTTCGACGCCGCCCCGCCGTTCAGGCCGTCGGCCCCTGGGAGCCCCGCGCCGTCGTCCGAGACGCGGAGCAGCAGCGCGCCGCCCTCGCGCCGCGCCGAGACCTCGACGCGCCCGCCCGCTTCGAGCGGCGCGATGCCGTGGCGGATCGAGTTTTCGACGAGCGGCTGCAAGACCATCGCGGGCACGCGCGCGTCGAGCGTCTCCGGCGCGATGTCCCAGCCCACTTCGAGCCTGTCGTGCAGGAGCGTCTGCTGAATCTCGACGTACTTGCGCAAAAAATCCAGCTCGTCCTTGAGCGCGATCTGCTGCGCCTGCCCGCCCCTGAGCGAGAGGCGCAGCAGGTCGCTCAGTTGCGCGATCACGCGGGCGGCGGCGCGCGGGTTCTCGTAGACGAGCGCCGAGACGGCGTTCAGCGTGTTGAAGAGGAAGTGCGGGTGCAGTTGCATCCTCAGGACCTGGAGCTGCGCCTGCTGCAGGCGGAACTCGCGCTCGCGGTACTTGCGCGAGTAGATGAGCGCCTGGTGGAACGCGAGGATCGCGACGTAGAAGACGAAGCCGTTGGTGACGTAGTTGAGGAAGACGGGGACGCTGCGCACGAAGCCGACGGTCATCTCGAAGGCGTGACCCAGGTACAGGCCGAGCAGGAGGTGGTAGAGGAGCGCGTGCGCGGAAGCGAGCAGGAGGCTGAAGAGGAAGTGCAGCACGAGGTTCCGCGACAGCTTCGGTCGTTCGACGGGGAAGCGCGAGCCGAGCCAGAAGACGAGGGGCGTGAGGGCCGCCCACACGAAGTTGGCGAGGGCGATCCGCCCGACGGCGAGCGACCAGGGCACGGGGCGGGCCGCGCCCGCGTTGTAGAAATAGACCTGCGGCAGGAAGAGCGCCGTCAGGAACGCGTAGAACGCGATGACGGCGGCGGCGGTCTTCCCGCGTCGCGGCTGGCTCGATTCTTTGTCCATCGGGCGGGGATTATAACGGGGCGGCCGACGCCGTCAGCGCCCTAATAATTCCAGTATTCGCGGACGACGAAATCCTCTTTCGCCGCCTGCTCCTTCAGTTTTTTTCTGAGGTAGTAGCGGTGCTCGTAGCCGCACAGCACCACGATCTTCTTGCCCCGGAACTCCTTCGCGTACCTGACGATGTTCCTCGTCATCTCTTCGTTACGCCGCACCCAGAAATCGGCCGCCAGGCTCCCGAAGGCGTCGAACTCCTTGAGGGCGGGCGTGAGCTCAATGATCCTGTTAACGCCGCCGAAGGAGTAGTGTTGCTTTTTTTCGAGCGACGTGTCGCAGGCGGATGAGTTGATGACCTCGGGCCGCTCCGCGCCGCACGAGTCACGAATCGCGGAGAGGGAGAGGAGCGTCTCGAAGAGCAGCTTCGCTTCCGCCGACAGTCCGTTACTGCCGTAGAGCCTGTGCAGTTCCCGGTTAAGCTCTCCCTCCCGCTTGAAGTAGTCAGGCTCCGCGTAGAACTTATTCCTCCCCTCGATGTCATAGGGGCGCACCTTCACCTTCGACACGCCCTGCAAGGTGGTCGCGGCCCTGCTCTCCAAGGAGACGGCTTGATACTTGTCGAGGAGGGAGAAAGAGCTGTCGAAGAACGAAGAGTCGAATTCGAGCAGGAGGAGATCGGGGTTAACCTTTTTCAGAATAGAGACGAGCGTCTCCGCCTTGAAGTAGGCCGTATCATTGTGGACGGTGCTGATTACCACCACTTCGGTCTGGGGCTCACTCTTCTCGACTTGTGGGAGGGGATTGCCCGGAGCCAACACGCTGCAAAGAGCGAGACTCCCGCACAAGGCCATGATCCGACCGTAATTCACCATCCAAGTATCTCCCCCGCTGTCACTGAAAGCGCCTACGGCCTGACTTGAGCGCACGCCGCCGGGCGGGGTGAAGGCCAGAAGCCTATCTTTTCGCCCAGGCGATTGTCGGTTCAGTCCACTCCTTCAACGGGCGGTACAGGAAGCCGTGTTTCAGGCCCGTGTTGACCTCCACCTCTTTCCACTCGCCGATCCCCGTCGCGTCCGCCCGGTACTTGCTGCACGACTGTGAGAGGTCGGTCTTTTCGTAGATCGAAAGCACCTTGCCGTGCAGGTTCACCAGGTTCAAGAATCCCTCGTCGGCGGCGCATGAGGCGATGATGACGAAGTTAATGTTGCGATTCTCTAAATACGTGGAGGCGAGCATCGCGATCCAGGAACCTTGCGAAGCCCCGACGACGGTGATGTGTTGCGGCGGCACTCCCGCCTCGAGCAATCGCCTGACCTGCCCTGCGACTTTCGCCGCGTACGGCTCGATTTCCGGGTCCTTCTTGCGCGCCTCGCTGATGACCACGAAGCCGCCCCGCCTGAAGGTCTCCAATATCTGTTCGTACTCGTAGACGCCGAACTTCGGGCTCACCGGGCGGGTGTTTCCGGCCTCGACGATGTACCCGTGCAGGTAAAGCAGATACCGCGCCTTCGGATCAACTCTCCGCGGCACGTCGCTTAAGATAACGCCTTGCCCCCCGGTCAGGTTTGCCCTTTGTTGCCCGAGGTTTTGTGACACGCATGCGAAGCCCACCAACGTGAGCACGAGCGGTCTTATCAAGCGATGCATAATCTCCTCCCTCCCACGTTTCGTCTCCTAGCGTAGCGGCAGAGTCACCTCTCACCTGGGACTGACCGCCCCGGCCGCGGGCCAGTTCGTATCGCCTACGCGCTTGAGGTTCATCTCGAAGAAGCGCGCCGGCTCCTTGCCCGGCATGATCCGGTCGCCGACCTCCCTCCACGCCCCGTCCCTGATGACCGCCGTGTAGCGGATCGTCATCGGCCCGGCGGGGATCTCCCAGACGTAGCCGTCCGGCGTGAGCGTGAGCACGAAATCGCCGACGTTGCCTTGCGCGTAGGAGTGCAGGGTATAGGCGCGCGTGGCGGGGTTGTATGAGATCGTGCCGAAGGCGTTGAAGGTGACCTTGCCGTCGGGGTCGTAGCCCCGCCCCTCGATGACCTTCACCGACCCGTCCAGGAACGGCCCGTTCCGCTCGGTCTGGGTGATCGAGTGCTTCTCGCCCGAAGGCAGGATGGTCCACGCGGGGCCTCTCCACACCCCGTCCATGATCGAGAGCCGCTGCATGGCATCGCGCTGGGCCGCGACGAGTGTCGCCGGGTCCTGCCGCCCTTGTTGCCCCGGAGTAGTCGGCGTCAGCCCGACTGTCATCAGGAGTGCTAACGTGGCGAGTCGATATCTGAACATTTCTCGTCCTCCTTAGAGTGTGGCCGTCACACGGCGCCGTCGATCGGCGGCGCGTGGCAGACCCTTCGGCGGAAATCCGTCACGGTGCGACAAATGCCGCCCGGAGTGATGAATGCTGACGCGGGTTGAGAAAGAAGTAAAGGCGGTGGGAGAGCATGAGGCTCCCATCGCCTTTTAGCCACGCGCCCTTGCGGGCGCGTGACGCCGCGCCGCTGCAAGCCCCGCACGAACCGGCGCGGCGCGCTGTTTTTACTCACAGGAGTTGATCTCGCTTTGTCGCGGGTGTGGTTAATCCTTGTCGCCGGGGAAAGAGTGGCGGCGGGAAACTCACCCCTCCCGCCGCCCCGGCCGCACGGTTAAGGCGTCTTGAGGAGCACACGATGACGCCCCCGCGGGGGCGTCATCGTGTGGCGCGCATTGTGCTCACGGGTTAGAGAGGCGGCAAAGGGAGTCCCCCGGTGCTACCCGGCGGGCGGGTTCGGAGTCGGGCGGGCGGGGGAGGGCGACCGGCCCGGTATTAACTTATCGGATCGCTGAGTCCGGCTCACGCAGCGCGGCGAGTGCACCGCCGCCGCGCCCCCCTCGGCGCACCCGTCGCAGCAGTAGACGAGGGTCAACACCCCGACCTGATGACACCCGGGGGTCGCACACCTGAGCAGGAATCTTTTGTCCTCTGAGGTTGGCATCGTTTACGTCTCCCGGCCGGGCTCTCCAAAAATAGGGGGCGGAGCGTGCGGACCCCGCCCCCTGTAAAGGAGGAGCGACGAAAGACTCTTCTCGTGCTCGCTGAAAGGAAATGACTAATGCAGGAGAGGTTCCGCGATCACGCGCGGGGCGTGCGTGCTTCGGGGCTCTTTTTCGCCGAGGTTCGCCCGACGGATTGAGAGGCGGGGATTGGGGAAACCCCCGCCCCTCCGAGTACACTCGCCGACGGGTGGGGGCTCGTCGACGCGGGCTCTCCCCTTCCCGCGCCGCTTTGCGAGCCCCCGCCCGTCGCTTACCTGGCTGAGACAACTAATCGCCGGGTGCTTCCGAGCCGCAACGAAAATACAAAAATAGGTCGGCGGGAGCTTCAGTCTCCGCGCCGACCTCTAAACCATCGGTCACTAAGTGAGGGGGGCGGAGGATACTCTTAACCCTCCGCCCGCGTCAGTCCCCTGCCGTACCGTCGCGGGGCTCGAAGACGACTGCTCCCAGACAGGCCGACTTCAGACGCCTAATGGAACCCGGCTGGCATTCGTCCTTTCTCTCCAGAGCGAGCGCGGCGAATGCAGTCATTTCGCCGCTCCTGCTGAGGAAGAGGGGCGGGGGGCCGCATTCCCCCGCCCCTCTTTAACTGTGCCCGCTTCCTTCCCCCGGCTCACTTAGAGGGTTCTAACAAAACTCTACGGCGTGTGTGATGAGGTAGGGGCAGGGCTCGTCCCTGCCCGCTCGGTCGCCAGTGGAAGACGGGCAGGGGCGAGCCCTGCCCCGACAGTTACCCCGGTCTTGTTAAAGGCTCTCAATCAAACACTCTTACTTCCCCCTGGCGCGCGTCAGGCGCGGCCGCTTCTATGACACTCCGCAAGCCCGCTTACCAGAATCTCCACCACGGCTTGCTTGCCGCGCCCTCTTTCTCCCCGGTCGGATTCCGGATCGTTATCTCCAACTCACCGCCCTGCTCAGGTCTCCATCCGCCGGATAGCAGGTCACTGACGTACCCGAGCACCGTTTGACCCTGATACTCGGTGTCGGCTCGCGCGCTCTCGGTCATGTCTTCGCTCAGGTACGCTCGTACCATGACCTGGTACTGACGCTCACCTTGTTTGAGTTCTACAGACCAGTCCGTGCCGGGGCGGCTGCCGCCATCGGGCTGAAAGAAATGAGCGGATAACGCGCCGTTGATGCGCATCAGCCATTGATCTTCATTCGTCATTGTAGGTATTGCTCCGCGCTGGCAACCCGGCGACTAACGCCCGCATTGAGCCGCCGGGCATACGACGCTGACACGAACGAGTTCACGATGAGAAGATAACCCACTCGCGGAGCGCGTCATACCGCCGCGCGCGAATCTTCCGCGTCTGCTATTTACTCAATCACGCCCCAGCATCTCGACCTCGCCGTCTACGACCCGCGCCAGGTATTCTCCGTCCCGCATCGCCCACGCGACGCGGTGACCCTCGCGCGCCAGCCGCGCCCACTCGCTCGACTTCTGCGGGTTCTGCTCGATCAGTTCCGCCCCGCCCGGCAGCGCGACGTGGCGCACCCCGGAGTGGGAGAAGCGGCGCACGCCCTTCTTAGCGCCGGAGAACAGCTTCTCGAAGGCTGCCAGGATGACCTCGCGCGTCAACTCCTGATCGTCGGCTCTCTTTTTACTCTCAGTCATCCTCTTATCTTACCCCGCCGCCGCCCAGCCCGCTCAGGTACTCGTCGAGTAGGTTCTGGTCGTGCTCGCTGATCTCGGTGACGCGGAGGCCGACGACGTAGCCGCGCTCCGTCTGACCTTCGTCCGGCGGGCGGCGGTAGACGGGCGACGCACTGAACCGGATCACGCCGAGAGGGAGCGAGACCACGACCGCGAGAGAGCGCCTGCTCCCCACCAACTCGCCGCCGACCGCGTCGGGCGGCAGGACGATTGCCATCCCCGCCCGGCTCACGTCGCGCGCCCGCGCCGTGAACGTCCGAGGCTTACCCCGGCCGCCGAGGGCGACGCCGCCGACGATCAGGGGAGAGCCGAGCGGAACCAGGTAGCGTAGTGAGTTGCGTCGCTCGCCGCCGACGGGCGGCAGCAGATCGGGGTGTGAGGACATAGGCGGTGAGTACCTTTCCTTACTGTGTCGATCATCGAATGTATCGCGGGTGAAAGCTTCCGGCGGCGGCGAAGTGGAACTGACGGATCGCTCACACCTGAAGCCGGGGCGGCAACCCCACCGCACCGCCTGACCCGCTCGCCTCTTAAGGTATCCCGGTTGTCCCAAGTCCGCCCGGGCGTCGGCGGGACAGAGCGCCCCCTTTCGCTCCCCCGCATGAGGTCTCATCATACCGGGCATTGACTACCCGCGTCCTTATAAATTTTCCTGAAAATGGTTCTCAAACCGCCGGACGGCCCTGAACGCATGCGACGCCTTTCTCGCGCGGCGTCAAGCCCCGGTCTCACAACGTCGCCGTAACGGAAATACTATGAAGTCCACACGAATTTCGTACCCGAAAGTACGGATGTGACTGAGCCCGTGTGTTATTCTGGTTTTTCTAGGTCGGAGACACAATTTAAGGCGTTGGGGTGGATGGGTCGGGCGGACGGCGACTCTTGGGGGGTCGCCGTCCGCCCTTGAACTGTTTTTGGGCGGGTAAATCTTTAACCGGGGGTGAATGAGATGGCGACTGGGACGAAGAGACAGAAGGCGGCGGCGCAGCCGCAGGACAAACAATCAGGTGACGGCCCGCTGACGCAGCGGCCATTCGCGCGGCTAGGAGAACTGATGCCGCAAAGAGGCGGCGCGCTCGCGCCGCGGCGCGTCAAATCGGCGCAGGCTAATGGCGAAGTGTTGGCGCGGGGGCTGGGCTGGTTCAGCATCGGGCTGGGGCTCGCCGAGGTCGCCGCGCCGCGCGCCATCGCGAAGATCGTGGGCGTGCGCGGCGACAACAATCTTTTGATCCGCGCGCTCGGCTTGCGGGAGATGGCGCACGGCGTCGCCATCCTCACGCAGCGCAGGCCCGCGGCGGCGGTCTGGTCGAGGGTCGCGGGCGACGCGATTGATCTCGCCTGCCTCGGCGCGGCTTACGCCTCGCCCGACTCCGACAAGCGGCGCGTCACCTTCGCCACCATGAACGTGCTCGCCGTCGCGGCGCTCGACGTGCTCTGCGCGCGACAGCTCAGCGCGCGCGGCGACGACGGCGACGAGTGGAACGGCGCGCGCGTCACCAACAGCCTCGTCATCAACCGCGCGCCGGAAGAGTTGTACCAGCGCTGGCACGACTTCGAGAAGCTGCCCACCTTCATGCGCCACCTCGAATCGGTGCGCGTCACGGGCGAGGGTCGCTCGCACTGGGTCGCGAAGGCCCCGGCGGGCACGACCGTCGAGTGGGACGCCGAGATCACCGAGGACAGGCCGAACGAGCTGATCGCCTGGCGCTCGCTCGAAGGCGCGGACGTGTACAACACGGGGCGGGTGCGCTTCGAGCCCGCGGCGGGCAACCGCGGCACGGTCGTCACGGTCGAGATCGACTACAACCCGCCGGGCGGCCTCATCGGGGCGGACATCGCCAGGCTCTTCGGCGAAGACCCGACGCAGCAGGTGTACGCAGACCTGCGCCGCTTCAAGCAGTTGGTGGAGACGGGCGAGGTCGTCGTCTCCGACGCGACACTTCCGGGCACGGGCCTGACCGAGCAGCGACCGGCGCGGCCCGCCGGCGGCGGCGACGGACGTTGAAGCGTCGGACGCGACGCCGTCTCGTTCAAGTTAAAACTTCTTAGGCTCTCGTTGATTCCGAAAAGGGGGACGTGATGAAAGCAACCTGTTGGTACGGCAAGCGCGACATGCGCATCGAGGACGTGCCCGATCCGAAAATCCTCAACCAGCGCGACGCGATAGTTAAGGTCAGCTCGACCGCCATCTGCGGCTCCGACCTGCACCTCTACAACGGCTTCATGCCGACGATGGAGAAGGGCGACATCCTCGGCCACGAGTTCATGGGCGAGGTCGTCGAGGTGGGTAGAGAAGTGAAGAACCTGAAGGTCGGCGACCGCGTCGTGACGGCCTTCCCGATCTCGTGCGGCAACTGCTTCTTCTGCCAGCAGCAGATGTTCTCCCTGTGCGAGAACTCGAACCCGAACGCCTGGATGGCGGAGAAGATGTTCGGCCACTCGCCTTGCGGCATCTTCGGCTACTCGCACCTGACGGGCGGCTTCGCCGGCGGGCAGGCCGAGTACGCGCGCGTGCCCTTCGCCGACGTGGGCACGATCAAGATTCCCGAAGGGATGCCGGACGAGAAAGTCCTCTTCCTCTCCGACATCTTCCCGACCGGCTACATGGGCGCGGAGATGTGCAACATCCAGCCGGGCGACACCATCGCCGTCTGGGGCGCAGGCCCCGTCGGCCAGTTCTCGATCCGCAGCGCGTTCCTGCTCGGGGCCGAGCGCGTCGTCGCCATCGACCGCTTCCCCGAACGGCTCAAGATGGCCGAGGACGGCGGGGCCGTGACGATCAACTACGAGGAGTCGAACGTCTACGAGGCGCTGATGGAGATGACGGGCGGGCGCGGGCCGGACGCCTGCATCGACGCCGTCGGCATGGAGGCGCACGGCGCGGGCGCGACCTACATGTACGACCGCCTGAAGCAGGCGATGATGATGGAGACCGACCGGCCCATCGCGCTGCGCGAGGCGATCATGTCGTGCCGCAACGGCGGCACGGTCTCCGTCATCGGCGTCTACGGCGGCTTCATCGACAAGTTCCCGATGGGCTCGCTGATGAACCGCTCGCTCACCATCAAGACGGGCCAGTGCCACGTCCAGCGCTACATGAAGCCTCTGCTCGACAGGATTCAGAAGGGCGAGATCGACCCCTCGTTCGTCATCACGCACCCGATGAAGCTCGAAGACGCGCCGCAGGGCTACAAAATCTTCTCGGACAAAGAGGACGACTGCATCAAGATCGTGCTCAAGCCTTAAAGGGGGCGCGAGAAGACCGGCCGTTTAGCCGGCCCACGCCCGCGCGTTGAAACTGCGGTGAAAGCCTGAAAGGCTTTCACCGCAGTTTTCATTTGCGAGGCCCCGTTACGCAGTCCCGTTACTTTCGGCTCGGCGGCTTCTGCCCGGCCGCGAAGCTCACCGGCCCAGCGCCGCGCGGATGCGCGCCAGGTGGTGCCAGCTATGCCGCAGCGCGTGATCCTCGATGACGAACTGCGCGGTGACGGGCGCGCCGAAGCTCAGCGAGAAGGGCGCGGCACGGTCCAATTCGTCATCCGTGAACGCGCGCACCGCGTCGGCGGCCTCACGGCTGTTCCGGCGCAGGAGTTCGAGCGCGTCGGCCTTCGTAACCCCCGCCTGCTCGCGGGCGTGCTTGGCGTTCAACCCGGCGACGACTTCCCACGTCACGCCCGTGACGGCGTTGCCGCCGGCAATCGCCCGCGCGACTTCTATCTCAACCGGGTACATATTGGCGACGTGGTGTACGACGACGCCGACCGGGCGGGCGTCACTGCCCGAGACGGGCGTGCGCCACTCCTCTTCCGAGAGCCCTTCGGCGAAGGCGGCCAGGGAGGCGGCCCCTTCCTCGATGCGGTCGGCCAGTGATTCGGCGCGACGGCTCGTGGAGCCTCCCGTTTCGGTAGCGGCGGCGGTCTGTGTCTCTTTCGCAATCGCAGTCATTCCGGTTGTTCCTTCCTTCAGTGGTTCGTTGTCGGCGCACTTCGTCATTCGGTTCTAATATACGTGCGGGGTGGTCTAGAATACTTGACGGATCGTCCCGCATTCTTGGCACAAACGCCCGGTTCGGCGAGGCTCTAAAAAAAATGGACGTGCTTTCCGAGGTCTTGACGGCCGTGAGGCTTGAGGGGGCGCTGTTCTTCAACGCGGAGTTCTCCGCCCCCTGGTGTCTCAGCGAACCCCGCTCGACGGCCGCGGCCCCCTACCTTTCCCCCGCCCCCGTCGCGGGGCACCTGATCCTGTACCACTTCTTAACCGAGGGGCGCGCCTACGCCAAACTCCAGGACGGCCGGCGGGAGGAGTTGATCGCCGGCGACATCGTGGTTTTCCCGCACGGCGACGCCCACGTGCTCGGCAACGGCTCCCCCGTGAAGCCGGTGGACTCCTTGCGCACGTTCGCGAAAAACCTGGCCGAGGGGCTTAAACTCGCACGCTTCGGCGGCGGCGGCGAGATCACCAGATTCGTGTGCGGGTATCTGGCTTGCGAGCCGCGACTGAGCGAGGTCTTTCTGGCCGGCCTGCCGCCGATGCTCAAAGTGCATGTCGCTCAGGAGCCTTCGGGACAATGGCTCGAACATTCGATCCGGTTCACGGTGGAAGAGGCGGACGGCGCGGGCGCGGGCAGCGGGCTGGTGCTCGCCAAGCTGTCCGAGTTGTTGTTCGTCGAGACGTTGCGGCGCTACATCAACGCGCTGCCCCCCGACCAGACGGGCTGGCTCGCGGGCGCGCGCGACCCCGTCACCGGCCAGGCCCTCGCCCTCCTGCACAAGCGGCCCGCCGATCCGTGGACGATCTCGAATCTGGCGAGGCGCGTCGGCCTATCACGCACGCGCCTCGCCGAGCGCTTCCGCCATTTTCTGGGGGAGTCGCCGATGGCCTACTTGACCCGGTGGCGGCTGAGACTGGGAGCCGAGATGCTTCAGTCGACCGAGGACAGCGTCGCGGAAGTGGCGGCGGCGGTGGGCTACGGCTCGGAGGCGGCGTTCAACCGCGCGTTCAAGCGGGAGTTCGGTTGCCCGCCGGGGCAATTCCGTCGCAAGCGTAGAGTCCCGCCGGCGCAGAACTCTCGCAAGAGCCCGCCGCGCGGCTGATCGCACACAGGTTCGGGATCGAAAAAAGATTGATCGATCTATTCCGGTCGGGGGGTAGCGCGCCCTGAAATGTGTTGACAGCGCCCGCCCCGTTGCGCCATATATCCTTCCGCAAATTTGCCGCCGCCATAGGAACCGGCGACAGTCCCCGACTGACGCCTCACTGTGTGAGCCATGAAGAAATTATTATCCCGCGCCGCGATCTGCCTCTGCCTCTCGGCGGCGGCCCTCGCGCAGGCTCAGACGCCCAGGTTCAAAGACGACCCCGGCGGAAGGGCGCGAGTCGGTAGCGACGGGCGTTAAGAAAAAAATTACTCCCCGGAGTGAGCGGAGGGCGAGACGTGATGGACGATGAGACGAGGGCGGTCGTGGCTAGCAACCTGACCTGCGCCTATTTCCAGATTCCGGCGGCGACCGAGCTGACCGCGTTCAGCTCCGACGAGAAGCAGCGCGAGCTGCTACAGGACGAAGTGTGGCGCGTCTACCGGGAGTTCCTGCTCAGGCTCACGCCCCGGGAGGAGGAGGCGCGGTCGTAGCCTCTAGAGTTGATTAACCGACGGCATTCAGGCGAAGCAGGAGTACCGCGTGACCAACAGGCGCGGCTGCGCCATCGGGTTCATCCTCTCTTACGTGGGCGGACAGCAGCGCGCGCTGCCCGGCGAGGCGCGGCGCACGCTCACCTTCGAGAAGGCGGCGAAGTGACGATGCGCGGCGCGCGCGACGCCTGACGAAACGAGAAGGGGGCGGCCCGCGGGGC
>DATLMC010000007.1:0-20718 GCA_035537435.1 Pyrinomonadaceae bacterium | reverse complement strand
GATCAACTCCGCGCCCCCTCTTGCGCACTGCGTTGAGTTGTTGCCTACCTGGGCGACTGAACGGCGGCCACCCTCAACCCCCGACTCATTGCATCGTCGGCGGTCGATCTTTCGTCGGTTTCGCGGACTCGCGCGCGGGCTCGCTCTTCGACGGGGGCGGCGACTTCTCCTCATGCCGTTGAGGCGGCGGCGACGGGCGCTCCTCGCGCGGAGGGGGCGAATGGCGCTCCTCGCGCGGCGGCGCGGGCCGCTCTTCGTGGCGCGGCGGGTCGGGCCGCTCGTAGCGCGGCGCGGGTTCCGTGCGACGTTCGGGCTCTCTCCGCTCGGCGGGCGGCTCGCGGCGTTCGACGGGCGGCTCGCGCTTCTCGACGGGCGAGGGCTTGTATTCGGGACGCTCGCGGCTGCGCTCCGGCATCGCCGGTCGCGACTCGCGCGCGTCGGGTTGCGCGGGCCGCTCGTAGGGCGACCGTTTCCAGTCGCCGTCACCGTCGCGACGGTCGCGGTCGGCCGGCTTCGTCCTGCGCTCCGTCTCGCCCGTGCCGACGCCGCCGTCGCGCGGGCGCGCGTCATCGGAGTCGGGCGTCGGGCGCACGGGCCGGACGGCGCGCTTCGGCTCGTCGCCGCCGTTCTTCTCGCCGTTCCCCTTCTCGCCGCGCGTGTCGGCCGGGTTGTTCACGTCGGGCACGCGAATCGGGCGCGCGGGTCGCGCGACCGCGCCCGTGCCGCGCGTGTTGCCGTCGACGTTGCCGTCGATCTTACGGCGCGCGGGGTCTGTGACGTTCGGGTCTTTGAACGAGTCGCCGCCCTTCGCGCCTTTGGTCACGGCGGGCGCGCGGTTGTCGAAGATGCGGGCGCGGCGCAGGGTCTCGTCGAGCGCGACGCCGGGCTTGCGCGACGAAGCGCCGGTCGGTCGCTCGGCCACCCTCAACGTGGGGACGCCCGACGCGTCGCCGCCGCGCGCGGCCATCGAGGCGCGCTTGCTCTCGCTCAGGCGATCACGCAGGTTCGCCATCCCGCCCTCGCCCTCGACGGGTCGGACGGGGAGACGACCGCGCACGGGATCGGTCGCGAGCGCGAGCTTCGCCGAGGTCGCGTCGGCGGGCCGGGGGCGGACGTTGCCCCTGCCGAAGTCGCGCGCGGGCAGGCCGGAGACGGCGCGCTGGTAGATCGGGTTCACGCGCGCGAGGTTACCCAACTCTTTGCGCCGCACCTCGGCGAGCTTGTTGCGGTCGCGCGCGCGCCGCCAGAAGTTTGAATGCGGATCGGAGTGGTGGTAGGGGAGCGGATACCAGCAGACCTGATCGCCGAACGAGAGGTGAACGTTGACGAAGGCGACGAGCGCGGGCCGCCACCAACTCCGGTGGTTGTAGCCGTAGTAACCGCGCGGAGCCCAGCACCAGTAATCGTTGACGTAGACCCAGCGGCCGTAGTGGTAGGGAGCCCAGCCCCACGGCTCGTCGCCCACCCACGTCCAGCCGTAGGGCGGGCACCACGACCAGTGACCGTAGCGGTAGGGAGCCCAGTTGTAATAGTTGTTGATGACGGTCGTGCGCGGCCGCCAGACGTAGCCGTAATCGTTCGTCTGCACCCAGTCGCCGTAGGCGTCCAGTTCCTCGCCGCCCACGACCTGGTTGTCGTAGTAGCGGTCGCGGTCGTCGTAGCGCAGGCGCGCGAGCAGGTGCCGCTCGCGCTCGTCGACCCACGTGTCCCAGTTGTCGAACGGGCGCACTTCGGAGAACTCCCAGTCGGCCTCGTTCGAGTTGTCGCGGAAGACCGACTCGGCGACGCGGCCGTCGCGCAGCGTGAAGCCGGAGCTTTCCGAGTAGAGTCGCGCCCGCCCGCCCTCGCGCACCGAGACGCGCACCCGGCCGTCCTTGTCCACGTCGAGGCGGTAGAGTCCCACCGCCTGCGCGGCGACGGTCGTCGCGGGCGCGTCGATCTCGAAGTACTCGCGCTCCTTCTCGAAGCGCGCGAGCCTCAGGGTCGCCGTGCCTTCGGGCAGACTCAGGGCGACGCCCTCGGCGCGGAGCGTGACGATGTCGAGCGTGGCGTACTCGCCGACGCGGACGAAGTTGCGCGCGTCGATCTGTATCTCGACGCGCGAGCCGGAGCCCGTGGCGAGCCGGTCGCCCTCGACGAGCGGCGTATTCAAAGCGGCGCGCTCCCACTTATCGCTCCCGACGCGGCGCAGACTCACGTCGCCCGCGAGCAGGCTGACGCGCGCCACGCGAGCCGTCTCCTCGTAGCCGTAGTCGTCGTCGGCGAGGGTGTCGTCGTCCGCGGCGAGCGCGATGGAAGAGCAGAGGTGGAGAGTCGTGAGTAGAAGCAAGAGAGAGAAGGCGGAGGGGATCAGTGTTCTGTAGCGCATGGGACGCTCCTTACTTTTCAGACTGGGCGGGACGGGGACTCGTCCGCCCGCCGGGGAGACGAGTCGGAAGAGCCGGGTCTCGGAAAAATCTTTCTCTGTGCCCGGAGAGAAATTATTTGCGAGGTAATTCTCTGTCTGGGTGATGAGGCGTTGAGCAAGGGGCGTGCCCGCACGTTGCGAATAGATTGCGGAGGAGGCGGACGCCCGTTTTCCCGCGGAATACGGATGTTCGCGGGCGCGCGCCCGACTGAGATGGTGCAGGCGAGGCACTATTTCGTGTGGCTCGCCGCGTCACCCCTTCGAGTCCGCCGCCGAAAAAAAATTTCGGCGGCGGCGCTCACCTCAAGTTTTTCTCAAGTCTGATCCGTAGGATGCACACAGAAGCGGGGGCGAGAGACTCCCGGTGACGCCGTTCCTCCACTTTACAGGCTCGGAGCCACAGGGTGGGAATCTAGAAGGCGCGCCGGGGCCGTCTCAGGCGACGCCTGTCATTTAATGCGCGTCAGCATTAAAAGGGGGATGACAGCTCAATCGCCGCCCACGCGCGTGAGCCGCCGGACGTTGGGGGACGTCCGGCGGCTCACGTCTTGATGGCGGGGTCGAGGGTTAGAATTTGTAGCGGTAGCGCAGCGTCACGCCGCGGCCCGCGCCGTCGATGCCCCAACTGATGCCGCGGTACTGTTTGTCGGCGATGTTCTCGAAATCAAAAAATATTTCCGAGCGCTCTCCGAAGCGCATCGCGCCGCGCAGGCCGACGAGTCCGTAGCCGGGAAGGGCGGCGAAAAGCGGGACGGTCGTGTTGTTATCGACGACGAGCACGCCGTTGATGGTCGCGCCGATGGGGAGGAGACGATTCTGCACCTGCGCCAGCGTCTCGCCGGTGGGGATCAAGGTGCCGCCGGCAGACCCGCAGCCGGTGGCCCCCGGAGTCGTGACGCCGCGCACGCACGCGCCGCGTCGGAAGAAGTTCTGGATTTGCGCGCGCGAGCGTGCGGCGCCGGTCCGGCGGTCTGCCAGATCGAGCGAGGAGAGGCGATTCTGCCGCGCCGCGAGGACGGAATAACCCTCGACGTAGAAGCGCGACGTGCCGCGCGGCTGGTAGCGCAGGGAGACGAAGCCCGTGGCGGGCGGGACGCCGCCTTCGACGTTCGGCGGGAGCCCGTTAAACAGGCTGTAGGCGCGGATGTAAGTGAAGTTGCCGGTCGCGCTGAAGTCGTCGCCGAGGCGCGCCTCCGCGTCAAACTCCACGCCGTTGAATCGCGCGTCGTCGAAATTGACGCGCACGAGCACCGGGCTGGTGGCGGCGGCGACGAAGACCAGCCCGTTGGCGTTTTGACTGACGATCTGATCGCTGCCTAAGAAACGTCCGACCGCTCCCGGCGGCAGGACGAGCGCCTGATCGAAATACACGTCCTTGAGTTTATTCGTGAAGCCCGTCAACTCGGCGCGCAGGCGCGGGCGGGTGTAGCGCAGGCTGAGATCGAAGCTGTCGCTTTTTTCGGGGCCGAGGCGGGTGACGGGGATGCCGGTCGAGACGGCGTCCGCCCCGGCGGTCGTGCCGATGGAGCTGCCCAGCGCCGCGGCCGTCGCCGCGTCGACCTCGAAGCCGGTGCCGACGAGCCCGATGATGCCGAGATCGGTCGTGTTCGGAGCGCGGAAGCCGCGCGTGTATTTCGCGGCGATGTCGAAACCGCCGCCGACGTTAAAGACCGCGCCGACGCGACCCGAGAAGGCGTCGAAGCGGGCGCTGTCGTCGGGGAACAGCGGGCGGCCGCCCGCGCCGAGCGGGGCGTTGGCCGCCTCCGATTTGTAAGACGCGACGCTGTAGCGCAGCGCGCCGCTCAAGCGCAGGCGGTCGGGGATGGCGGTGAACACGTCCTGCGCGAAGAAGCCGTAGGAGAGGTAGCGCGCGCCGTCGGGGATGCGCGGGCGGGACGCGGTCGTCACCCCGGTCGTGGGCTCGAAGGTGAACGCCGGGGCGCTGATCTTGTCGCGGTACACGTCGGCCCCGAGCGTGAACGTGTTGTCTTCGTTGATCTGCTTATCGACGTGGAAGTTGAAGCCGAGGACGTTGGTGCGCTCGCGCTGGTTGGTGATGGCGCCGAGCGGGTTGCCCTGCCCGCCCTGGTTGACGCGCTCCTCGCGCTGCCCGTTGTAAGAGAAGGTGAACTGGGCGTTGTCGAAGAAGCCCAACTTCTGTTTGACGAGGCGCGCGTAGAACAGGTCGGTCATCAGGTTGCGCAGGTCGGCGATGAGGTTGCCGTCGCCGCCCGCCAACTGGTCGTAACGGCGTCCCCCGTCCTGCTGGTTGCGCGAGTAGCTGAGGAGCACCTGGGTCGTGTCGTCGAGGTTGAAGTTAGTTCGCGCCAGGCCGCCGTACTGTGTGAACGCCGTGTCGGGCAGGCGCTCGCCCAGGATGTCGGAAGGGACGCCGAGGAAGCGCGTCACCGCGGCGTGCGTGTCGAGCCCGGCGCCGGGGCGCAGCCGGTTGATGCGGCGGGCGTTCAGGTTGAACAGCACGCCGTAGCGCCGCGTGCCGTAGCTCAGCAGGGTGTTGCCGCCGAAGCCGTTGGTCGGCGACGAATAAAAGACGCTCGACCGGCCGTGCCACTCGCCGTCGCTGCCGCCGTAGACGGGCGCGTGCGAGATGAAGTTGACGACGCCGCCGAGCACGTCCGAGCCGTACTGCGAGCTGTTAGGCCCGCGCAGGACTTCGACCGCCTCAAGGCTCGACGGCTCGACGAGGCTGAAGAAAGTTCCGACGCCGCCGCGCTGCGCGCTCGTCGTGTAACGCACGCCGTCGACGTAGACGGCGACGTTTCGCCCGGTCAGCCCGCGCACGAAGACCGCGCTCAGGCTCGGGCTCGTGCGTTGCAGGTTGACGCCCGGTTCCTCGTCGACCACCTGCGCGACCACCTCCGGCGCGCGCTCAATAACGTCTTCCTCGTTGATGATGTTAATGGGCTGCGCCGTGTTCCGCGCGTCGGCGACCTGCCCGGCCTCCGCCGTCACCGTGACCTGTTCGCTGACCTGCCCGACGTTCAACACCACGCTCAACTCGGCCGTCTCGCCCGCCGTCACCTGAACGGCCTCGCGCTGGCGGCTGAAATTCGGTCGGGATACCGCGACGGCGTATGAGCCCGGGGGAACGTCGGCAAACTGGAAGCGCCCTCCGGCGTCCGTCTTAGTCTGGCTCAACACTGCCTGTTGCGCGTTGACGAGCGACACTTCCGCGTCGGCGACGACCGCGCCGGAAGGGTCTCTGACGACACCGGAAACGCCGCCGCGCGAGCCCTGGGCCTGCTGCGCCCTGGCGTCCGCGGGGAAAGCGGTGAGGAAGAGTGTTACGGCGAGTGCGCCCGCCAGAAAGAAGATTTGTCTTCTCATATTTAGTTTAGTTTCTACTCATGTCCGGTTAGTGGTGCCGCCGTCGAAATTTGAAGGACGCCTCTTAACAAGTGAAACTACCCCACCGGATCATCTACTACCAACCGTCGTAGTTAATTCGGATGACCCGTGACCACCGGAACGGGGTGCTTTACTTACTTTCTTTACTAATGCCGACCGAGCCTGCGCCGTTGAGTCCGGCGCCCCTCTCCGCCGTGCGCCGCTTGCATTTTCCGCGGGCGCGTTGCCAGAATGTGCGACACGATGAAGGGCAAGGTTTACAGGTATGCGCTCTCGGCGATTCTCTTCGCGCTCGTCGCCTCCGCCGCGACCGCGCAGGAGCACGCCGAGGCGCGCGAAAAGGAGCTGCCGAACTTCCACGAGGTCAACGCGCTCCTCTTCCGCGGCGGGCAGCCGAGGCCGGGCGGCCTGCGCAAGCTCGCCGCGCGCGGCGTCAAGACCGTCATCAACCTGCGCGGCGACGATAAGCTCATGCTCGACGAAGAGCGCGTGGTGAACTCGCTGGGGATGCGTTACTTCAACCTCCCGCTGAGCCTCGGCGGGCGACCCTCGCGCGAGCAGATCGCGCGCGCCCTCGCGCTCATCAACGCGCCGGAGAACCAGCCCGTCTTCGTCCACTGCCGCAAGGGCGCCGACCGCACGGGCGTCGTCATCGCCGCCTACCGCATCGCGCACGACGGCTGGACTGCCGACGAGGCGCAGCGCGAAGCCGACAGGTACGGCATGGGCTGGTGGCAGCGCGGCAAGAAGGATTTCATCAGCGACTATTTCAGGGGCGGGGGCGCGAGCCCGCGCGCGAATCAGAACTCGAACGCGAGCCGCGGCGTCGAGCCGGCCGCGACGAAGCCGGCCGCGAACCCCAACGCGAACGCGCGGCGCGTCAAACACGCGCCCGCCCCGGTAAAGAACTGAAGATCACTAGCTCGAACCGCCCGCACACGACGGAGGCCCCACGGACGAATGCGATCCCTTAAACTCTCGCTCGCGCTCTCGGTCATTTCGTTCTCGGCGCTCGCCGCGGGCTGCGCGGACGCCGGCGCGAACGCCAACGCCGCGGCGTCTTCTTCTTCTTCTTCGGGCACGAGCGGCGGTCAGCCGTCGGCGACTACTCAGCCCGGCGCTTCGCAGAGTCCCGCGGCCGTCGCGGGTCAGCCGGCGGGCGCGGGGGCGCAGGCAGCCGCGGACGGCGCGAAGGCGGATGCCTGCGCGCTGCTCACGTCGGACGACGTGAAGGACGTGCAGGGTGAACCCGTCAAAGACTCGAAGGCGAGCCGCCGCACCGACGGCTCGCTGTCCGTCTCGCAGTGCTTCTTCTCGACGACGACCTTCAACAAATCGGTGAGCCTCGAAGTGACGCGCGGCGGGGCGGGCACGAGCGCGCGCAAGTTCTGGGACGCGCGCTTCGAGCGCGCGCGCGAGGAGGGCGGCAAGGGCGAGCGTGAAAGAGAGCGTGAGCGGGCGCGCGAGCGCGAACGCGAGCGCGAGCGCGGGGAGCGCGAGAAGAAGGGCGAGCGCAAAGGCGAGGAGGAGGAAGAGGAGAGCCTGCCGACGCCCGTCAAGGGCATCGGCGACGAAGCCTACTGGGCCGCGAGCCACGTCAACGGCATCCTCTACGTGCTCAAGGGCGACGCCTTCATCCGTGTCAGCATCGGCGGGGCCGACGACAACGCCACGCGCCTCAAGAAGTCGAAGGCGCTCGCGCAGAAGGCGATCTCCCGGCTCTGAGTCGTCACCCGGCCTCCTTCGGGTGTCGATAGAGCGATGACTTCGCCGCCGCAGGCGCGGGGAAGTCGCGTGGGAGGCGCAGAGAGAGTGATGAATACATTTCAACACTCTCTGCGCCCCTCCGCGCGATCTCCGCGTCTGCGGCGTCGAGTTTTACATAACCCCCTCGCACGACTTAAAATCCACGCCGCAGCCTCTCGCGGAAAAAATCACGATGCAAAAAAAACAGACCGGTAAGAAGACCGCCGCGCCGCGCCGCTCGCCCCTCCCCTTCCTGCTCATCGTCGCCGTGCTGCTCGCCGCGGTGGGGGCGGGCGCGTGGTACTTAAGCCGTTCGCGCCAGCCGGGCGCGGTCGCCGCGGGTCTGCCCGGCGCGCAGCCCGCGCACTCCGAGGGGAGCGAGAGCGCGCCCGTCGTGCTCGAAGAGTTCGGCGACTTCCAGTGCCCGCCGTGCGGTCAGATGTTTCCGGAGGTCGAGCGCATCAGGCAGGACTACGGCGACCGCCTGCGCTTCGTCTTCCGCGAGTACCCGCTCGTGAACATCCACCCGCACGCGCTGCGCGCGGCGCACGCCGCCGAAGCCGCCGGGCTGCAGGGCAAGTTCTGGGAGATGGAGCGCGAGCTCTTCGCCGATCAGCTGGCGTGGTCGCGCGCGCAGGACCCGACGGCGCTCTTCGAGTCCTACGCGCGCCGCTCCGGGCTCGACGTGGATCGGTTCCGCCGCGATCTCGGCGGCGCGGAGACGGACGCGCGCGTGGTCGCCGACCGCGAGCGCGCGAAGTCAGTCGGCGTCGAGAGCACGCCGACCTTCTTCATCAACGGGCGCAAGGTCGGGCCGGCGCAGGACATGGGCAAGGCGCTGCGCGCCGAGATCGACCGCGCGCTCGGCAAGTAGCCCGCGCGCGACAGTGAAACCGCCGCCCCGCGAGGCCGCGGCGCGAGGGGGCTCTCAAGGTCTTAGGGTTTCGGCTTCCGAACGTAACCCCTCCGGGGCCGCAGGCTGAAAACCGAAAACTGCCTCACCGCCGTCCTTCGCTCTTTGTGCCCTTTCCGGTTAAAATTCACCCACCGAAAGTTTCAGCGCGGGGCGGAGCGTCGCGGGTGAAACTCGCGCCGCGCCCGCTTCGTTAAATCACGAGCCATTCTCAAGGTAAGCTCTACACTTTTCAGACCGGAGGTCTTTATGAAAAACCTAGTCCAACGTCTCGCCGCCGCGTCTCTCGCCCTCGCGGTCGCGCTCACGGCGGTCGCGCCCGCGCGCGCGCAGAGGGCGAAGAAGGCGAGCGCCGCGCCGGCGGCGGCGGCGATGGCGGGCGGCGTCAACATCCCCGTCACCTACTACAAGCTCCCGAACGGCTTGCGCGTCGTGCTCTCGCCCGACCACTCCTCGCCGACCGTGACCGTCGGCGTCTACTACAAGATCGGCTTCCGCGTCGAGCCGCGGGATCGCACGGGCTTCGCGCACCTCTTCGAGCACATGATGTTCCAGGGCTCGCAGAACCTCGGCAAGATGGAGTTCATCCAGCTCATCCAGAAGAACGGCGGCATCCTGAACGGCTCGACCCGCTTCGACTTCACCAACTACTTCGAGGTGCTGCCCGCGCACAAACTCGAAACCGCGCTCTGGGCCGAGGCCGACCGCATGAAAGGTCTCGACATCACCGAGGCGAACCTGAAGAACCAGCAGGGCGTCGTCGGCAACGAGGTCAAGGTCAACGTCATCAACGCGCCCTACGGCGGCTTCCCCTGGCTCGACATGCCGCAGCTCGCCAACGAGAACTACTACAACGCGCACAACTTCTACGGCGACCTGAAGGACATCGAGTCGGCGACGCTGCCGGAAGTGATCCAGTTCTTCAAGACCTACTACGCGCCGAACAACGCCGCGCTCGCCGTCGTCGGCGACTTCGAGGAGGCGCAGGCGCGCCAGATGATCGAGAAATATTTCGGCGGCATCCCGGCGTCGCAACTGCCGCCCGCGCCCGACCTGGCCGAGCCGCGGCAGGAGAAGGAGAAGCGCAAGACGAAGACCGACGCGCTCGCGAAACGCCCCGCGCTCGCCTTCGCCTACCACATGCCGGATCGCAACACGCCCGAATACTACGCGATGGTCTTGCTCGACCAGATTCTCTTGCAGGGCGACGACGCGCTCCTCAGGCAGGAACTGGTCAAGCGGCGCGCCTACACCGACAGCGTGAACGGCGGCACGAACCTCCTCGGCAACCCGTTCAACTACCAGGGGCCGATGGAGTGGATGGTCTACCTCTTCCACGATCAGAAGACGAAGCCGGACGACATCATGTCGGCGGCCGACGCCGTCGTCGCGCAGGTGCGCGAGAAGCCGCTCGACCAGAAGGCGCTCGACCGCGCCGTCGTCAAGGGCCGCTCCGCGCTCTACGACATTCTGGGGCAGCTCAACGGCTTCGGGCGCGCCGACCTGCTCGCCTCCTTCGCGCTCTTCGACGACGATCCGTCGCGCATCAACCGGCTCGAATCAGAGTTCCGCAAGGTGACGCCGCAGCTCGTCATGCTGACGGCGCAGAAGTACCTGAGGGAGACGAACCGCAGCGTCCTCGTCATCGAACCGAAGACCGGCCAGTGAAGCCGCCCGAATCGAAGGAGATAGGAAAGCCGTGAACAGTAAAAAACTTTTCGCACTCTTCGGCGCGCTGACACTCGTCGCCGCCTCGCTCTCGCCGGCCGCGGCGCAGAAACAGCAGCCGCCCGCGGGCGGCCAGCCCAGGCCCTTCACGCTCCCGCGCAAGGAGGATTTCAAACTCAAGAACGGGATGACGGTGACGCTCGTCCCCTACGGCTCGATCCCGAAGGCTCAGGTGACGGCCATCGTGCGCTCCGGCAACATGAACGAGCCCGCCGATAAAATCTGGCTCGCCGATCTGACCGGCGACCTGATGGGCGAGGGCACGACGACGCGAACCTCCGAGGCGGTCGACGCCGAGGCCGCGCGCATGGGCGGTAGCCTCGGCGTCGGCATCGGGCTCGACACCTCGAACGTCGGCATCGACGTGCTCGGCGAGTACGCGCCCGACGCCGTGCGCCTCGTGGCGGACGTGCTGACGCACCCGCTCCTGCCGGAGTCGGAACTCCAGCGGCTCAAGACGGATCGCCTGCGCAACCTCTCGATCCAGAAGTCGCAGCCCGGTTCGCTCGCGCTCGAACGATTCCGTAAAGTCCTCTACGGCGAGCACCCCTACGGCCGCATCTTCCCGACCGAGCAGATGATCAACTCCGTCGCGATCACCGACGTGCGCAAGTTCTACGCCGACAACTTCGGCGCGCAGCGCACGCACCTCTACGTCGCGGGCCAGTTCGACGCGGCGGCCGTCCGGCGCGCGATCACGCAAGCCTTCGGCTCGTGGGCGAAGGGCGCGCCGCCCGTGGAGAATGTCCCGCGCCCCACGTCCGAGCGCAAGGTCTATTTGATCGACCGGCCGGGCGCGCCGCAGTCGACCATCTACCTGGGGATGCCCGTCGTCGATCCGTCGCACAAAGACTACATGCCGCTCGTCGTGACGAACTCGATCCTCGGCGGCTCGTTCGGCTCGCGCATCACCTCGAACATCCGCGAGCAGAAGGGCTACACCTACTCGCCCAACTCTTCCGTCTCCTCGCGCTACCGCGACGCCTACTGGGTCGAGGTCGCCGACGTGACGACCGCCGTGACAGGCCCGTCGCTCAAGGAGATCTTCTACGAGATCGACCGCCTGCAAAAAGAGCCGCCCCCGGAGGCGGAGCTTCAGGGGATCAAGAACTACATGGCGGGCATCTTCACCATCCAGAACTCCTCGCGGCAGGGCATCATCGGCCAGCTCGCCTTCCTCGACCTGCACCGCCTGCCCGACACCTACCTGACGAACTACGTGCAGAACATTCTGAACGTCGCGCCGGGCGACGTGCAGCGCATCATGCAGACCTACGTGCGGCCCGAACGGATGACCATCGTCGTCGTCGGCGACCGCGGGAAGATCGCGAAGCAGATCGAGGAGTACGGCACGGTCGTGCTCTAAACCCCACACGCCGCCGCGCGCGCCCGATCCGTCACGGGGCGCGTCGCGTTAGAACATTTCTTAACGGCGGGGGCGGTCGGCGTGTAAACGTGACCGTCCTTTTTTTTTCACCCCCGGCGCATCGACCGCGCCCGACCTGAGCGAGCCAACCCGCGAACCCTCATGAGCAAAAAAGGAGTCACCGTGATCGGGCAACTCCGGTGGCGGGTCGGGCCGCAGACGAATTGGCGTGCGTAACCCCTGACAGGTTTAATTCGAGAAAGGAACGACGACGATGAATAACAAGCTCAAACGAATCCCCCCCGCGACGACGCTCGCGCTCTTCGCGCTCTTCGCGCTCGCGTCGCCGACCGCCGCGCACGCGCAGAAGCAGGTGAAGGACGCGAAGGCGCAGCCCGCGCCGCGCGCGGTCAGGCAGTACACCATCGAGCAGTTCATGGACACCGTGAGGGTGACGGGCGCGGCCTTCTCGCCCGACGAGCGGTCGATCATCTTCACGTCGAACAAGACGGGCATCTTCAACGTCTATTCGGTTCCGACGGCGGGCGGGGCGGCGAAGCAGTTGACCAACTCCGCGAAGGAGAGCACCTACGCCGTCACGTACCTGCCGGACGGGCGCGTCGTCTACACCTACGACCGCGGCGGCAACGAGAACAGCCACCTCTACGTGCTGGAGGCGAACGGCGCGGAGCGCGATCTCACGCCCGGCGAGAAGACGAAGGCGAACTTTTTAGGCTGGGCGCAGGATCGCAAGTCGTTCTTCCTTTCGACGAACGAGCGCGACCCGCGCTACTTCGACGTTTACGAGATGACGGCCCCCGACTTCAAGGCGACGCTCGTCTTCAAGGACGAGGCGGGCTACGATCTGGGCGACGTTTCGAACGACAAGAAGTTCCTCGCGCTCGGCAAGACCGGCGATTCGACGACCGACTCCGACATCTACCTCTACCACACGGCGACGAAGGAGCTGAAGAAGATCACGCCGCACGAGGGCGAGATCAGCTTCTCGCCGCAGGCGTTCAGCGCCGACTCGAAGTGGCTCTACTACACGACCGACGAGGGCGGCGAGTTCCAGTACGTCCGGCGCTACGATCTCGCGACGGGCAAGAGCGAGGTCGTGGAAAAGTACCCGTGGGACGTTTCCACGACCTACTTCTCGCGCACGGGCAAGTACCGCGTCACCGCCGTCAACGAGGACGCGCGCACCGTCGTCAAGGTCTACGACGCGGCGACGGGCAAGCCGGTTCCGCTCCCGAAGCTCCCCGACGGCGACATCACCGGCGTCTCGATCTCGCCGAGCGAGAAGCTGATGGCGTTCTACCTGAACGGCGACCGCTCACCCTCGAACCTCTACGTCTACGACTTCGCGACACGGAAGGCGACGAAGCTCACCGACAGCCTCAACCCCGCGATCAACCCCGCAGACCTCGTGGACTCCGAGCGCATCCGCTACAAGTCTTTCGACCGCGTGGAAGTGCCCGCCATCCTCTACAAGCCTCAGGGGGCGAGCGCCGCCAGCAAAGTCCCCGCGCTCGTCTTAGTCCACGGCGGGCCGGGCGGTCAGGCGCGCACGGGCTACAAGGCGCAGGTGCAGTTCCTCGTCAACCACGGCTACGCCGTGATCGACGTGAACAACCGGGGCTCTTCCGGCTACGGCAAGACCTTCTACACGGCCGACGACCGCAAGCACGGGCGCGAGCCGCTGTGGGACGTGGTCGAAGCGAAAAAATATCTCCAATCGACGGGCTGGGTCGATCCCGAAAGGATCGGCATCATGGGCGGCTCTTACGGCGGCTACATGGTCTTAGCCGCGCTCGCCTTCAAGCCGGAGGAGTTCGCCGTCGGCGTCGATCTCTTCGGCGTGTCGAACTGGGTGAGGACCTTGCAGTCGATCCCGCCCTACTGGGAGTCGTTCCGCAAGTCGCTCTACAAGGAGATCGGCGATCCCTCGACGCAGCTCGACATGCTGCGCGAGGTCTCGCCGCTCTTCCACGCCGACAAAATCCGCCGCCCGCTCATCGTGCTTCAGGGCGCGAACGACCCGCGCGTCATCAAGCCGGAGTCGGACGAGATCGTCGAGGCGCTGAAGAAGAATAACGTCCCCGTCGAGTACGTCGTCTTCGACAACGAGGGGCACGGCTTCACGAAGAAGGCGAACGAGATTCGCGCCAGCCAGGCGATCCTCGAATTCCTCGACAAGTATCTGAGGAACGCGGGCGGCGCGGCGAACTGATGGCGCGACCGGCCGGCGGCTGGAGCGAAACATCGGCCGCCTGAGCCCGGCAGGCGCGCGCGGATACAAGCCCGCCGGCGCGGGGGGGACGACACTTCGAGTCTCTCCCGCGCCGGCGGGCTTTTTGCGCCCAGACTTCTTTCGCGTCCGGGCCGGATTCGCGGCGCACGGGTGTGGCGGATTTGAGTGGCGCGCACGAACGCCACAGCCTGCGGGGCGCGTCTCGCCGCGCGGGGCGCGGGTTTCGCGGGGAAAAGGCGATCACGCCCGCCCCGGCGGGCGCGGCACGAGCGTTGCGATTACCAGGGACGCGAAAGCAAGGGGCGGGTCGAGCGAGTCGCGATTCCCCGTCGCCCCGGAAAGTTTTTTCAGAGCGGAAAGCGCAAGCCCGAAACTCGTTACGTTGAAGGAGATGAAACGCAGCATGAAAAGCAGAATCGTAGCCGCGCTCGCCCTCGCGCTCACAATCGGCGCGGGCGCCGCCGTCAGCGGCAAGACGCAGAACACCAACTCGTCCACCACGATGAGCAACAGCAGCAACACGGGCTCGACGAAGAAGCACAGCAAGCACCGCAGGCATCGCATGCGCAGGAAGAGCGCGAAGAAGGCTGCGACCGCCAACTCCAACAAGTAGGCCATCGGGGGCGACGAGTCTTCGCCGGCCCGCGCGAAGTTGAGCGGGCCGGCGCACGGAGCCGCGCGGTCTCTTCCCGAAGAACGGCACCAGAGGGACGGGAAGGGTCGCGTAGCACAAAGGCGCGGGCGGGAATCAGCAGGCGTCCGCCCGCGCCCTGTTTGTCAGAGGGGGCGCGTAGGTTCGAGCAGAGCGAGCCACGCGCCCCCTCATCTTTTTACACCGCCCGGCGGCGGCGCGGCGCGTGGGCACACGTCGCGCGGGCACGGGAGTCGGGGCGACGAGCGGAGGCGGCGCGGGCGTGAACGTCCTGAAGCACAACGCGGGTTCGGAGCGCCCCCGGCAGTACCCACGGCTGTTGCTCGCCGTCTGCGCGGCGTGCCTCGTCGCCGCCGCCGCCTTCGCCGCCGCGCTCCTCGTCCGACGCCCCGCGCCCGCCGTCGTCGAGACGGTCACGACGGGGCTCGACCGCCCGAGTCCCGCGACTGACCCCCCGCCCGTCGCGAGCGCGCCGCAACTGCCCGCGCGCGACGAGGACGTGGAGAAGGCGGGCGACAAGATCGCGGAGGCGACCGTCTACCTCTCGCGCCGCCAGAGGCCGGCCGCGCTGCGTGCGCTCACGGAAGCGCGCGCCGCCGCGCGCCGCGCCTACGACCGCCGCTCGCAGCAGCGCGATCCCGCAAGTCACAAGCTCCTCGCCGCGCTACGCGAGCTGGAACTCGCCGAAGTCGCCGTCGAGCGCGGCTCGCTCCCAGACGCGCGCCAGCGCCTGCTCGCGCTCAACCAGCGACTCGATCAGGTCGGGCAGTGAGACGGACGAATGTCCGTCGCCCGTTGTCAGTGGTCAGTTGTCCGTCGCTGATGAGGCCGCTGAGTTTATCTCTCAACCTTCGGCGCGAGCAAAGCAACTGACCACTAGCCACTCACAACTGACAACGGACGACGGACAACTGACAGTTCTTCATTCGCCTTCGAGGTTGATCTTGAACCGCTCGGCCATGCGGTAGAGCGTGCGCCGGTCGATGCCGAGGAGTTCGGCGGCGCGCGTGCGGTTGCCGCCCGCGGCTTCAAGGACGTGCAAGAGGTAACGGCGCTCCAACTCGTCGAGCGTCGGGAGGTCTTCGTAGAGCGCGGAGAGGGGCGTGCGCGCGGCGGCCGCCCGCGCCGCCCCGGTCTGCAACTTCGCGGGCAGGTCTTCCGGCTCGACCACCGCGCCGCGCGCACGCAGGGCCGCGTGCTCGACCGCCGACTCCAACTCGCGCACGTTCCCCTGCCACTCGTGGGCCGAGAGCAGGGCGAGCGCGTCGGAGCCGAGGCGCAGCGTTCGCTCTCTCCCCGCGTTCGCGGAGGCCCGGCGCAGGAAGCGTTCGGCGAGCAGCGGGATGTCGCTGCGCCGCTCGCGCAGCGGCGGCACGCGCAGGCTGACGACGCTCAGCCGGTAGAACAGGTCTTCCCGGAAGCGACCCGACTTCACTTCCCTCTCCAGATCGCGGTTCGTCGCGGCGACCACGCGCGCGTCGACGCGCGCGGCGCGCGACGCGCCGACGCGGCGTATCTCGCCCTCCTGCAAGGCGCGCAGGAGTTTGACCTGCATCGCCGGGCTCGTCTCGCCGATCTCGTCGAGGAAGAGCGTGCCGCCGTCGGCCTCCTCCCACAAGCCTTTCCGTTCGCGCTCCGCGCCCGTGAACGCGCCCTTCGTGTGACCGAACAGCTCGGCTTCGAGCAGCGTCTCGGCGAGCGCGCCGCAGTTGACGGGGACGAACGCGGACGCGGCGCGCGGGCTGTGCTTGTGAATCGAGCGCGCGACGAGTTCCTTGCCCGTGCCCGACTCGCCGACGACCAGCACGGTCGAGCGCGACGGCGCGACGCGCGCGATCTCTTTGTACAGCTCGATCATCGCGGGCGCGCGCCCGAGCAAGCCCGCCTCCTCGTTGCGCGCCGACAACGCCTCCGCGCTCGTCTCGCCGCCCTCCCCGCCGCCGCGCCCCCCGCCCGATTCGAGCGCGCGGCGCGCTGCCGCCACCACCTCTTCAACTTTGAACGGCTTCGAGATGAAGTCCCACGCGCCCTCGCGCGTAGCCTCGACCGCCGAGTCGAGCGAGCCGAAGCCCGTGACGAGGATCACGGGGGCGCGGCCGCGTAGCTCGCGCAGGATGTCGAGACCCGTCCGCGCCGCTTCGAGGTTGATGTCGCTGACGACGAGATCGAACTCGTCGCGCGCGGCGAGCGCGAGCGCGGCTCCCGGCTCCTGCGCGCTCTCGGTCGCCCACCCCTGCGCCGCGAAAATCTCTCCGAGCAGCGCGCACGACTCCGCGTCGTCGTCGATCACGAGAATCTTTTTCATCAACCCCCTTTCAGACGGCGTGCGGGCTAACCTTCGCCGCAGTCTCGTCCCTGACGGCGGCCTCCCCGACATCGCCCGCAGTCCCGTCAGCCGCCGAGACGGGGAAGACGAGGCGGAAGCGTGAGCCGCGACCGCGCTCGGACTCGACTTCGATGCGCCCGCCGTGATCCGCGAGCGTCTGGCTGACGACGACCAGGCCGAGCCCCGTCCCCCGCCCGCGCGCCTTCGTCGTGTAGAGCGGATCGAAGATGCGAGCGCGCACGTCCTCCGTCATCCCGCAGCCCGTGTCCGCGAACTCGACGACGACGCGCGCGCCCTCGCCGACCGCGTCGGATGAGGCGCGCGACCCGTCGCCCGCGGCGCGCGTCTCCACCCGCAGCTCGCCGCCTCCGGGCATCGCGTCGAGCGCGTTGTTGATGAGGTTGATGAAGACCTGTTGCAGCCGATCCGGATCGCCGCTGATCCGCGGCAGGCCGGGGGAGAGCCGCGCGTCGAGCCGCACGCCCTTGGCGTCGAGCGTGGGGAGCGTCGCGTCGCAGGTGCGGCGCAGCAGCGCGTTCAGGTCGAGCGGCCCGGCCCCCACCGATTCGGGGCGCGTGCGGTCGAGCATCCGGCGCACGATCCGCTCGATGCGCTCGATCTGCGCGCTGATCGTTTCGAGCCTTTCGCGCGCGGCCGGCGCGTCCGCCTGCGTGCCCGCGAGCAGGAGCAGTTGGACGTGGCCGCTGATCAGGTTCAGGGGCGTGCCGACCTCGTGCGCGAACTGCGCCGCGGTCTGACCGGCGGCGGCCAGTCGTTCCAGCTCGGTCAGCCGCCGCGCCGTGCGCCACAGTTCGAGGTTCGCGTCTTCGAGTTGCGTGTTGCGCTCCGCGAGTTCGGCGGTCGCGTTCGTGACGCGCTCCTGCAACAGCTCCTTCTGCCGCTCGCGCTCCGCCGTCATCTCCCTCAACCTCTCGATCAGGCTGTTGTACTCGCGCGCGAGGACGCCGATCTCGTCCGGCTTCGACTCCGGCGCGCGCGCCTCAAGATCGCCGGCGCGCGCCCTCTCCATCGCGCCGAGCAGCCGCCCGACGGGTCGGTAGACGGTCTGGCGGAAGAGCAGCGAGACGCCGAGCGTGATCAGCGCGACCGCCGCGAGCCCGAGCCAGACGGCGTCGCGCCCGTACTGCCACGCGATGGTCTGTGCGTCGTCGAGTCGCTCGGTGACTTCGACCGCGCCGCTCACGCGCCCGCCCTCTGTGACGGGCGCGAAGACTCTCAGGCGCGAGTTCACCGTGACGGGCAGCGGCGCGACGTTGTTCGTCGGGATGCCGCTGCGCAGCGCCGCCTTCGTCTCCTCGGGAATCTCCTCGGCGGGCTCGCTCCCGGCCGAAGCCGCCACCTCCTTGAAGACGCCGCCGACGCGCTCCCAGACACGCACCGTCAGGGCGTCGGGGCGGGAGCCGTGCGCGAAGGTCGCCATGCGCGACAACTCTCCGGGGTCGCGCGGCGCGCTCATCCGGCTGACGCTCGCGGCCAGGTTCTCCGCCTGCAAAGTCGCCAGCTCCTTCTGCTCCTCGCGCACGCGCTTAGCCACGCGCACGCTGACGAGCGCCAGCACCACGCCGAGCACGGCGAGCGTGATGGCCGAGGCGACGAGCGTCGTCTTCGTGTGTAGTTTGAGCGGGCGCATAAGTGCGCGAAGGACGGCAGGCGGGCGTCTCGGCGCAAGTATACCTTGAAGCGGGGGCGGTTGATAATTCAGGGCGAGGATTTTCCGGGCGATTCCTGCCGCAGGCGAGTGCAGTCGTTACACCAGGCCTGTAGGCCGTTCCAGCGAGACCTGTTACGGCAGAAATCTGCGCCCGATCTGAAAGCCTTGCACCCGCGGCACCACGCTGTGCCTTCCGGCCCGACTTTGCGCCGTTTCGCGCCGCCGCTTTCGTGACGATGATTCCGGTTACAGCGCAGGTGAGAGAAGGCGATGTTGTCGAGAGACCAGAACAGCTCGACGCCGACACCTTCCCACGGCAGCTTATGCTCGATGCTTAGTTCGGCCGCCGTTTCGATCAGCTCCGAGCATTTGAAGCACACATTCTCGCCGTGCTTTTGCAGGGTGTGAAAAAGAATCAGCTTCCGCAGGCGGTTGCTCGCCGTACCGTGCGGCATGCCTAAAAAGGCGCTCTTGCGAGCGCCCCTGAGATTTACCTTCTCGCCCATAAGAATGTGAGGTGATTGATAGCGCGTACGAGACTCGAACTCGTGATCTCCGCCTTGAGAGGGCGGCGTGTTAACCAACTACACCAACGCGCCAAGAGACTGCAATTATAGGGACGGCGGCGCGGCGTTGGCAAGGCGCGGAGGCCCTTTGAAGTCGCGTGTTTAGTCGCCGCGCGGCGGCGGTGTTATACTCGCCGCCGCAGCGCCACGACGCGACATTTCTCGCGCGCCGACGCCGGAAGCGCCGCCGGGGCGGTCTCCCGTAATCACCCGACAGGTTCTTAAAATTTCATCGTCGTCATGCAGAACTTCACGCCCGGCGCGCAGCCCGCGCCGCCCGCCCCGAACGCCGCGCAGACAAACTTCGAGCCGGGCATCGACGGCTTCTCCTACGGAGACCTGTACGACCCCGCGCGCCTGCGCGACCTGACCGCGCGCTTCCACGCCGAACTCGAACGCGAAGACGCGGCGCTCCACGCGGCGCTCCTGGAGTACACGCGCTCGCGCGGCGCGAAGCTGAAGGGGACGCGAGCCGAATCCGATCTGTTGATCGCCTGTGCCCCGCACCTCTCGCGCTTCGTCGCGCGGCTCTTCCGGGTGGAGGCGGAGCGCGAGGCTCACGCCGCGTCCGTCCGCGCGCAGGACGCCGTCTTCGAGTTTAAAAACTTCGTCACGCGCCGCGCCACGAAGCGCGTCCCGGCCGAGCGCGCGCTGACGTACGACATCGACTCGCTCCACGCCTCGCTCGACGCGCTGCGCCGCGCCGCGTTCGCCGACACGCTCGCCTCCGACGACGAGCTGGGCGTGGCGCGCATGACCGCGCGGCTGCTCGCGTGGGAGAAGTTCGTCGAGAAGGGGGAGGCGGCAGAGATCGGTGGTGCGGCGGCGCGCGAGATCGCGGAGGCGCGCAACGCCGCCGCAGGTGTCGCGTTGGCGGAGTTTGAGAGTGACGCTATGGAGGGCGTCGCCGCGTCGAATGATGACGCGCGGTTCGTGAAGCGCGCGCTGCGCCTCGTCGAGGCGTGGGCTTCGCTTCACGCGACGCGGGCGGAGGCGAAAGAACGCGTGAAGGGTTGGGTCAGTTTCCGCGCGCCGCACCCGCTCGACTACGAGCACCTCGTGCAGCTCGAACGTCCCGACGCCGATTTGCCGGAGATGATGCGCGGGCTCGATAAAAACTTGCGCCGCCGCGTCGGCTTCGGGCTGACGGATGCGCGCGCGACGCGCCGCGAAGTGCTCGACGAAGTCAATTATTGTCTTTACTGCCACGAGCGCGACAAGGACTCCTGCTCGAAGGGCTTGCGCGGGCGGGACGGCGCATACAAGCGTAACCCGCTCGGCATCGTCCTCGAAGGCTGCCCGCTCGACGAGAAGATCTCAGAGATGCACGTCCTCCAGCGCGACGGCGACTCGATTGCCGCGCTCGCGCTCGTCGTCGTCGACAACCCGATGTGTCCGGGCACGGGCCATCGCATCTGCAACGACTGCATGAAGTCGTGCATCTTCCAGAAGCAGGAGCCGGTCAACATCCCGCAGGCCGAGACGGGCGTGCTCACGGACGTGCTCGCGCTGCCCTACGGCTTTGAAATCTACGCGCTCCTGACGCGCTGGAATCCGCTCAACGCCAAACGCCCGCACGCGCTTCCCTACAACGGGCGAAACATTCTCGTCGTCGGCCTCGGGCCCGCCGGCTACACGCTCGCGCATTATCTCCTGAACGAAGGCTTCGGCGTGGTCGGCATCGACGGTTTGAAGATCGAGCCTTTGAACCCGGAGTTG
>DATLMC010000006.1:0-24665 GCA_035537435.1 Pyrinomonadaceae bacterium | reverse complement strand
GGCGTCTTCGACTTCGACTTCGGCGCCGGGCCCCGCTTCCCGCGCGTGAGCCCCACGGCGCTCAGCCTGGGTCAGGGCGCGCCGCTCGATCCCGGCTCCGCCAACACCTTCGACATCAACACGGGCGTCAACTACAAGCCGACGAACGCGCTGAACCTCTCGCTCGACTACACGAAGGCGCGCCTCACGCGGCGCGACACCGGCCTCACCGCCTTCGACGACAACATCTACACGGCGCGCACGACCTACCAGTTCACGCGCTTCACCTTCGCGCGCGCCCGCGTCGATTACGACACGCTCGCCGCCAACGTCCGCGGTCAATTTCTCCTCGGGTGGACGCCCAACCCGGGGACGGCCTTCTACGCCGGCTACAACGACGATCTCAACCGCAACGGCTTCAACCCCTTCGCCGGAAACCTCGAACCCGGCTTCCGCCGCAACGGCCGCACCTTCTTCGTCAAGATGTCGTACCTCATCCGCAAGAGTTTCGAATGAACGCAGGCTGATGCGCGATGACTGTAGGGGCAGGGCTCGTCCCTGCCCGCCGCGCGACAGCGCGGAAAAGTTTAGCGATCATTCTACGGTGAATGATCGCTAAACTTTTTGAGCGAGCTTGCGCTCTCCCGGCGGGCAGGGGCGAGCCCTGCACCTACAATTATTCGACGGCCGCACTCATTCGCGAACCGCCGTAACCCTCTCAGTTTCTTCCTGCCGGCGGCTGCGCCGCGGGGGTCGCGTTCAGGTTTGCGAAGAGTTGGAGGTATCGCTCCGGCTCAGACAGCCCGTAGGCGCGCACCCACGCACCCCTTTCGAAATCGCCGAGGAGCGCCACGGGCGAGTGCTCGCCGCGCCTCGCCTCGCCGCCCGTGAGCGACCGTAAGAGCTTGTCCATCTCGTCCCTTTCGCCCGTCACCAGAGTCCAGCCGGGTTTCGCCCCGAACCTCGCGCCCCACGCTTTGAGGCGTTCGGGCGTGTCGACGAGCGGATCGGTGCTGACCGAGATGAGCGAGATGTCTCTGCCGAGGCGGTCGCCGAGCGCCGCCTGGAGCTTCGCGAAGTTCGCGCCCTGCATCGGGCAGACGTTGGTGCAGGAGGTGAAGACGAAGTTGATGATCACCAGTTTGCCCTTCACCAGATCGGTGTAGAAGCGACTCTTCCTCCCGTTCTGATCCGTGACCGCAACGTCCGGGATCGAGGGCTTCGCCGCGGCGGCGTTGCCCTTCGGCGGGGCCTCCGCCGCCGCGGGCGGCTGGTGACAATGATCCGCGCCGCCCGCCGCCGCCGCGCCTTTCGCGGGCTGCGGCGTCTGCCGCGGCGTCGCGCGGGCCTCGACAGCGGCGCAGCAGAGCAGGGCGAACACGACGAGCGCGGCGGTACGCGCTCCTGTCTTTTTGTCTTGAGAAATCATGACGACACCTCGAATACGTTGGTGATTGTAGGGGCTGGGATCGTCCCTGCCCGCCGCGTGGTCAAAACTCACGTTGCTCGTGCTGATTCGACGCGGGCAGGGACGAGCCCTGCCCCTACGATGTCAATCGACAATAGTTCATCCCGCGGCTAGGGCTTGGAGAACCGGTTGCGGTAATCGCCGGCAAGGAGGAACGCGTTGATCGTGTTGTTGTAGCACTGCGAGGTGTTCGACGGGTTCTGCGCGATGCAGCTGTTGAGCCCGTTTCTCCAGAAGGCGACGCCGCCCGCCTCGCCCTCCTTCCGCAGGTAGATGCGGTAACACTTCTTGACGAACTCCTCCGTGTTGTACTCGATGCCGCCCGGCGGCGTCGGGAAGAAGAGCGGATCGTTGTTGGCGCGCAGCGGGTCCTGGAACTCGCCCGACTCCCAGAAGGCGCGCGCCACGTTGAGCCGCTTCTGCCCGTAGCACGTGGCGGTGTTGCCGCAGGTGGTGATGTTGTTCGTCCAGAAGGCGAGTCCGGGGTCGTCGGGCTCGCGGTTGAAGAAGTCGTAGTACTGTTGGCGCACGAAGTAGCGCGAGTCGTCGATGGCGTTCTGCGAGGCGGCCGAGGTGACCTGGATGATCGAGGCCACCGAGGGCACGCCGCTTGAGTTGACGAGGAAGAGCATGTAGTGGCCCGGCGGGCAGAGCGTGCCGCTGCGGGGGAGGCTGACGTTCAAGCCCCCCGCGGCCTGGCGGAAGCTCAGGACGTTGATGTGCTGGTTCTGGTTGAACGAGTGCGTCACCGACGAGAGGCGCACGAGCGTCACCTTGCTGATCGACGAAGCGTTGGGCGTGCCGACGAAGATCTGTTCGCCGCCGCCGGCGCTCGCCGGGGCGGACGTGATCGAGGGGCGCGCGCCGCGGAAGAGGTAGGGGGGCGAGAAGTATTGAATCGTCGTGTGGTTGGAGTCGCCGTTGTCGGAGGCGGGGAAGCCGCCGCCGCCGACCATCACGCGCCCGTCGGGGAGCAGGATGGCGGTCGAGTGGTAGAGCCGCCGCTCGGCCATGCTGGCGAGCGTCGTCCACGTCTCGGTCGAGGGGTTCCAGTCCTCGGCGGCGAAGACCGAGCCGATGGCGTTGGAGAAGTTGCCGCCGCTCGTGCCGCCCGTGACGAGCACGTGCCCGTCGGGCAGCAGCGTCGCGTTCATCTGCCGCCGCGTGAAAGCCATCGAGCCGACGAAGCGCCACGCCGGCGTCTCGCGGCTGATGTTGACGACCTCGGCCGTGTTGGTCGGCGCGCCGCCGCCCGCGATGAGCACCTTGCCGTCGTCGTACATGACGGACGAGCCGTAGTCGCGGAAGCCGCCGTTGCTCGTGGGGCCGTCCGACCAAGCGCCCGTGCCCGAAGTGGCTAAGTAGCGCGTGAACTGATCCGGCCCCGAGTTGAAGACGCGACCGTTCGGGGCGAGCAGCATCCACGGGTAGAGTTGCAGCCCCTGCTGCGCGCTCGTGAGCGAGCGCCAGGTGCCGCTGCCCGGCTGGAAGACCTGCGGCAGAGTGTTGAGCACCGAGGGTTGGATGGTGCCGGAGACGACGAGCGCCTCGCCCGTGCCGAGCGGGCAGGTGGTCGGATACCAGCGACCGGCGTTCATGTCCTGCGCGCGCGTCCAGGTGTTGGTCGCGGGGTCGAAGATGTTGGTGTGCGGCTCGCCGAAGTTGTCCGCGCCCTGATGACCGCCCGCGACGAGCAGCCGCCCGTCGGGCAAGAACGAGTGACCGCTACAGAAGAGGTTCGTGGTGGAGTTGAAGGGGAAGGCGAGGAAGCTGTTGGTCACGGGGTCGAAGGTGTAGGTCTGCGAGAAGCCGAGGGCGTCGCCGCCGCCGTTCTGCTGGCGCGACCAGAAGAGCACCTTGCCGGTCGGCAGCAGGTGCGTGTGGATGGTGACGACGCCCAGGTCGAGGGTCGCAGACCACTGGCCGACGACCGACGGGTCGCCCTGGAAGGCGCGGGCGGCGGCGGTCGCGTTCGCGACGGTGCGGGGCGTGGTTAGGAGTTGTGAGCCGAGCAGGAACGCGCAGCCGAGGGCGAGGAGCGTTCTGCGGTACTTACCGACGAGGGATGAGATATTTGTAAGCACGACGGGTGTCCTTTCGGGTTGAGCTACCACCGCGTCTGCGCTAAGATGCCGGGCTGTTGAGGCGACGCATCTTCGGTCTCGCGCCCGCGGGGTGCTGCCGGGTTGTGTTGTTCACGAGCCCTGTCGATCACTTGCAGGTGATCGGCGGGGCTTTAAAGTTGGAGTCGGCGAAGGGACATGAGGAGTCGGTTTCTGAGAACTGGAACCCGCGCCGATCTCTCGGCGCGGACGGGAGGATTAGGTCGCTAACGGGGCGGCAATGAGGGACGGGAAAACGGAGACGAGGAGACCTTCGCCCACATCAGAGTCGGTAACCTGAAGGCGCGCGCGTGAAGTGGAGAGAAGGTTTCTTCGAAACAGGGTCGGAACAGAATTCCCTCAAAGGCGACCGCCGAAACGGTCAAAGCTCGGGAGAGGAGGTGCGAAAAATACACCCGCCCGTTGGCGCTGTCAACAGATTTCTCCGGCGTCGGCGCGCGCCCCGTTTTCGCCCGCGCGCGCCCCTCTAACGGGCGCGACGGCCGCCCGCCGGGGCCGCTGCCGTCGCGCCCCGCGCCCGCGCCCGGAGAGTTTTCCGGCCGCCCCTGAAACTTTTTACCCCCCGACATCACTTACTAGGCGGGATGATGATGGAACGACTGGCGATTGAGACGTTTGACGCTGCCGCGGCGAGCCAGGCGGGCGCGCTAACCCACCCACCGATGAACAGTGCCGAGACCCCCATCGCGCGCGCGCGGCGCGGCGACCCAGAGGCTTTTCGCCTGCTCTTCGAGCGCTACAGCCGCCCCGTCATCTCGTTCGTCTTTGACATGGTGGGTGACCGGGCGCTCGCCGAAGACCTGACGCAGGAGACCTTCGTCCGCGCCTACCGACACCTCGGCGCGCTGCGCGAGGAGGGGAAGTTCTCGACGTGGCTCTTCTCCATCGCCAAGAACGTCGCCCGCGAACACTTGAGGAGCGGCGAGCGGCGGGCGTCGAAGGTCGAGCTCGACGACGAGTCGGTTTTGGAGTTGCCCGACGAGCGGCAGACGCCCGCGGGCGAGCTGCTCGACAAGGAGCTGAACTCGGTCGTGCGCCGCGCGCTCGGCGCGCTCGACGAGGACAAGCGCCTGGTCTTCGCGTTGAAAATCTTTCAGCAGCGCAGCTACGAGGAGATCGTCGAGATCACGGGCTTCTCACTGCCGAAGGTCAAGACCGATCTCCACCGCGCGCGCGCCGAGATGCGTCGGCGCATCGGACCCTACATGGGGGTGCAACAGACATGAAGTGCGAAGAGTGTGAAAAGTTCTTGGAAGAATACCTGGACGGCGAGCTCGCCGCGCGGGACAGTTCCGCGGTCGAAGCGCACCTCGCCGCCTGCGCGGTCTGCGCGGACGCCCACGGCGCGCTGCTCTCGGAGGCGGCCCTCTACGCCTCTTACGAGCGCGGCGTCGAGGCGCTCGCGCCACGCTTGTGGGGCGGTGTCGAGGCGCGGATACGTCGGGAGGCGACTGGCGGCGAGGTGGGTCTGCTCCAGAGAGTCTCGGCGTGGTTCGCGCCGCTCTTCACCGCCCCACGCTTCAGCCCCGCGCTCACCGCCGCGCTCGTCCTCGTCGCCATCGGGTTGACGGTCGGCGTGATGCGGCTCGCGGGCGGGCGCGATCAGTCGCAGCCGCAGATGGCTCAGAGCGACCAACTGACAGCGCCCGCGGTTGTGACACGGACGCAGCAGCCCGCCGCGACCGCGAGCCCCGCCGCCGCCGACACTCCCCCGGCCGCGCCTGTCGCATCGCCGGAGCAGAAGACGACGGAGCCGGAGAACCGCAAAGGCCCCGCGAACGAGCAGCGTAAGCGCGCGAACGAGTTGCTGAACGGCGGCCTTCGGGTCGAGCAGGCGGTGCACGCCGCGCCGACGCCCGGCCGCGACGGCAAGACGACGCCCGAACAGCTCGTGCGCGAGGCGGAGCAGCGCTACATCGCCGCCATCCAGATGCTCCAGCGCGACGTGGCGAGCAAGCGCTCGCACCTCGACCCGCAGACCGCCGCGCGCTTCGACGAGACGCTCGCCGCCATCGACCGCTCCATCGGCGAGACGCGCCGCACCGTCCAGAAGCACGGCAGCGACCCCGTCGCCGTCCAGTACATGCTCTCGGCTTACGCCAAGAAGGTCGAAATCCTGCGTGAGATGGCGCACGCCGAACAGTGAGAATGATCCGACCGGACGAGCCCCCGCCCTCCGAGTCCGAACGAAAGAGTAAGTGACGAAAATGAGGAAACGAACTTTTACCGCAATCATCAACGCGCTCGCGCTCGCCGCCTGCGCGACGCTGCAACCGCCCGCCGCGGCGGCGCAGGAGGCGGGCGGCACGGTCTCGCTGAGCAACCAGTCGGGCCGCATCTCCGTGAAGTTGGAGCGGGGCAGCCGCGTCTCGATCAGCAACCGCTACGGTCGCATCACGATCACGGGCTGGGATCGCGACACGGTCGAAGCCTCCGCCACGAGCAGCAAGGGCGCGGAGGCGGTGCAGGTCTCGATGACCGCCGACCCGCAGTCGCGCTCCACGCTCGCGCTCGCCGTCGTCGGGCGGCGCGGGGCGGGCGGCGGCACGATCTACTACCCGGCTCCGGCGGCCCCGCCCGCGCGCCCGAGCCCCACCTCGAACCCCGCGCCCGCGCCGGGGCCGAGGGGCGAGGGGCGGGAGCGTGAGAGGCAGGAGGTGAAGGACAAGATCAAAGAGGCCGCGAAGAACGGCGTGATCCTCGTCCCCATGCCGAGCGTCGTCGTCCAGACGCCGGGCGTCACCATCCAGGCGCCGCAAGGCACGCAGCCCGCGACGGCGAAGCAGCCGACGCCCGGCGCGCGCGGGGCGGGCGGCGGGAGCGGCACTGTCGTCGGCGCGGCCCGCGCCGGCGGCGAAGACTCCGGCATCACGCTCGACGTGAAGGTGCCGCGCTACGCCCAACTCGACGCCATCGAGGTGAGGGCGGGCGCGCTGAACGTCTCCGGCATCGACGGCCCGGTCTCGGTCGTGAGCGGCAGCAGCGACATCAACGTCAGCCACGTCGGCTCTCTGGAACTCCGCGCGCGCGGCGGTAACGTCAACGTCGAGGACGTGGGCGGCCTCGTCTACGTCGTCTCGACGAGCAGCGAGATCAACGTCAGGCGTTCGAGCGGCGACGTGCGCGTCACCACGATCAACGGCAACATCGGCGTCGAGTGCGTCAAGGGGAGAGTCGACGCCGGCACCTCGCGCGGCAAGATCACGCTCACGAACGTGGGCGGCGACGTGGAGGCGACGACCACCGACTCCGACATCAACTTCACCGGCTCCATCGCGCAGAACGGGCGCTACCGCCTGAAGTCGATGGAGGGGCACGTCATCATGGCGATCCCCGACGGGTCGCCCGGCTTCACCGCGAACCTGATGTCCTACAACAGCGACGCCGTGAGCGACTTCGTCGTCCGCGCCTCGACCCCGCGCCCGGACTCGCAGGCGATGCGCCGCGTCGAGGTCAGGCAGGGCGACGGCCAGGCCCAGATCACGCTCGACTCGTTCAGCCAGACCGTGCGCCTCTCGAAGCTCGCGCCCGGCGCGGCCCCCGCGTGCAGGTAGATACCCCCACCAGATTAAGGAGTGACGGAAGATGAGAATGAAGCTGGTCGCAGTCGTCGTCCTGGGCGCGTCGGTCGCCGCCGCGCTCGCCCCCCGCGGGGCGGGCGCGCAGGAGGTGAGAGTCGCGCCGCGCGTCGAGATCAAGCCGGAGGTGAGGATCGATCTGGGCAGGATCGCGCCCGTCGCCATTAACCTGCCCGACATCCAGATCAACGTCCCCGACTTCGACTTCCAGTTCGCGCCGCTGCCGGCGATGTCGGAGATGCCCGACATCTACATCAACGGCGACGACATCTGGGTCGGCGACGAGACGACCGAGCGCGAGGAGCTGCGGCAGACCTACCAGCTCTCGCCCGGCGCGCGCGTCGAACTCTCGAACATCGACGGCCCCGTCACCATCGACACGACCGACGGCGCGAGCGCCGAGGTCGTTATCAAAAGTTTTTCCTACGCCGCCAGCCCGCGCAAGCTCGTCGTCGAGCAGACGCCTTCGAGCCTGACCTTGCGCGGCCCCGAGCGGAAGGAGAAGGGCGACTACGCCTCGTCCGACGGCACGCGCCACACGGTGCGCCTGACCGTCCCCCGCCGGACGAACCTCGTCATGACGAACGTGCGCGACACGGTGCGCGTCGGCGAGCTGGACGGGACGGTGAAGCTCGACCGCGTGGCGGGGCGCGTCGGCATCGCGCAGGCGGCGGGCGGCGCGGAGATTTCCGACGTGTCGGGCTCGGTAGTGATGTCGCTCGCGCGCCTCGCGGGGCGCGGCGTCTCGGTGTCGAAGGTCGTCGGGAAAGTCACCCTGCGATTTCTCGAAGACGTGAACGCGGAATTGCAGACGGGCGGCGTCAAGGGCAAGGTCTACGTCGAGCTGCCGAACGTCGCCGTGCAGGGCGAGATGACGAGGACGGACTTCCGCGCGAAGGTCGGCGCGGGCGGCGCGGCGATCACGGTCAACGACGTGACGGGCACGGTGCGCCTCGCGCGCGGGCAGAACGTGGCGGAGATGCTGACCGTGCTGAAGTCGTCGGATCGCGGCGCGGCGCGCAACCAGGCGGTCTCCGATCTCGCGCTGCACGTCTCGAACCCGCAGGTGCGGCAGGCGTTCGTCGAGGCGCTGCGCGACGAGCAGAGCGGCGTGGTGCAGATGACGGCCGCGCGCGAGCTGGCGGCCTACGCCGGGGAGCCCGAAGTGCGCGACGCCTTCCTGCGCGCGCTCGAATCCGGCAAGAACGACACGGTGCGAATGAGCGCCGCGTCGGCGCTCGCCAAAAAGTATGCGGGCGACAAGGAGGCGCGCGACCGGCTGCTGAAAGTCCTCGCGACCGAGAAGAAAGACGTGATCCGCACGACCATCGTCGGCGCGGTCGGCAAGTACGTGGACGATCCCTTGGTGCTGCGCGCGATGTCGGACGCGCTGCGCTCGGACGAGAAGGAGATCGTGCGCTCGCGCGCGGCGCGCGCCCTCGCCGCGAAGGTCGAGAACGCGGAGGTCTACGACCTGCTCCTGAACGCCGCGCGCACGGATCAGAAGCGCGTCGTGCGCATGACCGCGCTCGACGGCCTGAGCCGGCGCATCCGCGAGCGGGCGGAACTGAGGGAACTCTTCGTCGGCTACCTCGACGACGAGTCACAGTCGATGCAGTTCCACGCGCTGCGGGGCCTCGTCGAGCTGAACGACCCCGCCCTGAAGCCGCGGCTCGTCGAGAAGGCGCGCGAGATCATCCTGACCGACTACCGCCGCGGCTGGAACACGAACACCGTCTTGAGCACGCTCGTGCTGCTGCGAAAGCTCGACCCGCAGGAGGCCGACAAGATGCTCGAACAGATGGGGAGCGAGCGCGTCAGGAGTTTCTGAGGCGGCGCGCGACGCTTCGGGAGGAAACTCTGGAGCCCGCCGGGACGTAAAGTCTCGGCGGGCTTTTAGTTTGCGCTCCCCCGACCCGCGTCGGTAGAATTCCGGGCATCATGTCGGTCGTAAAAACAGACGAGTTACAGGCGAGGGCCGAGGCGTCGCGCGAGCGGCTGGACGCGCACGTGCGCGAGATCGTGGCGTGGCACTTCGACCCCGCGACGGGCTGCGACTTCTGGCTCGAACGCGCGAAAGGGCTCGGCTTCGACCCGCGCGAGAGGATTAAGACTTACGAAGACCTCGCGCTGCTCGGCGAGTTTCAGGACGAGTGGCTGAGGGGGGGGCCGGTGCGCCGCTGGGTCCCGCGCGCCTACCGCGACCGCCCGGTCTACGTCTTCGAGACCGGCGGCTCGACCGGCGTGCCGAAAAGCCGCATCAACGTCGAGGACTTCCGCCTCGACTACGAGGCGTTCAGCGACACGCTCCCCGACGAGTCCTTCCCGAAAGGCGCGGACTGGCTGATGGTCGGGCCATCCGGCCCGCGACGCCTGCGCCTGGCCGTCGAGCACCTCGCGCAACACCGCGGCGGCATCTGCTTCATGGTCGATCTCGACCCGCGCTGGGTGATCAAGCTCTTGAAGTCGGGGCAGCCGAAGCAGGCCGAGGCTTACAAGCAGCACGTCGTCGATCAGGCTCTCATCCTCCTGCGCGCGCACGAGAACATCCGCTGCCTGTTCACCACGCCGAAACTCCTGGAGGCCATCTGCGAGAAGGTCTCCCTCAGGAAGCTCGGCATCCGCGGCGTCTTCTGCGGCGGCACGGAGATGACGCCGCAGTTCCACCGCTTCGCCGTCGAAGAACTCCTGGACGGCGTGGACTTCCGCCCGACCTACGGCAACACTCTGATGGGTCTCGCCGTCGGCAAGCCGCGCCTCGCGGAAGACAACTACGCGATCATCTACTACCCGCCCGCGCCGCGCGCGATGATCGAGGTCGTCGACCCGGACGAGCCGGCGCGCGTCGTCGGCTACGGCGAGACCGGCAGGGTGCGCCTGACGACGCTGACGCGCGAGTTCTTCATGCCCCGCTTCCTCGAACGCGACGAGGCGGAGCGCGAGCCGCCCTACGACTTGTACCCGTGGGACGGCGTCCGCAACGTCCGCCCCTTCTCGCGCTTCCAGACGACCGTGGTCGAAGGGGTCTACTGAATTGCGGATTGCGGATGGCGGAATGCGGATTAGCAATCCGATTCTGCAACTCGAAGTGACAGTTGATTTCTTCAACCCGCAATCCGCAATCCGCATTCTGAAATCCGAAATCAAACTATGTTGCACATCCCGCTCCTGCGCAAAGGTCAGCCGTATAAGAGTCTCGACGCGGTCGGCGTCGCGCACCACCGCACGCGCGCTGCCGTAGTCGAGATCAGCCAGGCGAACGTCGGGTTGATCCGGCGCGATCTGTCGGATCAGGAGCCGGCCCGACGCTCCCTCGCGGCGTTCACGACCGAAGAGCTCATCGGGATGACCGAGCGCGCGGCGGAGATTTTCGCGAACGACGAGTTGCCGGTCGGCGACGCGGCGCAGACCCCGCGCGACTACGTCGAGCAGGTGTCGGCGACGACGGGCCTGCCGCACGTCATGGCGCGGCGCAACATGCAGAAGGTGCGCGGCGTGATGGCGGAGATGCGCACCGTGCTCGCGGGGCTCACCCGCAACCTGCCGCTCGACGCGCTCGACCGCGGCTACGGCGAGGTCGGGGGGCAGACCGTCAGCTTCTTCCCGCGCGCGCATTCGCTCGGCGTCGTCCTGCCCTCGAACTCGCCCGGCGTCCATACGCTCTGGACGCCAGCGGTCGCGCTCAAGACCCCGCTCGTCTTAAAGCCCGGCGGCGCGGAGCCGTGGACGCCCTATCGCGTCGCGCAGGCTTTTATCAAGGCGGGCGTTCCCGCCGAGGCTTTCAGCTACTACCCGACGAGCCACGCGGGCGCGGCGGAGATTCTGACGCGCACGGGGCGCGGCATGGTCTTCGGCGACGCCGGCTCGACCGCGCAGTGGCGGGAGGAGGGGCGCGTCGAAGTCCACGGCCCCGGCTACAGCAAGCTCGTCCTGGGGGAAGACTGCGCTGTGGAGTGGGAGAAGTACCTGGACGTGATCGCGTCTTCGATACTCGACAACGGCGGGCGCTCGTGCGTCAACGCCTCCGGCGTCTGGACGACGGCGCACGCCGAAGAGATCGCCGCGGCGCTCGCCCGACGCTTCGCGACCGTGAGCCCTCGCGCCGCAGAGGACGAGGGGGCACAGCTCGCGCCCTTCGCCGACCCGCGGGTCGCCGCGCGCGTGAGCGCGATGATCGACGAGGGGCTGGCGCAAGGGGGCGCGCGCGACGTGACGTCGGAGCTGAGGGGCGGCGCGAGCCGCGTCGTCGAGTGGGGGGGCTGCACGTACCTGCTGCCGACGGTCGTCGTCTGCGAGAGCCCGGCGCACCCGCTCGCCAACCGCGAGTTCCTCTTCCCCTTCGCGAGCGTCGTCAAAGTAAAGAGCGACGAGCTGCCCGCAGCGCTCGGCGCGAGCCTGGTCGTGACGGCGCTCACGCGCGACGACGAGTTGATCGGGAAACTCCTGTCGTCGCCGTTCGTGGATCGCCTGAACGTCGGCGCGCTCCCGACCAACCAGCTCTGCTGGGATCAGCCGCACGAGGGCAACCTCTTCGAGCACCTCTACGCGCGCCGCGCCTTCCAGCGCGCGGCTGCCTGAAGGATGAAGATTCTCTCGATCACGGCCGGCGCGGCGCAGATGTACTGCGGGAGCTGCCTGCGCGATAACGCTCTGGCGGCGGAGCTGCTCCGGCGCGGGCACGACGTGATGCTCCTGCCCGTCTACACGCCGACGCGTACGGACGAGCCGAACGTGAGCGCCGATAAAGTCTTCTTCGGCGGCATCAGCGTCTACCTCGAACAGCACGTCCCTCTTTTTCGCAAGTCACCGAAACTCTTCGACCGGCTGTGGGACTCGGCGGCGGCGATCCGCTTCGCCTCGCGCCGCTCCATCGCCGTCGATCCCTCGTCGCTCGGCGCGCTCACCGTCTCGATGTTGAGAGGCGAGGCGGGGAACCAGCACAAGGAGGTCGAGAAGCTCGTCGAGTGGCTGCGAGGCGAGCCGCCGCCCGACGTGACGGTGCTGCCGAACTCGCTGCTCATCAGCCTCGCGCGACCCGTCAGGGAGGCGACCGGGCGGGCGGTCTGCGTCACGCTCCAGGGCGAAGACCTCTTCATCGACGGTCTGCCCGAAGCCGACCGGCGCGCCGCGCTCGAACTCATCCGCGCGAGCGTCCCGCACGTCGATGCGTTCGTCGCCGTCAGCGACTACTACGCCGCGTTCATGCGCGGCCTGCTCGGCATCCCCAGAGAGAAGATGCGCGTCGTGCCGCTCGGCATCAACCTCGAAGGCTACGAGCCGCGGGGGGTCGGGGCCGACGAGGTAGATCGTGCGGGCGGCGGGCGCGACGCTGTCGGCGCTCGCGACGAGACGTTCACCGTCGGCTTCTTCGGGCGCGTCGCGCCGGAGAAGGGGCTGCACGTCCTCGCCGAAGCCTACAAACTTTTCCGCGAGCGGGACGGCGCGGGCGCGTCGCGCCTCGAAGTCGGCGGCTACCTCGCGCCGGAGCACGGGGATTATTTGCGCAGCGTCGAGCGCAGGATGAGGGAGTGGGGCCTGGCCGCCGAGTTCAGCTACCGCGGCGCGCCCGAACGCGGCGCGAAGATCGAGTTCCTGCGCGGGCTCGACGCCTTCTCCCTGCCCGCGACCTACGACGAGCCGAAGGGGCTCTCGCTCATCGAGGCGATGGCGTGCGGCGTGCCCGCGGTCGTCCCCCGCCGCGGCGCGTTCACGGAACTGGTCGCGCGCACGGGCGGCGGCCTGCTCGTCGAGCCCGACGACGCGAGCGCCCTCGCCGAAGGGCTCGACGCGCTGCGGCGGGATCGCGCCCTGGCAAACGCCCTCGGCCGCGCGGGCGCGGCGGGCGTGCGCGAGCATTATTCGGTCGCGCGGATGGCCGACCGCGCGCTCGAAGTTTACGGCGACGTGTTGAAGGCGGCGGCGGGGGCGTCGCGTCACGCGGCGCAGGCGGTCGTCGCGTAGGGTCTCGCGCGGGAAGGTTCCGGGGGCGCTCACGTTTGCTCGAAGTCAAAAATCTGTCGAAGGAGTACCGCACGCCGCGCGGCGCGCTGCCCATCCTCGACGACGTTAACTTAACGCTCAGGCGCGGCGAGGCCATCGCCGTGATGGGGCCGTCGGGCAGCGGTAAGTCGACGCTGCTCTACATCCTCGGCGCGCTCGACTCGCCGAGCGCGGGCACGGTCACGCTCGACGGCCGCAACCCCTTCGAGCTGGCCGAGCGCGACCTGGCCGCCTTCCGCAACAGAGAGGTCGGCTTCATCTTCCAGGATCACTGCCTGCTCCCGCAGTGCAGCGTGCTCGAAAACGTCCTCGCGCCCACGCTCGTCGCGGGCACGAGCGGCGGCGACGAAGTGGAGCGCGCCCGCTCGCTGCTCGACGAGGTCGGCCTGACCGACCGGCTCGAACACCTGCCGGGCGAGCTCTCCGGCGGCGAGAAGCAGCGCGCCGCGCTCGCCCGCGCGCTCATACGCGAGCCGTCGCTGCTGCTCTGCGACGAGCCGACCGGCAACCTCGATCACGACTCGGCCGAGCGCGTCGCGACGCTTCTGACCGAGCTGCACCGGCGGCAGGAGACCATCCTCGTCGTCGTCACGCACAGCGCGGAACTCGCCGCGCACCTCCCCGCGCGCTACGAGCTGCACGAGCGGACGCTGATAAAGAAGTAATGAGTGAGGGTGATGAGTAATGAGTGAAAACCAGTTGCTTTAACTCATTACTTATTACCCATCACCCATCACCGATGAAGACGACGACACTGCTCCGGCGCAACCTCGTCTACTACCGTCGCACGAACGCGGCGGTGGTGGCGGGCGTCGGCGTGGCGGTAGCCGTGCTCGCGGGCGCGCTCGTCGTGGGCGACTCGGTGCGCGCTTCCTTGCGCGAGCTGTTCCTCGGCCGGCTGGGGAAGACCGAGGCGGTCGTCTCCGCGGCCAACTTCTTCCGCGAGCGGCTGGCCGACGATCTGCTGTCGAGCGCGAAGTTGAAGGAAGCGGGCTTCGACGCGGCGTGCCCCGTCGTCGTGCTGGACGGCGTCGTGACGCACGAGGAGGGCCGCGGGCGCGCGTCCGGAGTCGCCGTCTACGGCGTGGACGAGCGCTTCTGGAAGTTCCACGGCGCGGAGGTGACGACGCCCGGCGAGCGCGAGGTGCTGCTCAGCCAGAGTCTCGCCGCAGAGTTGGGCGCGCGTGCGGGCGATGCGGTGCTGGTGCGCATGGCAAAACCTTCGGCGATCCCCGTGGAGTCGCTGCACGGCCGCAAGGACGACGTGGGGCGCACCGTCCGGCTCACGGTGCGCGAAGTGCTGTCGGCGTCGCGGCTCGGAGAGTTCTCCCTGCGACCGGCGCAGGGCGAAGTGCGCGCCGCGTTTCTGTCGCTCGCGCGCCTGCAAAAAGACACGGGGCAGGAGGGCAGGGCGAACGCCGTCCTGCTCGCGGGCGCGCGGGCGGAAGACGATCCGCAGCGCGCGGTCGTGCGGCGCGATCTCGCCGAGCAGGCCCTGCGTGATTCGTTCTCGCTCGCAGACCTCGGCGCGCGGGTGCGCGTGCTCGACGAACAGCACGCCCTCTCGCTCGAAAGCGACGGCGCGCTCATCGCCGATGAACTCGCGCGCGCGGCGCGCGCGGCCGCTGCGAAAACGAATCTCGACGCGGTGGGCGTCTACTCGTACCTCGCCAACGCGATCCGCGCGAACGGTCGCGAAGTCCCGTACTCGCTCGTGGCGGCGATTGACGACAGACAGTTCGGCGCGCTCGCGCGCACGGGTCAGGGCGTGACCGACGATATGGTCATGACACACGATGCGTCCGGCTCGCCGCAGAAACTGCCGCCGATCATTTTGAACGAGTGGGCGGCGACCGATCTCGGCGCGCGCCTCGAAGACACGGTGGATCTCGACTACTACCTCTGGCGCGAGGAGGGGAGGCTCTCGACCGAGACGGCGCGATTCCGCGTCGCGGGCGTCGTGCCGATCCAGGGGCTCGCGTCGGACAGGAACCTGACGCCGGAGTACCCGGGCATCAGCGGCGCGGAGAGTTTGTCTGACTGGGACCCGCCGTTCCCCGTCGATCTCTCGCGCGTGCGGAAAAAAGATGAAGACTACTGGCACGAGTTCCGCACGACTCCCAAAGCCTTCATCCCGCTCGTGGAGGGGCAGCGGCTCTGGCGGACGCGATTCGGCGAATTAACTTCGCTGCGCCTCTACCCGCCCCCGTCGTCGCAGCCCGGCGGCGCGCAGCTCGAAACGTCGCGCGCGGAGTTCGAGCGAACCTTGCGCGCGTCGATTGACCCGGTGCGGGCCGGATTAGCGGTCGCGTCCGTTCGCGCGGAGGGCCTGCGCGCGTCGCGCGGCGCGACGGACTTCGGCGAATACTTCCTCTACTTCAGCTTCTTCATCGTCGCCGCGGCGCTCATGCTCGCGAGCCTCTTCTTCAAGCTCGGCGTGGAGCAGCGCGCGCGCGAGATCGGCCTGCTGCGTGCGGCGGGCTTCCCCGCGGCGAAGGTGCGCGCGCTGTTCCTCGCGGAAGGCGTCGCGCTCGCCGGCCTGGGAAGCCTGGCGGGCGTCGGCGGCGGTCTTCTTTACGCCGCGCTGATGATGTGGGGCCTGCGCACGTTCTGGGTCGGCGCGGTCGGCACGCGGCAGCTCGCGCTGCACGCCTCGCCCACGTCGCTCGTCATCGGGTTCGCGGGCGGCGTCGCCGCCGCGGCCCTCTGCGTCTGGTGGACGCTGCGCGCTCTCTCGCGCGTCTCCGCGCGCGGGCTCCTCGCCGGCTCGCTCGAAGCGGATGAGACGAAAGCACCGCGCGCCTGGAGACTGCGACGCGGTAAGGCTGTGCGCGAGTCGCCCGCGGCGGACGCGAACGCGCCGCGCCACCCGCGGATAAAGAGAGCGGTCGCGGTCGGCCTCGCGCTGTGCGGCTTCGGCGTCGCGCTCGTCGCGCTCGCGGCGTCGAAGGCGGTCGGCGAGACCGCCGGGTTCTTCGGGGCGGGCGCGCTGCTGCTGGCGGGGCTGCTGTGCCTGGAGTCCGCGTGGCTGCGCGCGGGGCGGAGGCGGACGATCTCTGGGCGCGGCTGGCGGGCCGTCGCGCGGCTGGGCTTGCGCAACGCGGCGCACAGGCCCGCGCGCAGCGTCCTGTGCGTCGCGCTCGTCGCCTCGTCGGCGTTCATCATCGTCGCCGTCGACGCGTTCAGACAGCGCGGCGTTGAAGATTCGTCGGACAGGAATAGCGGCGGCGGCGGCTACCCGCTCGCGGCGGAGTCTTTGCTGCCCGTCACGCACGACCCGAACACGCCGGAGGGCAGGGAGGCGCTGAACCTGAACGTGTCGAACCCGTCGGGGGGCGGGAACGCGTTCGACGGGATTCACTTCGCGCGCTTCCGCGTCAGGGCGGGCGACGACGCGAGTTGTCTGAACCTCTACCAGCCGCGCGAGCCGCGCGTGCTCGGCGCGACTGCGGACTTTTTGCGCGAGAACCGATTCGCCTTCGCTTCGTCGCTCGCCGCTTCGGCGGAGGAGAAGTCGAACCCGTGGCTGCTGCTCGAAAAAGACGCGGGCGACGGCGTGCTGCCCGTCGCGGCGGACGCGAACTCGCTCGCCTACGTGCTGCACAAAAAGATCGGCGACGTGATCGAGGTGCGCGGCGGCGGCGGCGAGGTGGTGCGCCTGCGCTTCGTCGCCGCGCTCTCGGACAGCATCTTTCAGGGCGAGCTACTGATGGCGGAGAAGAATTTTCTGCGCGCGTTCCCCGAAGTCCAGGGCTACCGCTTCTTCCTCGTCGACGCGCCCGCGGCGAGCGCCCAGGCGGCCGCCGCGCGGCTCGAAGAGCAGTTGTCCGACTACGGCTTCGACGCCGTCGCGACCGCGGACAGGCTCGCCGCCTTCCACCGCGTCGAGAACACCTACATCTCGACCTTCCAGGCGCTCGGCGGCCTGGGCACGGTGCTCGGCACGCTCGGCCTGGCGGCGGTGCTCTTGCGCAACGTGCTGGAGCGCAGGCGCGAACTCGCCCTGCTGCGCGCCGTCGGCTACGACCGCGGGGACTTCGCGCTGATGATCGTCGCCGAGAACGCGCTGCTGCTCCTCGCGGGGCTCGCGACCGGGGCCGTTTGCGCCGCGCTCGCCGTCGCGCCCGCGCTGCTCCAGCGAGGCGGCACAGACTCGTCGCACGCGACGCTCGCCCTGCTGCTGCTCGCCGTGCTCGCCGCGGGATTGCTCGCCTCGCTCGCCGCGACCGCCGCCGCGCTGCGCGCGCCGCTGCTCCAATCGCTGCGCGCCGAGTGAAGGCGGCTTCCGTCCAGGGCTCAGTCGAAAATCTGGGAGACGCGGCAGCGGAAGCCTTCGACCACGTCGCCGAGATCGAGTCCGTCGGCGTCGGTCAGTCGCGAAATGCCTGAGCTCTCCTCCGACGAGTTCGTAGCGGTAGCCGTCGTCGGGCATCCGCAGGAGCTCGTCTTCGGTCATGAGCGTTCGGGTCGTAGTCATCTCGCGTCCTTTCGGAGTCTCACAGGCGCGGCCGCGTGAAGGGCGGTCGCGTCAGTCCCAAGTTGGGGTAATATTAGGTCCATTCCGCGCGGGGAGGGAAGAGTCGTGCGAGTTAAAATTTATCGCCTTGTGGCCGCACTGCTGCTGGCATCGTGCGGCGTCGCCTTCGGTGAGAACTGGCCCCAGTGGCGCGGCCCGAATTTGAACGGGACGAGCGGGGAGCGCAACCTCCCCGTGAAGTGGGGCGCGGAGGAGAACGTCGCGTGGAAGCTCCAGCTTCCGGGCTTGAGCGGCTCGACGCCCGTCGTCTGGGGCGAGCGCGTCTTCCTCAACGTCGCGGAGGGCGACGCGCTGTCGCTCTGGTGCGTGGACAAGCGGACGGGCGCGGTCGTGTGGAAGAAGCCGCTCGGCGGCGGCAACCGCAAGGCGCGCAAGCAGAACATGTCTTCGCCCTCGCCCGCGACCGACGGCCGAGGCGTCTACGTGATGACGGGGACGGGCGTGTTCAAGGGGTTCGACTTCACGGGCAAAGAACTCTGGGCGCGCGACATCCAGAAGGACTACGGCGAGTTCGGGCTCAACTGGGGCTACGCCTCGTCGCCGCTCCTCCACGAAGGCGCGCTCTACGTGCAAGTCCTGCACGGGATGCGAACCGACGCGCCCTCCTACGTGCTCCGCATCGACAAGGCGACGGGCAAGACGGTCTGGCGCGTGGAGCGGCCGACCGACGCCGTGCAGGAGTCGCCCGACTCCTACACGACGCCCGCGCTCCTGCGCTACGGCAAGGCGACCGAGATCGTCGTCACGGGCGGCGACGTGGTGACGGGTCACGATCCTTTGACGGGCAGTGAGCTGTGGCGCGCGAAGGGCCTCAACCCCGACAACAACCCTTCTTACCGCATCGTCGCCTCGCCCGTCGTCTTCGACGGCATCGTCTACGCGCCGACGCGCGTCAAGCCGCTGCTCGCGCTGCGCGCGGGCGGTCGCGGCGACGTGACGACGACGCACCTCGTCTGGTCGGCGCAGTCGGGTCCGGACGTGCCGACGCCCGTCACCGACGGCACGTACTTCTACATCGTCAACGACCGCGGGGTCGTCTGGTGCCTCGACGCGAAGACGGGCAAAGAGGTCTACGGCCCCGCGCGCATCGCCAACGGCACTTATTCGGCCTCGCCCGTCCTCGCCGACGGGAAGATTTACGTGACGAACGAGGACGGGCTGACGACCGTGATGAGGGCGGGGGCGAAGTTCGAGGTGCTGGCGGAGAACGCGCTCGGCGACTACTGCCTGAGTTCGCCCGCCGTCTCCGACGGGCAGATTTTCATCCGCACCTCCGGCGCGCTCTACTGCATCGGCAAGCGCGCGGGGAAATAACACGCGCTCAAAGGGGAAGGGCTCGCGACGCGCAACACGGCGCGTCGCGAGCCCTTCGCATCTGAAGTCGAAACGTGGCGGGCTACCGGGAAGCTCAGGACTGCGGCTTGAAGTAGAGCACCATGCCGGCGCCGGCGGCGGCGAGCAGGAAGCCGACGTAGAGCAGCGGGTTCGGGGACTGCTTCGGCGGGTGCTGCCACATCGTGTAGAGGACGTTGACGATGGGCGCGCCGGCGAAGACGAGCGGCATCACGATGGTCGGCGAGCCGCCCGCGCGGAACGAGTAGATGATGCAGACCGCGCCGAGCGCGCCGAGCGTGCCGGCGATGATGGCGATGGTCGTGCCCGAAGAGTTGAAGCCGCCGAGGCCCCCCTGCGACCAGAGCGCGGCGACGGGGACGAGGATGCCGATCAGAAAGTAGGCGAGCCCGACGCACAGCATCGCGCGCATCGGGCTGCCGAGTTTCAACTGGCCCTGGTGCAGCATCGCACCGTAGATGCCCCACGAGAGGAACGCGCCGACGACGAAGACGATCCAGAGCATTGATTTCTGTTTTCCTTTTTCCATTTTCCTGTGACTCAGAACTCAAGCCGCACGCCGAGTTGAATCTGCCGCGACGCGCCGACGGTTGAGCGGACGCGACCGAAGGTCGAGAGTGGCTGCTCGTTGTCGGCCGCGCCCGTGAAGACGATGAGCGAGGGCGGGGCGAAGTTCGCCCGGTTGAAGAGGTTGAACGCCTCGACGCGCAGTTGCAGGTTCGTCGCCTCGCCGAGCCACGAGTGGAAGCGCGTGCGCTTGACGGCGGCCAGGTCGAACGAGCGGTAGTTGGGGCCGATGAAAGCGCCGCGACCCGTGTTGCCGAGCGTGCCCGCGGGCTGGAGGACGAAGGCTTTGGGGTCGAAATACTGATCGGGGCGGCCGATGACGGCCGTTTCGTAGGTGAAGCCGGGCGCGAGCGAAGCGCGGTCGAACCCGATGCCGGGCGCGAGCGAGGGCGACCACTGCGAGCGCGAGCGGTTGCGCGCGACGAAGACGGTCAGAGGGTTCCCCGAACGCGCCTGCCCGATGCCGCTCAGCTCCCAGCCGTCGAGGAGCGCGCCCTCCCAGCCGTCGAGCCCGCGCGCGAACGGCAGAGCCCACGTGAAGTTGACCACCCAGTTGTGCTTGGCGTGGTAGTCGGCGAGGCCCTTGTTGTAGTTCATCCCCGGAAACTCCGGGAACGCCGTGGTCGTGCCGTTCGTGGCGTCGGAGAAGAAGGTCGAAGCCTGCGTCGTGTCGATGTTGCGCGAGAAGGTGTAGGACGACTGGAAGTTGACGCCGCGGCTCCAGCGCTTGCGGATTTCGAGGATGCCCGCGTTGTACCACGAGTTGCCGTCGCTGCTCTTCAGCTCGATGGTCGAGAAAGCGGTGTTCTGCCGCGGCGCGTTCTGCGGGAAGAAGACCGTGCCGTCGGCGAGGATCGTGGGGACGGCGGTGTTCACGTCGTTGCTGCGCAGGAGGTGGACGCCGCGCGAGCCCGCGTAGCCGACGGTCACGAGGGTGTCCCACCACAGCTCGCGCTGGACGTTCACGTTGTAGACGTTGACATAAGGGTTGTCGAGATCGAACTGGACGGGGCGGATCGAGTTGCCGACGCCGAGGCTCAGTGGCGCGACGGGGAAGAGCGGCGCGTTCGTCGGGTTGCTCCCGATGATGATGCGCGGGGTGGCGGGCGGGTTCGTGATCGTGACGATCAGGTTCTGCTGGTTGTTCGTGTTGAAGTAGAGCCCGTAGCCGCCGCGCAGGCTGGTCTTCCCGTCGCCGAACACGTCCCACGCGAAGCCGACGCGCGGGGAGATGTTCTTGCGCGTCGGGTTCTCGTAGAGTGGCCCGACGGTGGGCGCGCGATCAGACAGGTTCGGCAGCGCCGAGTCGCGGCCGTAGATGTCGACCGGCATGGTCGTCGTCTCGTAGCGCACGCCGGCGTTCAAGGTCAGCCGGGGGCTGACGCGGAAGTCGTCTTGCAGGTAGCCGCCGAAGAGCGTGAAGCGCCAGTAGCGGTCGAGCGCGCCCTCGGGGGTGAGGCCGATGAAGCGTTGCGGCTGGTTGCGCAGGAAGCCCGCGACGTTGCCGAACGTCCAGATGCCGAGCCCGAAGGTCGGGTTGAACAGGTTGTCCTGGTAGCGCTCGACGAGGCCGCCCGCCTTAATCAAATGACGGCCGCGCGTGTGCGCCATGCCGTACTCGAAGCCGAAGACGTTCTGCGTGAGCTTGACGTTGACCGAAGACTGCGGCCCGAAGCGCGGGATGCCGCCGATGTCGATGTCGCCGATCAGATCGCGCCCCGCGATGAAGGGCGTCAGTCCCGTATTGGTCGTGTGCGACTCCACGTCCTGCCCGACGCGTGTGCGGCTGAAGCCGAAGCGGAAGGTGTGGAGCGTGCGGCCGGACTGGACGAAGCGATCCTCGGCGGTGAAGAACTGGTTGCGCGAGACGAAGGAGCGCGGGAACTGTGGGAAGTCGGTCGGCAGAAACTGCTCGCCGTCGTCGATGGTGTAGCGCGCGAAAGCCTGGTGGCGCGAGTTGATGTTCTGATCGAAGCGGCCTTGCAGGAAGGTCTCGCGCAGCGTCTGGTTGAAGCCGAAGACGTGCGTGGCGAGGTTGCCGACGACGTTCGACGCCCCGGAGTTGGGGAGCGGGAACTCTTCGAGGTACGGCCTGACGGCCGGGTTGATGCCGACGTTGGTGCGGATGATGCGGCAGGTGGTGTCGTTCGGGGCCGTGCAGCCGGCCGGCAGGCTCGTGATGACGCCGCCTCGCGCGTCCAGATCGGGCACGATGGTCGTGACGGTCTTGCCCAGGTTCTCGCGCAGCGCCTCGACGTTGAGGAAGAAGAACTGCTTGTCCGGCCTGATGGGGCCGCCGATGGAGCCGCCGAACTGGTTGCGCTTGAACTCGGGCCGCCCGCCCGCCTTACAGTTCGTCCCGTCGTCCGGGCAGCGGTCGAAGAAGTTGCGCGCGTCGAGGTTGTCGTTGCGGTGGAACTCGTAGAGGCTCCCGTGCCACTCGTTCGTGCCGGACTTCGAGATGGCGTTGATCTGCCCGCCGGAGTTGCGCCCGAAAGAGGCGTCGTAGGCGTTCGCCTCGACGCGGAACTCCCTGATCGCCTCGACGCCGAGCGCCGTCCCGGCGGCGCTCCCCGCCGGCCCGTTCGTGAAATCGTTCTGCGGCGTGCCGTCGATCAGATAGACGTTCGAGCGCGGGTCCTGCCCGTTGACGCTGGCCCCCGCGCCGTGCGCGACGACCGAGCCGCCGTCGCGGTGCGGGTAGGTGATGACGCCGGGCTGGAGGAGCGCGAGGTCCGTGTAGTTGCGGCCGTTCAAGGGCAGCTCGCGGATGTTGCGCTCGCTGACGAGGTAGCTCAGCTCGTGCGTCTGCGTGTTGACCTGCGCGGCGGAGTCGGTGACGTTGACCTCCTCGCCGACGGCGGCGACTTCGAGCGAGATGTTCTGCACGAACGTCTCGCCGATGGCGACCCTCACCTGCTGCTGCCTGAAAGGCTTGAAGCCCTGCCGCTCGGTGCTGATGTCGTAGGTGCCGACGGGCAGCGCGACGAAGGTGTAGCGGCCCTCCCCGTCGCTCTCGGTCGTGCGCGCGAAGCCGGTCTCGGTGTTGCGCGCCGACACCTGCGCCCCCGCGACGACCGCGCCGTTCTGATCTTTGACCTCGCCGGTGATCGTGGCGTCGGTCTGCTGGGCCGCGGCGCAGAGCGAGGCGAGGAGGATGAAACAAGCGGCGAGCGCCGCTCGTAAGACGGAGCGCGTAGGGCGAGTTCGGTATTTCATTGAACCTCGGTTAGCGGTCTCTGGAAAATTTCGGGATACGTGCGTCGTACGGGTCAGTCCGGGGTCAGAGCATTCTATCGCTGATGCTTGACTGTGACAACGCGCCCGCCGCACTATGCCTGTTGTTACGCACGGGCCGACCTCGCGGTTTCCACTTAAAAAACGCAGATGAAGAAAATCCTACTCGTCGCGGCGGTGCTCGTGCTCTACGTCCTCCACCAGGACTTCTGGAACTGGCGCACCGCCTACCCGCTCGTCTTCGGCTTCGTCCCCATCGGCCTCTTCTACCAGGCGTGCTTCGCCGTGGCCTCGTCGCTTTTGATGTGGCTGCTCGTCAGTCAGGCGTGGCCCCGACACCTCGAAGAGGAGATCGAGAGTCAGGAGCGTAAGGAGGACACCGCGCGTTGATCCCGGCAATCGTCGTCTTCGTCTACCTCGCCGTCGTCCTCTACATCGGCGTCTTCGCCTTCCGCAAGGCGCGCGGCAAGGAGGAGGCCGAGGACTACTTCCTCGCCAGCCGCTCGCTCGGCCCCGTCGTCTTCCTGCTCTCGCTCTTCGGCACGAACATGACGGCCTTCGCCATCCTCGGCTCTTCGGGGCACGCCTTCTCGAACGGCATCGTGACCTTCGGCCTGATGGCGACCTCTTCGGGGCTCGTCATCCCGCTCACGCTGTTCCTCATCGGCACGCGCGTCTGGGCTCTGGGGAAGAAGTTCGGCTTCATGACGCCCGTGCAGATGTTCCGCGACCGCTGGGAGTGCGGGCACATCGGCACCGTGATCACGGTCGTCCAGGCCGCGCTGCTCGTGCCCTACATCATCATCGGCGTGATGGGCGGCGGCACGACCCTGAACGTCATCAGCGGCGGGCTCGTGCCCTTCTGGCTCGGCGGGGCGGTCGTGGCGCTGGTGGTGATGAGCTACGTTTTTTTCGGCGGGATGCGCGGCACGGCCTGGGTCAACACCTTCCAGACCGTCCTGTTCCTGATCTTCGGCGCGATCGCCGTCGTCGTCATCGGCTCGGCGATGGGCGGCTTCGCGGGCGCGATCGGCGCGATGCAGAATGCGCCCGCGCTCGCGCCGCTTCTGACGCGCGAGCGCGTCTCGCCTTACTACTTCTTCAGCTACCCCTTCATCCCGCTCTCGGCCATCGCCTTCCCGCACATCGCGATCTTCTGCCTGACGGCGCGCAAGATGAGCCAGATTAAGAAGACGGTCATCTCCGGCGTGCAGGCCGCGCTGCTGCTGCCCTACATCATCATCGGCGTGATGGGCGGCGGCACGACGCTCAACGTGATCAGCGGCGGCGTGGTGCCGTTCTGGTTCGGCGGCGCGATAGTTGCGATGGTCGTGATGTCCTACGTCTTCTTCGGCGGGATGCGCGGCACGGCGTGGGTCAACTCGTTCCAGACGATCCTCTTCCTCGTCTTCGGCGCAATCGCGCTCGTCGTGATCGGCGCGGGGATGGGCGGTTTCAAAACTGCTGTGAACGGCCTGCTCTCCTCGCCCGCCACCGCGCCGCTTTTGACGCGCGAACGCATCTCGCCTTACTACTTTTTCAGCTACACCTTCATCCCGCTTTCGGCCATCGCCTTCCCGCACATCGCCATCTTTTGTCTGACCGCGCGCAAGATGGGGCAATTCAAAAAGACCGTCATCTTCTACCCCCTCTGCATCATGGCGATCTGGCTGCCGTGCGTCTTCCTCGGCGTGATGGCGAACCGCGTGCAGGACGTGCCGCAGATTCGCGCGAAGGTCGAAGCGCGACGCGCGCTCGCCACACAAGGGAAGAACTTGCCGCCCGAACAACGCGACCAATTGCGCGAGCAATCGGCGGGCGAC
>DATLMC010000005.1:0-10063 GCA_035537435.1 Pyrinomonadaceae bacterium | reverse complement strand
GTCGCGGCGTCGTCGCTCGCGCCGACGCTCGCGCGGCTCCACGGGGTCGGGACAGACTTCCGCCCGTTCCGTGAGGCGGGCGCGGGCGGGTTGAATTTCGCGATCGTCGACGGCGTTGCGCGCTACCACACGCCGGCCGATGCGCCGCCGGCGCTCGACCGGGAGAGCGTGCGGCGACAGGGCGAAGCGGCCGTCGCCCTCGTCCGCGCGCTCGGCGATGGCACCGAGGACGGCTCCGGCTCCGTCTCCTACTTCATGGCTCCATGGGCCGGCCTCGTCGTCTACCCGCGGTTCCTTGACCTCTGCGCTGCGACGCTGGCGACGGTGCTCGTCGCGTACTGGATCGTGTCATCAGTCAGGCGCGGACACACGTCCTGGGCCGGGCTCGCGGCGTCCGGGCTCGTTGCGGTCGCGGCCGTGATTCTGGCGGCGGTCGCGTGCCACGCCGGGTGGTGGCTCGTGCGCGCGCTCGTGGCGGGGCCGGCACCCGGGCTGGCGGATCCGTACGATCCGGTCCCATACCGGTTCGCCGCCGTCCTGCTCGCGGCGGGGACGGCACTCGGCGTTGCCCGCGCCGCGCGGCGAATAGGCGTGAGGGCGCCAACCGGCCTCCTCCCGGCCATCGGCGTCGCCGTGCTCTGGGGACTCGCTCTCGGGCTCCCCGGGGCGGCACATCTCTTCGCCGTCCCGTTGCCGTTCGTTGCGCTGCATGCGGTCGCGGCGGGCGGCGGCCGCCGCCGAGCCGTAGCGCGGGCACTCGGTGCCGCAGCCGCGTCACTCCCGATCGTCATCGTCTGGGCCCCGGTCCCATACTTTCTGCTCGCCGGGCTCCGACTCTCCGCAGCGTGGGCGGCCGGCGCGGTCGCGGCCTTCGCCGTACTTCTCTGCGCGTCGGTGTTCGAGCGGGCGCGCTTCGCGATTGACGGCCGCGTCGCGGCAGCGCTGATCCCGCTGGCGGCCGTCGCGGCGAGTGTCGGAGTCTCGCGTGCCGGTGCCTCGCCCGAGACGCCGCGCCCCGTCTCGGTCGCCTACGCGCTCGACGCGGACGTCGGCCGCGCCTTCTGGGTCTCGGATCGCGAGATCGTGGGCGAACCGGAGGATACGATTTTCGCGGACGCGCTGCCGCTCGAAGCGCTCCCGCGCTTCCTCGGCGAGGACGGCGCGCTCAAGCGGGCCGCGGCGACGGGGAGCGTAGCCGTCCCCGGGCCTGAGGTGACACTCGTCGGCGACGCAGCCGGGGACGGGCGTCGCGATCTGACTGTCCGTGTAAGATCGCGCCGGGGGGCGCCGTGGCTTCACGTGTTCGTCGAAACGGGCAAAGTCATCGGCGCGGCGGTGGACGGCAGCGCGTTCGATGAAGGGGCAGGCGGCGCAGACGCGGCCGAAGGTGCCATCTGGGGGTTCCGACACATCGGCGCGGGCGACGAAGGCTTCGAGTTGAAGCTCGTCGTCGACCCGGCGGCCGGCCCGGTACGGATCACGGTCGTTGACCAATCTCCCGGGGTCGACGACACGGCCGCGGCTCGGCTCGGGCCGGACGCGATATACGCCCGCTCGTGGGTCGCGGGCACGACGCTCGTGCGGCGCTCGTACGCGTTCTGAAGCCGCGTACCGGAACGGTGCCGGCGCTTATTGCCGGGTTGTGTTGCAGGAATTGCTTCTGCGGGTATAACCCCTCCGCCAGTTCATCCGTCACCTTCGGGAAGCATCCTCGTGCAGCAGAATAAGTCCAAACAATGGTTCGCTCTGCGGGGCGCGCGAGCAAAGTCTTCGGCAAGATGCTTGAAGGCATCGCCGAAACGCACCGCATCGACAAGAGCCACGTGAAATGAGGTTATCTCATACCGAGGGAGGGACATGATAGAAGCTGTTGTTGATTATTGGTCAAACACCTTGACTAAGGAAGACGCTATTGCTCTTGAAGGGATTCTGCTGGCTATGTACGGGCCGAAATCAGCTCTAGTAGAACGTCTTGCGCAGGCGCATCCAGAAGGCTCAAAAATAAGGCAATAAATAGAAAAAGCCCGCGGTTTTCGGGCTTTTTCTACGTGGAATTGTAATTACCCCAACTGGCAAACTGTCAATACCCCAACCCGGAATATGCGATTACCCAGCAGGATTATAATCCTGTAATGGACCCAACCTACCTGAGTTTAACTCCGATAGAGGGCGGCCGGTGTATTAAACACACCGGCCGCCCTCTATCGGCAGTAGCCATCTTTATTTAGCGAGAGCGATCCTTATTTTGCCCCTTCAGTAGCGCTAAGGAGATGAAATTTGGTCTGCAATCTTACCGATAAGGGTGAAGTGCGGTCGATACATTACGCCAAAAATGGGCACTATGGTGATTACTACCTACCGAGCTAAAACCGTCTTAGAGTGGTATAGCGGAGGATAGCCGTAGCTCAATGAGCAAGGTAATAGAAAAGCGAAAAGCCCGTTTTCACGGGCTTTTCGAGAGGAAAAATCAAATCCCTCGGCGGGAAAAATCAAATCCCCGAAACGGGAAAATACAAATCCCTTTAAGGGGAATTTGGTCTGTAAACCTGTCGCCCAAGGTGAAGAGCGGCTAGTAAGCTGTTAGCACTATAAATCTTGCTGAGAAGTTGAAGGATCAAGCTGCCTTTTAGGCAGTGCCTATACCGCTGCGCCGAGCGCAACTAGTCGGATGTAGGCATGTACTAGTTTTTGTTGGTTTACTGGCTGCTCCTGTTCTCAGTTAAGAAGTTTATTTTTCTGTTAAGGACTTTATTCTCCAGTTAAGAACTCTATTCTCTCAATACAGCGCGAATGCCGGGCGGCTTCGGCTATTCGACGGTGACGGACTTCGCCAGGTTCCTCGGCTGATCCACGTCGCAGCCGCGCCGGACGGCGATGTGGTAGGCGAGCAGTTGGAGCGGGATGACGGCGAGGACGGGCGAGAGCAGGTCGGAGGACTCGGGGATTTCGATCACGTGATCGCAGGACGAGCGCGACATCTCGTCGCCCTCGTTGAGCACCCCGATGACGACGCCCTCCCTCGCCTTGACCTCGACGATGTTCGAGTGGGTCTTCTCGTACCGCAGCTCGGAGGCGCTGTTGCCCTCCTCCTTCGTGTTGATGACGACGACCGGCAGTCGCTCGTCGATGAGCGCGTTCGGCCCGTGCTTCATCTCGCCCGCGGGATACCCTTCAGCGTGGATGTAAGAGATCTCTTTCAGCTTCAGCGCGCCTTCGAGCGCGACGGGGAAGTTGATGCCGCGGCCGAGGTAGAGGAAGTCGGTCGAGCGGTGAAACTCCCTCGCCAGCTCTTCGAGCGAGTCCGATTCCGAGAGCAGCCGCTCGATCTTGACGGGCAGTTCCGCGAGCTGCTGCGCGTGGTACTTCGCCTCCGCCTCGCTGAGCGTGCCGCGCAAATTTCCGAGGTAGAGCGCGAAGAGGTAGAGCGCGATCATCTGCGAGGTGAAAGCCTTCGTCGAGGCGACGCCGATCTCGGGTCCCGCGTGGGTGAGGATCGTGCAGTCGGACTCGCGCGTGATCATCGAGCCCTGCACGTTGCAGACCGAGAGCACGCGCGCGCCGCGCTCCTTCGCGCCGCGCAGGGCGGCGATGGTGTCGGCCGTCTCGCCCGACTGCGAGATAACGATGAGCAGCGTCTTCTCGTCGATCACCGGATCGCGGTAGCGGAACTCCGAGGCGTAATCGACTTCGACGGGGACGCGCGCCAGTTGTTCGAGCATGTACTTGCCCGCGAGCCCCGCGTGCCAGGACGTGCCGCAGGCGGCGATGGACACGCGGTCGAAGGACTTGAACTCGGCCTCCGTGATGTTCATCTGTTCGAGGTAGACCTTGCCGGTGTCGAGCGAGACGCGGCCCTGCACGGTGTCGCGCACCGCCCTGGGCTGCTCGTAAATCTCCTTGAGCATGAAGTGCTTGAAGCCGCCCTTCTCCGCCATGATCGGGTCCCAGGTGATCCGCTGCTGCTGCGGCTCCCGGATGTCGCCCTCGAAATCCGTGACGCGCACCGAGTCGCGCGTCAAGACCGCGATCTCGCCGTCGCCCAGGAAGAACACGTCGCGCGTGTGCTGGAGGATGGGCGGGATGTCGCTGGCGACGAAGTACTCGCCGTCGCCCAGGCCGATGACGACCGGGGGGCCTTGCCGGACGGCGATGATCGTGTCGGGCTCTTCCGTCGAGATGATCGAGAGGGCGAAGATGCCGCGCAGGTCGCGCACGGCGCGGCGCACCGCCGTCTCGAAAGAGTCGTCCTCGCGCAGATACTCCTCGACGAGGTGGGCGACGACCTCCGTATCCGTCTCCGTGACGAAGCGGTGATCCGTGGCGCGCAGCCGCTCCTTGAGCTTGACGTAGTTCTCGATGATGCCGTTGTGGACGACGACGACGCGGCCCGTGCAGTCGCGGTGCGGGTGCGCGTTCTCCTCCGTGGGCCGCCCGTGGGTCGCCCAGCGCGTGTGCCCGATGCCGTAAGTGCCGTCGAGCGGCTTGAGCCGGATGGCCTCTTCGAGGTTGCGCAGCTTCCCCTCGGCGCGCCGGATGTCGAGGTTGTGCAACTCGTCGACGACCGCGATCCCCGCCGAGTCGTACCCGCGGTATTCGAGCTTACGCAGCCCGTCGATGATGACGGGGACGACCTGTTTGTTTCCGACGTATCCGACGATTCCACACATATTCGTATTCCCTTCAAAAAGATTGAAGCCCAGGCGTCTTGAGGAGGGGCGATGAACTAAACTGCTAACGCCCCCCGGTCTCCAGACCCTCGGCCTCAAATTTACGACTCTTTCGTCGCGGCCGCCTCTTCCGCCGCGCCCTCTTTCTCTTCCGCCGCGCCCCCGATCCGCTTCTTGACTCTGGCGGGGACGCCCGCGACGAGCGTGTCGGGCGGCACGTCCTTCGTGACGACCGAGCCCGCGCCCGTCACCGAGCGCGCGCCGACTCTGACGGGCGCGACGAGCATCGTGTCCGAGCCGATCTTCACGTCCTCTTCGATGGCGGTCGGGTGTTTGTTCTTGCCGTCGTAGTTGCATGTGATCGTGCCGGCCCCGATGTTCGTGCGGTCGCCGACGGTGGCGTCGCCGAGGTAGGTCAGGTGCATCGACTTGGCGCGGCGACCGAGCCGCGACTTCTTCACCTCGACGAAGTTGCCGACGACCGCGCCCTCCTCCATCAGCGCGTTCATGCGCAGGTGCGCGAAAGGCCCGACCGAGCAGTGGTCGCCGATCTCTGAGTCGACGACGACCGAGTGATCCTTGATCTGGACGCCGCTGCCGAGGCGCGAGTTCGTGACGCGCACGCCCGCGTGGATCTCGCAGGCCTCGCCGATGGTGGTGCGCCCCTCGATCAGGACGCCGGGGTGCAGCACCGTGTCGCGGCCGACGTGCGCCTCGGGGCTGACGTAGGTGTGCGACGGATCGATGACGGTCACGCCGCCGTCGAGCATCAGGCGGCGCAGCGTGCGGTTGCGCAGCAGCCGCTCGAAGTCCGCCAGCTCGACGCGCGTGTTGATGCCGGAGACTTCGCGCGCGTCCGTGTGGACGAAGACGCTCACGTCCTCGCCGTCGGCGCGCAGGATGCCGGGCACGTCCGTCAGGTAGTATTCGCCCTGCGCGTTGGCCGGCTGCACGCGTTCGAGGGCGGGGAAGAGCTTGCGCGTCTCGAAGCAGTAGATGCCGGCGTTGATCTCGGTGAGGGCGCGCTCTTCCGCGCTCGCGTCCTTCTGCTCGACGACGCGCTCGAATAGTCCTTCGGCGTCACGGACGACGCGGCCGTAGCCGGTCGGGTCGTCGAGGCGGACGGAGAGGAGCGTCGCCGCCGCGCCGTGCCCGCGGTGCGAGCGGTGCTGGTGGTAGAGCGCGCCCAGAGTCTCGGCGCGCACGAGCGGCACGTCGCCGGAGAGGACGAGCAGCGTCGAGTTGTCAATGCCGGAGGCCCGGAGCGCGTCGCGCGCGGCCATCACGGCGTCGCCCGTGCCGCGCTGCTCGGTCTGCGTGACGAAGACCGCGCCGCCCTCGCCCAACTCCGCCGCGACCGCCCGCTGGACCTCTTCGGCCTGGTGGCCGACGACGACGTAGACGGGTCGCCCCTCGCGGACGAGCGCGCGGGCGGTGTGGCAGACGTGAGCGATGAGCGGGCGACCGCCGAGGCGGTGTAAGACCTTCGCCGTCGCCGAGCGCATCCGCGTGCCCTGCCCGGCGGCGAGGATCAGCACGTCGAGCGGAGCGCCGCCCGTCGGCGCGGTCGGCGCGCCTTCGAGCGCCTGGTGCTGCTCGTCGGTCGCGGGCTGTGTGTTCTGGGGCTGTGTGTCCATCTCGTGGGGGTCGGTCAGGCGAAGACTTCGGGCGCGCGCAGGTTGTGGGCGCGCGCCTGCTCGTAACAGGCGAGGATGACGCGCGCGAGTTTTTCGGGGCTGTGGCGCACCTTCTCGCCCTCGTCGAGCAGGTCGGTGCGCACGATCTCGGCCTCGGCGCTGAACCCGCGCTCCAGCAGGTGATCGGCGAGCCCGATCTGGCGCGCGCCCTCGGCGGCATATCGTTCCGCCTGCTCGTCGCTCACGCGGCGGTTGTTGACGACGACGTAATCGAACTCGATCTCCGGCGCGTAACGCCTGACGACTTCGAGGTGGCGGCGCGCCGTGTAGCCGTCGGTCTCGCCCGGCTGCGTCATCAGGTTGCAGACGAAAATCTTGGTGGCGTCCGATTCGCCGATAGACTCGGCGACGCGCGCCACCAAAAGGTTCGGCAGGATGCTCGTGTAGAGCGAGCCGGGGCCGACCGTGATCACGTCGGCCGCGCGCAGGGCCGTGAGCGCGTCGGGGAGGGGGAGGCAATGTTCGGGTTCGAGCCGCAACCGCCGGATGGCGGGGCGCGAGGCGGTGATGTTCGTCTCGCCGCGCACCTCGGTGCCGTCTTCCAAGTCGGCGATGAGTCGCACGTCGTTCAGCGTCGCCGGGTAGATGCGGCCCTTGCTCGCGAGCACCTCGGAAGAGAGCCGGACGGCTTCGACGAAGTCGCCGGTGACGGCGGTGAGCGCGGCGAGAAAAAGGTTGCCGAAGCTGTGCCCGCCGAGGTGGCCGTCGCCGGGGAAGCGGTAGCGGAAGAGGCGCGAGATGAGCGAAGAGTCCTCCGAAAGAGCCACCATGCAGTTGCGTATGTCGCCGGGCGGGAGCATCTGCAGCTCTTCGCGCAGGCGGCCCGAACTGCCGCCGTCGTCCGAGACGGTGACGATTGCCGCGAGCGATTCGAGCCACAGCCCGCCGCGGTCGTGCTCGCCGACGAGCCGCTTCAGGCCGGAGAGCAGAGTCGAGAGACCCGTCCCGCCGCCGAGCGCGACCAGCTTGATGCCTGTCTCTGTCTCCGTGTGCAACTTCTTTATGTCTCCTTGAGAGCGCGCGCTGGCGTCCGCCCTTCGTGCCGGACGAAATGATACCTAAAAGGGAAGGGCTTTCAAAGCAACTCGTGGAAAAGGCGTTCCGCGGGCAGGGAGGGGGGCAGTGCGGCGTCTTACAGGCGCGGCGCGAAGATGATCCGCTCGTAGTCGGGGTCGTTGCGCAGCAGCATCAGGTCGAGATCGTGTTGGGCGCGCAGGCGCAGGCTGGGCTGGAGCTGAAGCGCGCGCTCCAAAGATTGCAGGGCGAGATCGACGGAACCGAGGCGCGCGCGCGTCGCAGCCAGCCCGTAGTGGATGTGCGCCGCCTCGGGCTCGCGGCGGAGGGCGCGCTCGAACATCTCCTGCGCGGCGACGTACTCGCCGCGGTTCAACTCGATGACGCCGCGGTCGTAAAGCTCCTCGGCGTTGCGCGGGAGCGCGGATTCGGAGCGCAGGCGAGCCTCGGCGATGGCGAGGTAGGTGCGCGCGCGCGCCGTCACCTCGGCCGCGCCCGCGTGCTGCTCGATGAGCTTGCGGAAGAGCATCCGCGCCTCCGCGAAGCGGCCGCGCGCGAACTCCTTGTGTGCGCGCTCGAAATCGCGCAGGGCGGCCGTCTCGTCGGCGGTCGGCTGGCGCGGGATCAGCGTCGGGCGGGGCGGCGCGGGGGCTTTTTTGGCGGACGACTTTACCGCCTGCTTCGCGGCGGTCGCCGCGGGGCGCTTCGACTGCGGTTTGGCGGCGGCGCGGGCTGAAGTCTTACTTGAAGGTTTGCTTGAAGACGGGGCGGTTTTGCGCGCCGGCGCGCTCGCCTTTTTGGTGGCGGGGGCGCGCTTCGGCTTGGCTGCCGGCTTAGACGCGGCGGAGCGAGTGGCTTTCGCGGCGGTCGCGCCGCCCTTCGAGGCTTTACGCACGGGCGCTTTTTTCCCCGTCGGGCGTTTGGCAAGCGGTTTCGGTCGCGCCGACTTCGCGCTCAACTTGCGACTTTTTGCCGACGGCGCTGGAGAAGCGCTGCGTGTGTTCGGGCGCGAGGCGGGTCTTTTAACGCCCTTGATGATAGGGTCGCTCATGCGAAGCTACTCGGTTATCAAAATGACTCACGAGGGGAGCCAAACGCGGTTAGCTTAGCACAGCCCGTCTGAATAAATCAACGTAATACCTTAATTTGCGGGCACAAACAGGACGCGATTGGAGTTAGACATCAAGCAACAAAGAAAAACAGTTGCAGTCATTTAAAACGATATGTTAGATTTCAAGTGGAGTTGCGACGGCTCCTGAAAAAGCGCGCTGCCCGCTTCGAACCTCTCCTGTTTCACCAATTTAAGGCTCAGCCGACGCCGTCGACTCCAAGCCTCTTCCGACCCGCCCGCGACCGACACCTGAAAAGTTGAGTCTCTGTAGCGATGACGGACACTCCCATCATAATGCGAGAACAGCAGTACGAGCGGCTCGTGTCCGTGCTCTACAAGCTGCGCTCGGACTCCGCCTCACGCGTGGTCTTCCTCGTCGATAAGAACGGGCAGCAGATCGCCGTGCAGGGCGACGTGAGCAACCTCGACACGACGAGCCTCGCCTCGCTCGCCGCCGGCAACGTCGCCGCCACGGGCGGGATGGCGAACCTGATCGGCGAGAAGGAGTTCCCGACGCTCTCGCACGAGGGCGAGCGCGAGTCGATTCACATCTGCATCATCGGGCGGACGCTCCTGATCGTGGTCTTCGACGAGCGTTCGAGCCTCGGTCTGGTGAAACTGCGCGTCAAGCAGGCTTCGCGCGACCTCTCGCTCGTCTTCGACGACATCACGCGCGAGTCCGAAGAGAACCGCGCGGGCGAAGACTCATTTTTCTCCGGCATCACGGACGAAGACATCGACAGCCTTTTCACCTAAGTCGTCAGTCTGAAGTCCGGAGTCCGGACTTACCGAGCGCCATGACCTTCATCAACTACGCTTCGCGAGAGATTAACTGCAAGATCGTCTACTACGGCCCCGGCTTGTGCGGGAAGACGACTAACCTGCAATACATCTACGACACGACCGCGCCCACGGCCAAAGGGAAGCTCATCAGCCTCGCCACCGAGACCGACCGCACGCTCTTCTTCGACTTCATGCCGCTTGAGCTCGGCACCGTCCGCGGCTTCAAGACGCGCTTCCACCTCTACACCGTGCCCGGCCAGGTCTTCTACGACGCCTCGCGCAAGTTGATCCTCAAGGGCGTGGACGGCGTCGTCTTCGTCGCCGACTCGCAGGAGGAGCGCATGGACGCCAACATCGAGGCGCTCTACAACCTCGAAGAGAACCTGAAGGCGAACGGCTACGACCTGATGAAAATCCCCTACGTCCTGCAACTCAACAAGCGCGACCTGCCGAACGTCATCCCGTCGGCGGACCTGATCGCGGAACTCAGGCGCAAGGACGAGGACGTTCACGAGGCGGTCGCCTCCACCGGCGTCGGCGTCTTCGACACGCTCAAGTCGGTCGCCAAATACGTTCTCACCGAATTGCGGAAATCCTGACGCGACGCGCGGCTTCGCCGCCGCGCCCGGTCGCCGCCGCGCCGTCGAACTCTAATTAACCCAAGTTGCTAGATGAACGCCTTATCCAGAGCGAAGGCGATGACGAACATCGAGACCTTCAACAGAAAGCCGTCGAGCGTGACCGCATGAATGTGCTTCGGGAACAAGCTGGCGATCTGACTGAAGACGGTC
>DATLMC010000004.1:0-23322 GCA_035537435.1 Pyrinomonadaceae bacterium | reverse complement strand
GGTCTGAAAGAAGTGCAGACCACGGGCTCGCGACTCACGATACCAAATCTTCTTCCTGTCACCCGTCACCTATCACCCGTCACTTGTTCGTGTAGTCTTCGACCGTGAAGCGTTTCGCGAGGGCGTCGAGGTGCTTGGGCTCGAACTCGAAGCCCGCCCCGGCGATGGCCGTGCGGTTGTCCTCGGTGACGATCCACATCCCGGTCTCCATCGGCGTGCTGGCGCGCAGGTACGCCTTGTCGTCCGGCTGTAAGGGCTCGCCGTCCTTGCGGCGGATGACGTAGATTTTGACGTACTGACCGCGCCGGACGGTGTCGATGCTGCGCTCGAAGTCCGACTTCGGCGGGCGCGCGTTCGTCGTCTGCGCGCCCCGCCGGTCGCAGCCCGCGCCCGAAAGGAGCGCGACCGCGACGGCCGAGAGCCGCGCCGCGCGGGCGAAAGTTTTCCAGCGCACCACACACGCCATCGCTTCTCACCTCGCCTGAGTTTCGCCTCACAGATCTCCGAAGAAAAATTACGGCCGCCCGCCGCCTCTGCCCGCACCCGCGCCGCCGGCGGGGCCGTCGTCCGTCCGATCAGCGTCGTCGTCCGCGCCGGGGTCGGGCGGCGGCTCGCCCTTCTCGTCGCGTATGCGCAAGACCGTGCAGTTGCACTTGCACTGCTCGGCCGGCAGGCCGCCGCACTTCTCGTCGGAGAAGACTTCGTCGAACCAGCCGCTGTCCATCGCCGCGTCGTAGAAGTCGTCGTGCACGCGCTCGTTGTCGGTGAAGACGTAGCGCGCGCCGAAGCGCTCGCGGATGAGCGGCGCGGGGTCTTTCACCTTGCCGAGCGTGATCTCTTCGTAGAGCTTCGACAGCTCGTGGCTCGCGTCGTAGAGGTAAGTCGGGTCGAGGCCGGAGACGTAGCGGTGCGTCGGGTCGTAGAAGAAGAGCTTGGGGAAGTCGTCCCAGTCGGTGTTGAAGATCACCTCCCCCGGCGGCACGTTTTTGCGAATCCACTCGGCCCCGGCGCGGTACTCTTCGGGCGGCGAGCTGTCCCTGATCTCCGTCCTGCCCTCGGTCCAGACCGTGAACGTCGCGCAGACCGTCAGGACGACGAAGAGCGCGGTCAGCGCGGCCCTGCGCGCGTCGCGCACCAGCGCGGTCACGACCATCACGACGAAGAAGAGGGAGGCCGCCCCCGCCGAGACCAGCAGCGTCCCGCGGCTCTCAAGTCTGTAGGCCACGAACGGCGTCAGAACCAGCGCGGCGAAGGCGGCCGCGACGGACGCCGACTCCACCTCCGCCCGACGCCAGCGACGCTCGCGCGCCTCGCCCTCGGCGCGCGCGTCGCGGTCGAGGAACGGCCGCAGCTCGTCCAGGACGGCTTCGGGGAGTCGCCCGTAAGTCGTGCGCGCCCCCGCGACGAGGGCCTGCACGCTGAACGCCGCGAAGAGCACGGCGAAGGGCGGGAAGAACTCCGCGTAGCGACGCCACTTGGCGTTGGCGACCAGCAGCAGCGTCGAGAGGGCGAGGAAGAAGAGCGGGCGCTCCGAGCGCCGCCGGTCGTCCCAGCGGAACGTGACGTAGCCGACGAGCATCGCGACGAACGCGACGGCGCAGTTCGAGGCGAAGACCCAACTGTCATACGGATACCACTCGTTGCCGACGGAGGGCCGGTCGGGGTCGCTGACGTAGACCTTCATCCGGGCGTGCTCGTAGAGCAGGCGCAGGTTGTGCGGGAAGTAGGGGTTGATGACGAGCCCGGCGGCGACGCCGGCCGAGACCCAGAGGACGGGCCGCCACTCGAACCGGCGCTCGCTCCACGCGACGACGCACGTCCAGATGACGGCGGCTGCGCCGAGCAGCACGAACATGTCGTAGGTCAGCGTGAACAGGAACGCGAGCGGGAGCAGCCACAGGTATTTGCGCCGGAAGAGCAGGTGGATGCCGGCGACGAGCAGCACGATGGAGACGCTCATCGCCTTCGTCATGTTCATGCGGAAGAGGAACGGCGAGGAGGAGGCCAGGAGCGCGACGAGCCACAGGAGCGGCGCGGGCACGCGGTGGCGCACCGCCAGCCAGTAGCACGAGAAGACGGCGAGCGACGCGAAGAGCCACGCGGAAATTTTCGCGCCGAGTATCTCGTCGCCGAAGCGCGTGAACGGGGCCTGCATGAGGTGGAAGAGCAGGTGGTGATCGACGTAGTCGCGCGCGTTCAGGGTGGTGAGCGGCAGCCACGCGAAGCGGGGCGGGAAGTGGCCGGCGCGCAGGCCGTCCCAGAGGAGTTGGCTCCAGCGGACGTGGTAGTAGCCGTCGAAGTCGCCGCAGCAGATGGCGGGCGTGGAGAACTGCAAATAGCCGAACGCCGCGCCGACGACGAGCGCGCCCACGGCGAGGTAGGCCGTGCGCGCGCTGAAGACCGCGGCGAGGACCCCGCGCCGCGCCCGCTCGTCGCGCGCCGCCTCCCCGGCCGGCGCGACCGCGCTCGCCTCACGCTGTTCGATGGACTCCATCGAAGACCCCGCGCCCCCGCAGTCGGAAAAAGTCCTGAGAAAAATTTACAGAGATGCTGAAGATTCGGCGGGGACAAAATAGCACGAGACAGCTGACTTCCGAGAGCGGCTTTCCGCATTGCGCCGGCTCGATCTGCGCCTCGATCCTTGTCGCGGTCTTTAACCCCGTAGCCGCTCGACGAGGGAGATCAGATCGCGCGGGTTGACGGGCTTGGTCAGGAAGGCGTTGAACCCGGCGGCGAGCGCGCGGTCGCGGTCGTCGTACATCGAGAACCCGGTGACGGCGATCATCGGCGTGGCGTGGTACTGCTCGAAGCGGCGCAACTGCTCGGCCAGCTCGTAGCCGTTCATGCCCGGCATCCCGATGTCTGAGACGACCACGTCGAACGAGTCGCCGCGCGCGGCGTCGAGCGCCTGGCGACCCGAGTAGACGGTCGTCACCTCGTAGCCCGCGTACTGGAGCAGGAGCGCGATCATCTCCGTCACGTCCGGCGCGTCGTCGACGACGAGGGCGCGCGGCTTGGGGGAGACGGTCGCGCCCTCCCCGCCCGCGGCGTCGGTCTCGCCGAACTGCCCGCCGCCGCCGTAGTAGCCCATCAGGTTGGCGGACGCTGAAAGAGGAAGGTTGGCTGGGGGCGGCGCGGGCGTGGGGGTCAGGATCATGGGTGTACCTTCGGCGCTGGATTTTTTCGTCGCGGCGAGGACGATTGGGTCAAGGCCAACTGTCGCTCACCGCGGGGCGGCGCGTTCGCCGTCAGCCGCGCGGCTCGCGAGGAGCTTTTCAATCGCCTCGCCGAGTGCTTCGGGCTCGAACGGCTTGGCGACGTGCGCGTCGAACCCGGCGGCGCGCGCGGCGGTAACGTCCGCCTCGGCGGCGTAACCCGTCAACGCGATGGCGGGCGTGTCGGCCAGGTGCGGCGACTCCGAGCGCATCCGCCGGAGCAGTTCGTAGCCGTCGATGTTGGGCAGTCCGATGTCGGTCACGATTATATCAAAGTGCCCGCGAGCCGCAACGTCCAGAGCGTCCTCGGCCGACGCGCAGGCGGTCGGGGCGTACCCGCGCGCGCCGAAGAAGAGCCGCAACATCTCCAGCGTGTCGGGCGCGTCCTCGACGACGAGCACGCGGCGAGCCGATGGCGGAATGCGGGTTTCGGATTGCGGATTGGAAGCATCAACTCGCAGACCGTCGGGGGCGAGCGGCGGCGCGGGTGGCTGCGGCGCTGGCGTAACTTCTCGGATCGCGGGCGCGGCTTCTTCAATCAGCGTTCTGTTTTCTTCAACCCGCAATCCGAAATCCGCATTCCGCAATGGCAGCGAGACGGTGAAGCGGCTACCGCGCCCCTCGCCCTCGCTCTCCGCCGCGACCTCGCCGCCGTGCGCCTCGACGAAGCTGTGCACGAGCGAGAGGCCGATGCCGAGCCCGCCGTAGAGTTTCGTCGGCGACATGTCGGCCTGCCGGAACCGCTCGAAGACGTGCGGCAGAAACTCCTGCGAGATGCCGACGCCCTCGTCCTCGACCCTGACGCGCAGGCCGCCCGCGTCGAGGTCGCACGAGACGCGGACGCGCCCGCCGTCGGGCGAGAACTTGACGGCGTTCGAGAGCAGGTTCCAGAAGACCTGCACGAGGCGCGTGCGGTCGCCCTCGACGGCCGGCCCGCCGCCCGCGCACGGGGAGATCTCGATCTCGACGCCGCGCTTGTCCGCCTGCGCGCGGACGGTCTCGACCGCCTCGCGCAACACCGAGTCGATCTCGACGGGCAGGCGGTCGATGCGCATCTTGCCGTTCATGATCGCAGACATGTCGAGCAGGTCGTTGATGAGGTGCGAGAGGGCCTGCGAGTTCTTGTCGATGACGGCGAGCCCGTGCCGCAGATCGGGCGTCGCCGCGTCGTCGCCGCCGAGCAGGTGCACCCAGCCGACGATGGGCGTCAGGGGCGTGCGCAGCTCGTGCGAGAGCGTGGCGAGGAACTCGTCTTTCGCGCGGTTCGCCTCCTGCGCGCGCTCGTAGAGGCGCGCGTTGTCGACGGCGAGGGCGGCGCGGCGCGCCAGTTCCTCGGCGAGCCTCAGCTCGCGCTCGCGGTAGCGCCGGCCCGACTCGGCCGAGATGAACGAGATCGCGCCGACCGTCCGGCCGCGAGCCCGCAGCGGGACGGTCATCGCCGAGCACACGCCGAGGCGCTCCAACTCCTCGACCTGCGCGGGCGAGGGGATGGCGCGCGCGAGCACTTCGCCCGTCATCTCGGTGAAGAGATCGGGCTCGCCCGTCTGCAAAACTTTATGCACGGTGTGTTGCGGGTCTGAGACGATGGGGAAGCGCCGCTGCATCTCGCGCCACGCCGCCTCGCGCGCGGGCTGGCGGTGCGCGGCGACGAGGCGGCGGATCGCCCCGTCGTCTTCGAGCAGATCGACGAGGCAGTAGTCGGCGAGGTAGGCGGCCGACATGTGCGCGACGGCGTCGAGCGTCGCCTCGTAGTTGAGCGAGGAGGCGAGGATGGTCGTCGCGTCGCTCAGGAACTTCTGCTCCTCCTCGGCGCGCCGCCGCGCGGTCACGTCGCGCTGCGTGCCCCAGACGCGGAGCAGCATCCCGCCCTCGACGATGCCGACGAGGTTGTTGAGGAAGTACTTGGTGTTGCCGTCGCGGTCGCGCTCCTCCGACTCGGCGTCGATCATCCGGTAGCCGGAGCGGATCGCCCCGCGCAGGTACTCGACGTTCGCCTCGTTGCGCGGGATCATCTCCTGGAGTCGCGCGCCCTCGATCTCTTCGGCGCGCGCGAAGCCGTACATGCGCGCCATCACGTCGTTGCACTCGGCGAGCCGGGCGTGCGCGTAGAAGTGATCGATCTGCGCGTCCACCGGGAGGTCGACGGGGAGCGGCACGTCCAGCTCGAAGCGCCAGATCGCCTCGGAGCTTTGCGTGACGAAGGCGCGATACCTTTCCTCCGACTGCCTGAGTGCCTCCTCGGAACGCACGCGCTCGGTGATGTCCATCGTCACGCCGCGCAGCCCGGCGGGCTCGCCGCGCTCGTCGCAGATGACGACCGACTGCGCCTCGACCTCGATCTCGCGGCCGTCCTTCGTCACCCAGCGGAAGCGGCTCACGCCGCCCGCGCGGCTGTCGAACATGGCGCGCGCCTCTCTAGCGGCGCGCTCGCGATCCTCCGGATGCACTATCGTCAGCCAGAAGTTCGGCGTCGCCAGCCACTCTTCGACCGTGTAGCCGAGCATCTGCTCGACGTAGTCGCTGACGAAGTCGATGCGCTGCGACCCCTCGTCCGGCACGCCCCACGCCTCCCAGACGACGCCGGGCACGTTCGCCACCAGGTCGCGGAGCCTGCGGCGCTCGCCCTCGACCTGCGCGCCGAGGCGCAGCTTCTCGTCTTCGGCGCGCCTGCGCTCGGTGATGTCGCGGGCGATCTTGGACGCCCCCGTGACGCGCCCGTCGGCGTTCCTCATGGGCGAGACGGTGAGCGAGACGTGGATGAGCGTGCCGTCTTTTCGCAGGCGCACCGTCTCGTAGTGCTCCACGGGCTGGCCGCGCTTGATCTGCTCGATGATGTGCGGCTCCTCGTCCGGGCGGTCGGGCGGGATCAGCATCGTGACGGGCTGCCCGATGGCTTCGGCGGCCGTGTAGCCGTAGAGCCGCTCGGCCCCGGGGTTCCAACTGAGGATCGTGCCGTCCAGATCCTTGCTGATGATCGCGTCGTCGGAGTTCTCGACGATGGCGGCGAACTGGCGCAGGCTGGATTCGGCGCGACGGCGCTCGGTCACGTCCTCGTGGACGAGCACGACCTCGCGCACGACGCCCGCGTCGTCCTTGACGGGGTAGGCGCGCGCGCGCACCCAGCGCTCCTGCCCGGCGAACTCGCCGCGGTCGGGCATGTAGCCGATCTCCGGTATCTCCACGGCCTCGCCCGCGAAGGCGCGCTTGATGTAGGGCGTGACGCCCTTCTCGGCGAGCTGCTCGTCTTCGAGGATGTTGTAGTCGGGGAGGTCTGCGAGCGTGACGCCCCACAGCTTCTCCCACGCGCGGTTGACCTCGACGGTGCGACCGTCGGTCGAGAGAATCTGCTTGCTCAGGGGCGACTGCTCGACGAGCGTGCGGAAGCGCGTCTCGGAGACGCGCAGGGCTTCCTCGGCGCGCTTGCGCCCGGTCACGTCGGCGACGAGGGCCACGACGCCGCGCGAGTTGCCCGCGGCGTCCGCGAGCGGCGCGGTCGAGATGCTCACGTCGACGGGCGCGCCGTCCTTGCGCTGCCGGCGCGTCTCGAAGTTCGAGAAGGCTTTGCCGGCGACCGCGTCGGCGTGGTTGCGCGCGACCTCCGCGCGCAGTTCCGGGGGGACGGTCGGCAGCGGCTCGCCCAGGACTTCCACCTCGCGCCAGCCGAAGATGCGCTCGGCGGCGGCGCTCCACGACTCGACGCGGCCCTCCTCGTCGAGCGTGACGATGGCGAGCGGCGAGGCGGCGATGATCGCTTCGAGCTTGCGGTTCGCCTCGCGCAGCGCTTCGACCACGCCCTGCGCGGCGCCGCGCGGGCCTTCGCCTTCGGGCGCGGTCGCGGGCGGCTCGCGCGAGTCGTCGGAGACTGGCGTCTTCGCCGCGCCGGATTTTTCGGCGCGGCGGCGGGGGGATTTTGTCTCGCGGCTGGTCATGTCTTCCAAGAACCTCTGGGCCAAACTCCGCGAGGCGTTTGCCGCGAATGATGCCGCGCGGCGCGCCACGCCTGAGACGCCCCCTGCCCCGGTCGAAACCGCGCAAGACCTGCTTTTGATGCGGGGGCGGTAAGGCTAAAAAAAAGCTACGCCCGCCGCGCGGGGCAAGTCAAGAAGATAGAGGTCGGGGGTCAGAGGTTAGAGGTCGGAGAAAGGGAGGCCGGAGACGAGAAGAGTAAGGCTCTTCGAGATTCGAGACGGGAAAACTTAAAGGCGGCCGGCGGGTCAGTTTGATCTTGAGTGCGGCGGGAGACTTATCGCCGCGGAGGGGCGCGGAGCGCGCGCGATTGCAATTCTGATCTCCGACCTCTAACCTCTGATCTCTATTCTTATGTACCCTGCGGGAAACCTCTTCGTCCCGGCCGCGCACGGGCGGCTCGAAGCGATCATCAAGGAGCCGCGCGGCGAGAGGCGCGGCGCGGCGCTCGTCCTGCACCCGCACCCGCTGCACGGCGGCACGATGCACAACAAGGTCGCCTTCCGCGCCGCGCGCGCTCTGAACGAGGCGGGCTGCGTCGTCTTGCGCATCAACTTCCGCGGCACGGGCCGGAGCACCGGCGAGCACGACCACGCGCGCGGCGGCGAGCAGGAGGACGCGGGCGCGGCGCTCGGCTACCTCGTCGAAAAATATCCGGGCCTCCCCGTCGTCCTCGCGGGCTTCTCCTTCGGCGCGCGCGTCGGGCTCGAAGTCGGGACGCGCGACCCGCGCGTCAGCGCGCTCATCGGCATCGGCACGCCCGTCTCAATCGCCGAGCGCGGCTACGACTTCTCTTTCCTCGAAGAGTGCCGCAAGCCCGTCCTCTTCGTCCACGGCGAGCGCGACGAGTTCGGCGACGTGGCGACGCTTCAGTCGCTCGCCGCGACGATCCCCGCCGAGGCGAGCGCGCGCGTCGAAGTCATCGCCGGCGCGGGACACTTCTTCGACGAGCAGTTGGACGAACTGGCGCGCGTCGTCAGGGGTTGGGCGGAAGGGGTCTTAAAGGCCGGGTGAGGCGCGGCGCGCGGGCGCGGCCGACGCCGGCCGTCGGTCAGTCGTGGGGATCGAGTTCGGCCTCGGCGTAGAGGCGGTCGATCACGTCGCGGTATTTTTGATCTACGACGCGGCGCTTCACTTTGAGCGTCGGGGTCATCTCGCCGCCCTCGACCGTCAGCTCCGAGGGCAGCAGCGCGATCCGCTTGACGCGCTCGTAGCGCGAGAGCTCGGAGCACTGCGCCTCGACCTGCCGCCGCATGAGATCGAGTATGCGCTCGTCGCGGCAGAGCTCTTCCGGCGCGTTGGCGTCGATGCCTTTGAACTTGGCGTAGGCCCGCAGCTCCGTCCAGTTCGGCACGATGAGCGCGGCGGGGAACTTCCGACCGTTGCCGACGAGCACGACCTGGTTGACGAAGCGCGAGCGCTTGACGCACTGCTCGATGGGCTGCGGCGCGAGGTACTTGCCGCCGGAAGTCTTGAACAGCTCCTTCTTACGATCCGTGATGCGCAGGTTCCCTTCCGCGTCCAACTCGCCCACGTCGCCCGTCTTGAACCACCCGTCTTCCGTGAACACCGCGCGCGTCTCCGCCGGCTTGTTGAAGTAGCCGCGCATCACGTTCGGGCCTTTCGTCTCGATCTCGCCGTCTGCGGCGATCCGCACGCCGACGTTCCTGATCGGCTTGCCGACCGTGCCGACACGGTTGTCTTCGAGGTTGCCCGCCGCGATGACGGGCGAAGTCTCGGTGAGCCCGTAGCCCTGCACGATGGGCAGCCCCGCGCCGAGGAACGTGTAGGCGACCTCCTCGGGGAGCGCCGCCCCGCCCGAGACGAACAGCCGCATCCGCCCGCCCACGCCCGCCCGCCACTTCGCGTAGACGAGCCGGTCGGCGATTGAGTGCTTGAGCTCTAACAGCGGCGGCACGGTCTGGCGCGCCGCCCGGTAGCGCGCCCACTCCTTCGCCACCCCGGTCGCCCACGCGAGGATGTCGGCCGCGCGCTTGCCCTTCGCCGCGGCGCGCTCCCGGATGCGCGCGAGAATCTTCTCGAACAGGCGCGGCACGCAGAGCATCACGGTCGGCCGCACCTCGCGCATGTTGTCGCCGATCTTCTCGATGGACTCGGCGAAGTGGACGCTCATGCCGTGGTGCAGGTACATGTACATCGCGAGCCGCTCGAAGACGTGCGAGAGCGGCAGCACCGAGAGCACCACGTCCGACTCGCGGAAGTCGAGGTGGCCGGAGCTGTCGATCATGTTCGTCACGAGGTTCGCCTGCGTGAGCATCACGCCTTTGGGCTCGCCCGTCGTCCCCGAAGTGTAGATGATCGTCGCGAGGTCTTCCGGCCCGACGGCGCGCGCCAGCTCGTCGACGAGACCGGGCTCGGCCTTCAGCGCGTCGCGCCCGCGCGCTTCGAGTCCGCCGAGGGTCGAGACCTCGCCCGCGCCCCCCGCGCCCGCGCCGTCGAAGAAGACGACGTGCTCTAGCGCGGGGCACTCGCCGAGGACTTCGGCGATGCGGTCGAAGTCGGCGCGGTGCTGGACGAAGAGGACGCGCGCGCCGGAGTCGTTCAGGATGTAGCCGACCTGCGCCGTCGCCTGCGTGGGGTAGACGGGCACGTCCACCACTCCGGCGAGCTGGCAACCCGCGTCGGTGAGCGTCCACTCGGGTCTGCTCTCGGAGAGGATCGCGACGCGCTCGCCGCGCCGGACGCCGAGCGCGTGGAGACCCGCGGCGACGGAGCGCGCGCGCCCGATCATCTCGTGCGAGGAGATGGCGCGCCACGCGCCGTCGCGCTTGAAGTTCAAAGCGTCGGGCTTGGGGTGGGCGCTCGCGGCGCGCAGGAAGACTCCGGCGAGGGTAGTCGGCTCGTCCGGCGAGAGCGGGACGCGCCGCTGTTGCTGCTGCTGCTGTGCGTCGCCCGCGTGCGTCGTCGCGGAATCCGCGGCGGGCGCGGGCGGGCCTGAAGTTTGGGGGGCTTGCGTCATCGAGTGCAGACTCCGTCGAGGATGATGTCGAGGGCGGCGTCGGCGAGCGGGGCGAGCTTGTAGCGTCGGCGCGAGAGAATCCAGTTGGTCGCCATCTCGTCGAGCGCGCCGAAGAAGACCTTGGCGACGATCTTCGCGTTCAGCTCGCGGCGGAAGACGCCCGCGCGCTGCCCCTCCTCGAAGGTGTCGCGGATGAGCCGCAGGTACTCGGCGAAGCCCGCGGCGGAGAACTCCTCCATGAACTTCGTCGAGCCGCGCAGCTCGACCTGGAAGACGATGGCGAGATCGCGATCCGCGCCGAGCCGCTCCAAGTGGAGGCGCGCGATCCTTCGCAAGCGTTCGCGCGCGTCGGCGACCTCCGCGATGATCGCGCGCGCTTCCGACAAGACTTCCGTCACGCCGCGGTCGAAGATCGAGCGCAGGATCTCTTCCTTGCTCTTGAAGTAGAGGTAGACGGTCCCGTCCGCCACGCCCGCGACCTTCGCCACGTCCGCGACCTTCGAGTTGAAGTAGCCGCTCTCGGCGAAGACTTTGGTGGCGGCGCGGAGGATAGCCTCGCGCTTGTCTGCGACCGGCGTGCGGGGTGCGGGGTTGAGCGTCGTGCGTGCTGAACGCATCGGGGGAACTATTCGCCTCGCGTTTCGTCCGAGAGAGCGCGCCACGGGGCTGAGTGACCGCTCACTCAGTTTCCGAGCGACTAAATTAACAAAGAAAGGTGGAAAGGCAAAGCGCGTCGCGCCCGGTGAAACCGCCCCCGCCCTCAGCGCCGGCTGAAGTCCTCCTCGCGATCCTCGACGCCGTAATCGAAACGGTGCTGCACGTCCTCACCGCCCCGCGTGTCGACGCGCAGGCTCCCGCCGCGCAGCAGCACCTCGCGCTGCGGGTTGGGGATTTCGATGCCGGCTTCCTTGAAGAGCCGGTTGATGCGGAAGTTGATGTCGCTTTTGATCTTCGGGTTGCGGCGCGGGTGCTCCGTCCAGACGAGCAGGCGGAAGTCGAGCGTGAAGTCGCCGAAGGCGGTGAGCTGCACGCTCGGCTTCGGCTCGGCGAGCACGTACTCGACGCCCTCGGCGGCGCGAATCAGCGTCGCCGTGACGAGCTCGGTGTCGGCGTCCGAGGCGACGCCGACGGGGATCGAGATGCGCGAGCGCGTGTCGGGGTGCGACCAGTTGACGAGGTTGTCGCTGACGAGCTTCGAGTTGGGCACGATGACGGCGATGCGATCGTTCGTCATCACGGTGGTGGTGCGCAGGTTGATCGTCCTGACCCTGCCCTCGACCGTCTTGCTGTCGACGCCGACGGTGATGAAGTCGCCTACGCGCACGGGCCGCTCGAAGAGCAGGATGAAGCCGGAGGCGATGTCGCCCGCGATGTACTGCAAGCCGAAGCCGATGCCGACCGAGAGCGCGGTGAAGACGACGGCGAGCGAGGTCAGATCGGCGCCGAAGCCGAGGCGCAGCGCGAAGAGGACGCCGACGCCGACGACGAGGTAATGCGTCAGGCGCAAGACCGTGTACTGCAACCCGGCGTCGAGGCGGCGGCTGTGCGCGAAGCGACGCGTGAGGAACGCGCGCAGGTAGCGCGAGACGAGGTAGGCGGCGAGCAGCACGCCGACGCCCTGTAGCAGCGTCGAGAGCGAGACGGAGAAGTTGCCGAACTGAAAGGGATGGTTGGCGTAGCCCCAGATGCGTTTCAGCAGCTCCGTCGAGGTTTCGAAGAACGCGAGTCGCGTATGCGTCAACATCATATTTTGTACCTTGTTAAGCAGCCGAGCCGTCGGCGCCCTTGATTCCCCCGCTGATGTAAAGGCGAAAGCCGCCCGCGATCTGTTCAGAGCGGGGGCGGCTCTTCGTGAATCAGGATCAGACCGACGGAGGGTGAGGGATTCGAACCCCCAAGCGCTTTCGCGCGCCAGTTTTCAAGACTGGTGCAATAGCCGTTCTGCCAACCCTCCGACTTGCCGCAAAATTTTACCGCACGCCGCGCGAGCCTTCCAACCCGTCGCGGCGTGCGGCTTATGAGACGGGCGAGGGCGTTTAACCCTGCGTCCCGGCCGTCTTCCTCAGGTCGAGCTTCTCGTTCTCGCCCGGCTCGTAGGTCTGCCCCGTCGCGACGGCTTTGACGAGGCCGACGGCGTGCATCACCGCGCTCGAAGGCGAGTCCCAGTATTCGGCGCGCTCGACCGCGACTCTGAGCAGCGCGATGTCCGGATCGTCGAGCCCCCCGGGGAACCACGCCTTCAGCTCCGGCGACCACAGCTCCTCGATCTTCGCGCGGTCGCGCACGACCGTCGCGCGGCCGGAGACCGAGACGTAGCGCTGATCTTGCGGTGCGGCGTATGAGACATTGACTTGGTGCTCGCGCTCGATCTCGCCGACCTTCGGCGCGCTCGCCCGCGTGAAGAACCAGAGGTCGCCGTCGAACTCGCGCCGCTGCGTGGACATGGGGCGGCTGCGCAAGGAGCCGTCCTCCTCGGCCGTCGTCAGCATCGCGAAATCGATCTCCCTGATCATCTCGGCGAGCTTCCTGATGTGTTCGCCGCGCTCGTCGCGCCCCGTCTTGTTCTCTTCAGCCATGAATGCACACCCCTCCTCGGAAACTTGGTATGCGCGCAGTCTCCCATCCGCGCGTCACGAAAGTAAGGGGGAAGTGCGACTATTCGGTTGACCGGTGGCTCAGGTCGTCAGACGCCGGTAGATCGCGGGCATTCTCCCCGGCACAAGAGAGCGTCGTCGATACTTCTATCGGAGCGGGAGGAATCTGATTTGACCTTCCCACTCACCTTCGAGGCCGCATTCGGCTATGAGCAGTATGTCTTCGATGGCTTGGGCAATGGGGGTCTGCTGACTGACTTCAAAGACTCCGGGCATGGGCGATCCGTCGGCGATACGTTCATCAACATACTGCTTCATCGTCGTCACATCATGCGTGAGCAACACACGACCCTCGCGCGCCGCCCATTCGAGCACTTCACGGTCAGTCTTGCCGATGAGACCTGCGTCCTGCACGCGAACGATGTCTAGAGCGGGTTTGCGGCGTAGCAGCCCACGCAAGATTCGATTGTTGAAATCTTCGTCAGTTGCGAAGAGCACCGCTAACTATTTCCTTCGATGCAAATGTGCAACAACGAAAACCCGCCATAAGTATGGCTACTGCCGGCGTGTTTTCATTTCGGCACATCCGAGTTCTCTATTTACGGAGGGCATCACTCTATAGAATGACGAGATAGGGGCCACGCACAGCACCCGCTCAAAAATATTCTTGGACGATACCCTCCGTGGTCAAGACTCTTACTTTGTGCTTAGGATTCGACTCTGTGGGCAAAGCCGAGCAGAGGGTTTACGCAATGATTCATAATTGGGGTTTACGCAATGATTCATAATTGCGAAAGGGGAATGACACTACGGCACGGCTTATTGCTTACGGGCCAGGAGGCGTTCGCGCAATCCGTGAGGGTCGAAGCGAGATTCAATCTCTCTTTTCAATGCTTCGCGCTGAACTTTTCTTTGCCCGAGGTACTGTTCTATCTCGGCGCGGTTCTGTAAGTAGTAGCCGATGACGGAATAGATGGCGGCGAGATCGAGGGATGGGTAGGCTTGGGCAATCTCTTCCGGCGTCGCGCCTTCGTCGAAGGCGTAGACGATCGAGTCGAGCGAGACGCGCGTGCCCGCGACGCGCAAGACGCCCGCCTGATCCGTGGATAGCGGCACTGTGTTCGTCGCCTGACTCATTGCCGAAAAGTATAGACCAAAGAGCCTTGCCTTAACACCTAAATTCCGCCCTCAAGTCGTCAGACGCCGGTAGATCGCGGGCATCCGTTCGGGCAAGCTTAGTACGTCGTCAATGATCGTGTAGCCGACTTCGCCGTAGAGGTCGCGGAGCTCCGCCTCGGAGTCGCGGTCGATGGTGATGCAGAAGGGGGTGACGCCGGAGAGGCGAGCCTCGGAGAGTGCGGCGCGCGTGTCCTCGCGGGCGTAGCGCGCGTCGCCGTAATCGTGATCGTAAGGGCGTCCGTCGGAGAGGACGATCAGGAGTCGCGTGCGCGCGTCCTGCGCGGCGAGGCGCGCGGCGGCGTGGCGCACGGCGGCCCCGAGGCGGGTGTTGTGCTGGTAGTTGATGCCGCCGATGCGCCGCTCGGTCTCTTCCGTGTAGCGCTCGCCGAACTCTTTGACGACGTAAAACTTCACGTTGCGCCGCCCCTCCGAGGTGAAGCCGTAGATCGCGTAGGCGTCTCCGACCGCCTCCAGCGCCTCGCTCATCAAGACCAGCCCCTCCTTCTCGATCTCGATGATGCGGCGGCCGGGGTGCGTGTAGGGCTGCAAGGGGTGGCGGCCGATGGTGCGCGCGGTCGACGAAGACTGATCGAGCAGGAACGCCACCGCCACGTCGCGCTCGCGGCGCAGACGCCTGACGTAGAGTCGTTCGGACTGCCGGCCGTCGGCCCTGCGGTCGGCGACGTAGTCGATGACGGCGTCGAGGTCGTAGTCGTCGCCGTCCAGCTCGTTCTTGATGCGCGCGAGGCTCTCCGGCTTCATCAACTGGAACTGGTGCCGGATCGAGGAGATGACGCCGCGGTAGCGCGAGCGCGTCAGCTCGACGAAGTTGCGATCGCCTCTCCGCCCGCTCTTCTCGACGACGCGGCACCAGCCCGTGCGCGTGTCCGAGAGATCGCGATCCCACTCGTCGTACTCGTAGGCCGTCTCGTCCGGCTCCAGCTCGTGCTCGAAGGTCTCGGCCTGCGACCATCGCTCCGCGCCCGTCAACTGCTCCGCGTCGCCCTCCTGCTCGCTCGCCTTCGCCCACGCGCTGAACAGCTCGCGCGCGTCCCGCTTGGGAGCGCGCCGCTCCTGCTGCTCGCGCTCGGCCTCCTCGCCCGACTCTTGCTCGCGCTCCTGTTCGAGCCCCGACTCCGCGCCGCCCTCGTCGCCGTCCGTCTCGCCGAGCGTCGTCTGCTGCTCCGACTCGCCCTCGGCGATTGACTGGAAGAGCGAGTAGACGCGCGCCGTCGCCATCAGGGTGTCGGCGACCGACGAGTCGGGGCTCGACAGGTAGTCTGCGACGATCACTTCCATCTCCGAGACGATCTGCGAGTAGAAGGTGCGCGCGTCGTCGAGCGCGCCGCCGCAGAGCGCGATCTGGAAGAGCAGTTCGAAGGGGACGAGCGCGGAGGGCATCGAGGCGACGGGCGGCCGGCGCGCACGGAGGTGCGCGCGGACGAGATCGAGATCGCGCGCGAGCCCGCGGTAGGCGTGGCGCAGGCGGCGGTCGATGCGGGCGTTCTCTAAAGTCGAGAAGACGCGCGCGGCGAGGTCGGGCAGCGGGAAGAGCGCCAGCGCGTTGCGGTAGTCGGCTTCGGGCGTCGGCGCGCGCCGCTCCCGCTCTATTCTCGCGCGGCGCGCTTCTTCCTCCGGCGAGAGCGCGCGCTCTGAGGTCGACGGATCGTTGATGTAGCCGTCGAGCGCGAAGGCGTCGCGCGCGTCGAGGTTCAGCGGATCGTAGAGGCCCGCGAGGGAGTCGAACGCGGCGCGCAGCGCGTGGTCGATTTGCGGCCCGGAGTCGCCCCCGCCGATCCGCGCGTGCGTGCCGAACTCGATCTGACCGGCGGCGTGCGCGGCGAGCACTTTGTAGAGTCGGAAGTTGAGCGCGTCGTCGGCGAACTCCGAGACCACGCCGGGCAGTTGGATCGTGCGCCCGTCATTGATGCGCGCCTCGTGCGGGACGGCGGCGAGGGCGGCCACGTCCACGGCGCGACCCGTCAGGCCCTCGACGTAGAAGCGCAGGGTCTGCGCCACGTCCGCGAGCGCGAGGCCGGCTGGCGAGTCGCCGCCGCGCAGCGCGTCGTTGCTGCGCCGCGTTTCGAGCGCGTAGTAGCTGCGGCGCGCGCGCGCGTCGGTGCGCGGCTGCGTGAGCCCCTCGCGCGCCCAACGCTCGAACTGCCCGACGGTCGCCGCCGCCAGCGCCGCGGGCGCGCTCCTGAGACACGAGATCGCGGCTTCCGCGTCGGCGCGCGCCACCTCCGTGACGACCGCAACGACGCGGCGAGAGAGTTCCGTCGCGCGGCCGCGCCCGGCGCGACGCTCCAGCGCGCGGAAGAAATCCGGCGACGCGCGCGCGACCGCGACGAGCGCGGCGTTGCCCTGCTCGGCGACGGCGCGCGCCAGCTCCGCCCACCCGCCGAACACTTCCGGCGCGAGCCGCAACACCTCGCCGCCCGCGACCAGCACGTGCAGCGCCGCCGCGCCGCCGCGCTCTAGAAAGCCTTCCGCCGCGCGCAGCAGCTCGACCGACTGCTCGGCCGTGAGCCCGCTCGTCGCTTCCGGCAGGGCCGCCCAGGCGTCCGACGCCATGCCGCCCGCGCGCCCGGCGAAGACCTCGACCACGCGGACGGACTCCAGCGCGACCGTCGCCGCGCCCGCCGCGTCGAAATTTTTCTCGAAGTGTGAGAAGACTGTCGGGACTGCGCTGAGGAAGTCGGCGCTGTGGCGCGCGGAGCGGCGCGCGATCTCGACGGCGATGCGGAAGGCGGAGGCGAGCAGCGCGGCGTCGCGCACCGCGGCGGCGACCGCGCCCGCGTGCCGGAAGGTCTCGACCGCGATGGAGGTCGAGAGCGTCATCTGCCGCGCGCAGACTTGCAGCAGCAGCGCGCGCGCCTGCGCCGGGACTTCCGCCAGCCCCTGCGCGCCCGCGGCGAAGAACTGCGCGCCCGTCTCCGTGTCGGCCATCGCGAGCCGCCTGCCCAGCTCGCCCCAAGCGCGCAAGTCTTCGGCGTCGAGCAGCCGCGCCGCCCGCGGGGCCGCGCGCACGAACTCCGCGCACGCGCGCAGACTGAGCGGCGCGAGCTGCGCGCTCAACTCCAGCACCACGCGCGCGCGATCCGCCGGCAGGCCCCCGATCTCTCGCGCGAGCCGTGCGAACGTCTGGCGCTCCGCCGCGCCGACGCCCTCGCCCAGCCGCTCGCTGATCGTCTCCTCGACCGAGCGCGCGCCGCCCCGGCCTTCCGGATCGGAGAGTTCTTCCCGCTCGCCCATCCGTTACTTCGTCTCGCGCTCTGCCATCGAGCGGTTGAACTGCGCCGAACGGTTGCGCGGGATGCTCAGCGACTGCCACGCCTCAGACTTGAAGTGCTTCGCGAGGAAGACGATCTGCCCCGTGTGGTAGGCGTAGTGCGCGAGCTGCCGGTTGATCGCCATCAGAACGGTGTGCGGCTCGCCGCGGATCGTCACCTCGCGCGAGAGGTCTTCGCCGCGCAAAGGCTCGACCGCCGAGAAGACCACGCGCCAGCCCTCCTCCCACCAGCGCAACACGTCCTCGCGCGTCGTGCCCTCGCCGAGCACGAACTCGGAATCGCGGTCGCGGTCGGGCTTCTCGCCGTCCGTCGTCAGAAAGTCCGTCCAGCGCGAGCGCATGTTGCCCGCCATGTGCTTGACGTTGAGCGCGACGCTGTTCATCTCCGGGTCGAGCGCGCGGAACAACTCCTCGTCCGCCAACTGCCGGATCGCGCCGTCGCCGAGCTTCTTGTAGTTGCGGAAGACCTTCAGCGCGTCTTGCAGGTAGTGTGTACTGAGTTCGTTTGTCATGTGTAAACTTAGTCAGTCATCTCGTATATTCTGAGCAAAATATTTCCGGTTTGTGAGGCATGTCTCCTCTTCCTTTGCAGAAGAGTGACGAAATCTATTCTTCCCTCCAAAACCGCCATGAGGTCTGCTCCAGTCATGAGAATAGTTACGCGACGACTTGTGGAATGAGCTGCTACAGCATCAGGCGAAAAATCGTTAATAGATAGAAAGAGACCTAAAGTGTTATCAAGTTTCCGCTGAACCTTCCCCGAAAAAGCATCCAAATCTTGGATATCTGCCGGACTCTTCTGCCACTTGGCTTCAAACAGGTAATCCGTGCCCTCTAACGTGAAAGCACCATCAATCTGTTCTCCTCTATTCCTAAAAGATGCCTTGGGGTCTAAATCAAAAAGCTCGAAGAGGTCATATAAAATTTTCTCTAAATCAAATCCACGTTTGTTTGTCTCCGTGGATGTTACTAAAGACATATATCGAGAGCGTATATCATTTAGATGTTCTGAAATCGCTTGGCTATTTTGAATCCGTTCTGCTGCTTTAGATCGCCTCTCCAGTACTAGCTTTTCTTCATCAACAACTTCATCGTGAGTTAGGACTAATCGTCGTAAATCAGCAACAGCTTTCTTTGCTTTCTCTGCTTTTTGCTTACCGTCTTCTAATTCTTCAAGATGTCGAAAGCTCTCCATCTTGGCTATTTCATGAAATAATCTTTGGATATCGTCGAAATACTTATCTTGATTCGCACACAAGTAATCGACAATGTCAGAAACAATTTGGCGTTTATAAGCCTGCCAATCTGTTCTACTGATAATTCCTCTATCTGAAACGCAATTATTGAGGAAACTTCGTAGGTCTTTTTTGTACCAATAAATAGAGCATAGAGCTTCCTTCAACGCCTGGATAGATATGGCGGATACTCTTTTCGTCATGGCAAAACTTTATTACTCGACCTAAAACCGATTTTAGATCACCGTCGTGACGATCTCGCGGATGCTGCGTTGCAGGTCGCGGTCGTCGGTGATGGGCGAGCAGAGGGCGACCTCGGCGGCGGAGGTGGGTGCGATGCCGCGGGCGATCATCTGCGCGGCGTAGATGAGGAGGCGCGTCGAGACGCCCTCTTCGAGCCCGTGCCCGCGCAGGTTCCTGACCTTCTGCCCGATCTGGACGAGGTCGCGCGCCGTCTGCTCGTCCACGCCGCCCTCGCGCGCGACGATCTCGATTTCGAGCTGGGCGGGCGGGTAGTCGAACTCCAGCGAGACGAAGCGCTGGCGCGTGGACTGCTTGAGGTCTTTCAGGATCGACTGGTAGCCGGGGTTGTAGGAGACGACGAGCATGAAGTCGTCGGGCGCGTCGACGATGGTGCCGCGTTTCTCGATGGGCAGACGCCTCCGGTCGTCCGTGAGCGGGTGGATGATGACGACCGTGTCCTTGCGCGCCTCGACCACCTCGTCGAGATAGCAGATCGCGCCGTTGCGCACGGCGGCGGTGAGTGGCCCGTCGTGCCAGACGGTCTCCTCGCCTTCGAGCAGGAAGCGGCCCACCAGGTCGGTGGCCGACAGATCCTCGTGGCACGCGACGGTGATGAGCGGGCGGCGCAGCCGCCACGCCATGTGCTCGACGAAGCGCGTCTTGCCGCAGCCCGTCGGACCCTTGAGCATCACGGGCAGCCGCGCGGCGTGCGCCGCCCCGAACAGCTCGACCTCCTGACCGACCGCGAGGTAGTAGGGCTCGTCCGTGACGACGTACTCTTCGATGGCTCTTTCAGGCATAAGTTTCTGGGCCGGCTCCCAAGTGGGTAACTCCATCGGGCTGACGTTGGGAGCCGTTTCGGGTATCCTTAAACTTTCGCGCGCCCGGGCAAATTTCGACTGTGCGGGTCATCTTAACATTCGCCGCGAAAGGGCGGCAAACCGGCGTTTTTTGCGAGTTTTAAGTGAAATGAAGATCGCGGTGGCAATGAGCGGCGGCGTCGACAGCTCGGCGGCGGCGGCGGCTTTGAAGGCGGCGGGGCACGACCTCGTCGGCTTCACGATGCAGTTGTGGAACCAGCGCCGGGGGTTGAACCTGGACGAGCACGGCGAGCCGTTGCCCTCGCGCTGCTGCTCGCTCGACGACGTTTATGACGCGCGCCGAGTGGCCGAAGAGCTGGGCTTCCCGTTCTACGTCCTCAACCTCGAAAAGGACTTCGAGCGCGACGTGGTCGAGCCGTTCGTCCGGAGCTACCTGGACGGCGAGACGCCGATCCCGTGCGTCGCCTGCAACAGCCGCCTCAAGTTCGCGTCGCTCGACAGGCTGGCCCAGAGTCTGGGCTGCGAGAAGGTGGCGACGGGGCACTACGCGCGCGTCGAGTTCGACGGGGCGACGAATCGTTACAAACTTCTGCGCGGGCTCGACGCGCGCAAGGATCAGACCTACTTCCTCTGGGAGCTGACGCAAGAGCAGCTCTCGCGCGTGATGTTCCCGCTCGGCGGGATGTCGAAACCGGAAGTGCGCGACCTGGCGCGCGCGCGCGGGCTCGCCGTCGCGGAGAAGGCGGAGTCGCAGGAGATCTGCTTCGTGCCCGACGGCGACTACGCGGGCTTCATCGACCGCTACCTCGACGCCGAGAATCGCGCTCAAGAGACGCCGGGCGCGGGCGAGATCGTGGACGCGGGCGGGCGCAACGTGGGCTCTCACGCGGGCGTCCATCGCTACACGGTCGGGCAGCGCCGGGGCTTAGGCGTGGCGGCGGAGCGACCGCTCTACGTCGTGCAGATCGACGCGCGCCGCAATCGCGTCGTCGTCGGCGGCGAGGAGGAGTTGTTGAGCCGCGAGTTCGAGGCGGCGGGCACGAACTGGATCGCGTTCGACGAGCCGCGCGAGCCGGTGCGCGCCGAAGTGCGCGTGCGCTACCGCCACGAAGCCGCGCCCGCGACGATTGAAGCGACGGGCGGGCGGCGCGCGCGCGTCACGTTCGACGCGCCGCAGCGCGCGATCACGCCGGGGCAGGCGACCGTCTTCTACCGCGGCGACGAGGTCGTGGGCGGGGGATGGATCGTGAAAGGAGCCGCGAGTTAAGTTCGTTGTGCCGACGGCGCGTTAGCATAGTAAAGAGAAGTACGGCCGAGGGGCCGGCGCGGCGCGCGATTGGACGAAGCCCCGCGCTGACCGTCCGCCCGCGTGAGAACTTTTCACCCCGCCGCGCGTAAACACACCGGAGCCCGCGAACTCGCCCCGTAGGAGTCGCGGGCGTAAACTTTCATCGCGGGTTCTCGTCGCATTATTATGGCAATGTCACGCACAGGTAAGACCGTCCTCTGGATCGCGGCCGTCCTCGTCGCGCTCGCCGTCGTCCTCGCAGTCTTCTTCGCGCTCGTCTACTCCGCGCTCAACGACGAGCCGGACGTGAAGAACAACAGCGTCCTCGTCTTGAACATCGGCGGCTCGCTCCCCGACTACGTGGCGGAAGACCCGATGAACCGCTTCCTCGGTCGCGACGAGCGCTCGCTCTCTGGTCTGCTCCTGCAACTGCGGAAGGCGAAGACGGACAAGCGCGTCGGCGCGGTGCTGCTCGACATCGACATCATCACTTCGGGCTGGGGCAAGGCCGAGGAGCTGCGCGGCGCGCTCGCCGACTTCCGCGCGTCGGGCAAGCCCGTCTACGCCTTCATGGAGTACGGCGCGAACAAGGAGTATTACGTCGCGACCGCGTGCGACCGCGTCTACGTCGCGCCCATCGGCGAGCTGGCGATCATCGGGCTCGCGGCGGACGTGATGTCTTTGCGCGGCTCGCTCGACAAGCTCGGCATCTACCCGGACTTCTACCAGATCGGCAAGTACAAGTCCGCGCCCGAAGAGTACACGCAGAAGAAGATGACGGACGCGCACCGCGAGGCGCTCGACTCGCTGCTCGACGACTTCTACGCGCGCTTCGTCTCGACGGTCGCCGCCGCGCGCCGCAAGTCGGAGGATGACGTGCGCGCCGTCATAGACAACGCGCCGGTGCGCGCTTCGGACGCGAAACAGTTGGGCCTGATCGACGACGCGAAGTACCGCGACGAGGTCGAGGGCGATCTCAAGAAGCGGCTCGGCTACAAGGACGGGGACAAGCTGAACCTTCTGAGCGAGGGGCAGTACCGCCGCGTCACGCCGGAGTCTCTGAACATGAACGAGGGCGAGCGCGTCGCCATCATCTACGCTTCGGGCGCGATCGTATCGGGCAGCTCGTCCGGCGGCGGCGCGTTCGGCGAGCAGATGGTCGGCTCCGACACGGTCTCGAAGGCGCTGCGCGACGCGGGCGACGACAAGACCGTCAAGGCGATAATCTTGCGCGTGGACAGCCCCGGCGGGACGAGCTTCGCCTCCGACATCATCTGGCACGCGGTCATGGCGGCTAAGGCGAAGAAGCCGGTCGTCGTCTCGATGGGCGACGTGGCGGCGTCGGGCGGCTACTACGTCGCGGTGGGCGCGTCGCGCATCGTCGCGGAGCCTTCGACCGTCACCGGCTCCATCGGCGTCTTCGCGGGCAAGCCCGTGATGAAGGGCTTTTACGACTGGATCGGCGTCAACAACGAGTACGTCACGCGCGGCAAGTACGCGGCGATGTACCGCGAGACCGAGAAGTTCACCGACGACGAGCGCAAGAAGTTCGAGGGGGTGCTCAACAATTTCTACTGGAACGACTTTCTGCCGAAGGTCGCCGAGGGTCGCAAGAAGGACGTGAAGGACGTTGACGCCGTCGCGCAGGGCCGGGTGTGGACGGGCACGCAGGCGAAGGAGCGCGGACTGGTCGACGAGTTCGGCGGACTTGATAGAGCCGTCGAAGTCGCCAAGCAACTCGCCAACATTCCCGCCGACAGGGGCGTGCGCCGCGTCGTCTTCCCCGCGCCGCGCACCTTCCTCGATCAAATCTTCGGCACGGGCGGCGACGAGGCGACGGTCGAAGCGAAGAGGCAGAACGCCGCCGTCGAAGCCCTCCCCGAAGACGTGCGCCGCGCGCTGCGCTACCTCTCCGTCTTCGAGCACGTCCGCCGCGGCGAGACGATGGCGATGCTGCCTTACGATCTGCGGATCAAGTAAGAGAAAAGTAGTAACAGAATGGCGTGCGCGTTGCAGCCGCTAACGCGGCTGCCTCTAATCCTCTAATTTTCTGATCCTCTGATCTCTGACTACTGCTTCTTACCTGTCAATCCTCTCCATCCCGTTCATGTAATGCTGTAAAACTTCTGGGACGCGGATCGTGCCGTCCGCCTGCTGGTAGTTCTCGATGATCGCGAGCCACGTGCGACCGACGGCGAGACCCGAGCCGTTGAGCGTGTGGACGTACTCGGGCTTGCCGTTGGGCTCGCGGCGGAAGCGTATCTGCGCGCGGCGCGCCTGGAACGCCTCGCAGTTCGAGCACGAGGAGATTTCGCGGTACGTCTCTTGCGACGGCAGCCAGACCTCGATGTCGTAGGTCTTCGCGGCGGAGAAGCCGAGATCACCCGTCGAGAGCGCGACGACGCGGTAGTGCAAGCCTAAAAGTTGGAGCACGCGCTCGGCGTTACGCGTGAGGGATTCGAGTTCGTCGTAAGAGTCTTCGGGGCGCGCGATCTTCACCAGCTCGATC
>DATLMC010000003.1:0-46235 GCA_035537435.1 Pyrinomonadaceae bacterium | reverse complement strand
GACCGTCTTCAGTCAGATCGCCAGCTTGTTCCCGAAGCACATTCATGCGGTCACGCTCGACGGCTTTCTGTTGAAGGTCTCGATGTTCGTCATCGCCTTCGCTCTGGATAAGGCGTTCATCTAGCAACTTGGGTTAATTATTAAAGCGACTTCGATCAGGAGGGCGACGAGCAGCGCGCCCGGGTCTATCCCGTAGAAGACATCGACGAGGATAATGTTTGAGACGACGGGAAGAAGAATGCAGCTGCCGAGCAGGGTGGTCTTGCGAAACATCAGCAAGATGCCGCCGAGGACTTGCACGATCCCGATGAGGTTGCCGTAAATGGGTGAATACCCGAAGTAGTACCAGGTCAGCCAGAAACCGCTGACATGGCCCATCGGCTTGTCGAGCTCCGAGGCGAGGATGGTAAATTGTGCGCCGCTGAGCTTCCCGAACCTGTACAGCACCATGAGGAACGAGGCAACAAATCTTGCTGCTGTATAACTTTTCTTCATTCCGATTAAGCCGTCGAACTAGTCTTCCACTGCGGAAGTGACGCGCAATCACGGATGCGTTGGCATTGCGCGGCGCGTACACGCTCTGCGCTCAACTCACTAAGCGTGCGAACGCCTTCCGCGCCGCTTCGACCGTGCGGTCTAACAACTCGTCGGTGTGCGCGAGGCTGATGAACGCCGCCTCGAACTGCGAGGGCGCGAGGTAGACGCCCTCTTCGAGCATGGCGTGGAAGAACTGGCCGTAGAGGTCGCGGTCGGCGCGCGCCGCGCTCGCCCAGTCGGTGACGGGCTCTCGCGTGAAGAAGCCGGTGAACATCGAGCCGACGCGGTTCGTCATGGTCTCGACGCCTGTCTCGCGCGCGGCCTCCGAGAGTCCGGCGGTGAGTCGCGCGCCGGCGCGTTCGAGTCGCTCGTAGACGGATTTGTCGCGCAGGCGTTTGAGCGTGGTGAGCCCGGCGGTCATCGCGAGCGGGTTGCCGGAGAGCGTGCCCGCCTGGTAGACGGGGCCGGCGGGCGCGATGAGGTTCATCAGTTCGCGCGAGCCGCCGTAGGCCCCGACGGGGAGGCCGCCGCCGACGATCTTGCCGAGCGTCGTGATGTCGGGCGCGATGTCGTAAAGCTCCTGCGCGCCGCCGCGCGCGAGCCGGAAGCCGGTCATCACCTCGTCGAAGATGAGCAGCGCGCCCGCCCTGCGCGTGATCTCGCGCACCTCGCGCAAATAATTCTCGCGCGGCGCGACGCAGCCCATGTTGCCGACGACGGGCTCGATGATGACCGCCGAGATGTCGCGGCCGTGGCGGTCGAAGACCTGTTCGAGCGCGGCGGTGTCGTTGAAGGGCGCGGTGATCGTGTTGAGCGCGACCGCCGAGGTGACGCCGGGGCTGTCGGGCAAACCCAGCGTGGCGACGCCCGATCCGGCCTTCACCAGCAGGCTGTCGCCGTGCCCGTGGTAGCAGCCCTCGAACTTGACGATCTTCGCCCGCCCGGTCGCCCCGCGCGCGAGGCGCAGCGCCGACATCGTCGCCTCCGTCCCGCTGTTCACCATCCGCACCATCTCGACGGACGGCACGGCCTCCACGATCTCTTCCGCGATCTCGATCTCAAGCCCGGTCGGCGCACCGTAGCTCGTCCCGCGCGAGAGCGCGTCGCGCAGCGCGTCGATCACTTCCGGGTCGGCGTGGCCGAGGATCATCGGCCCCCACGAGCCGACGTAGTCGATGTAGGTGCGACCGTCCACGTCGGTCATGGTCGCGCCCTTCGCCTCGCGGATGAAGCGGGGCGTGCCGCCGACGCCGCGGAAGGCGCGCACGGGCGAATTCACCCCGCCGGGCATCAGCTCGACGGCGCGTGCGAAAAGCTCCGCCGAAGTGTCTGCGTGTTCGTCGCGTTTAGCTGTCATTTCGGTCGGTTAGTCCTCGATCAGTTCGACGCAGCGCAAGTCCTCGAAGGCGAGCATCGCGCGCTCGAAGTTCGACCACCAGTACCACGCGCCCATGTCGCGCGACCACTGGATGAGCGGGATGAAGATGTTTCTGACGGCCGACCAGCGGTAGTCGTCCCAGCACTCGTCCCACCCGTAGCCGCTGACGCCGCCCTCGATCAGCTTCTCGTGGTAACGACGAAGCAGCGGCGACTCCATCCGCGCGCGCCGCTCAGGATACCAGAAGATCGTCATCATGAAGGCGAGATCGCGCGCGCCGATGTGCGGGTGCCACAACTGCCAGTCGATGAGGTAGACGCGCCCCGCGTCCGGCGCGCGGGGGAAGAGGAAGTTCCAGGTGTGCGCGTCGCCGTGCGTGAGCGTCAGCCCCCGCGCGCTCTTCAGACGCACCCACGGGCGCGGGAACGTGTCGATGACGCGCTCGATCACCTCGCGGCGTGCGACGGACAAACTCTCGCCCGCGAAGTCGGCGAATGCGGCGAAGCGTGCGGCGGTGGCGCGGGCAAGCTCCGCTATCCCCGCGTCGTCGAGCAGACGCCCGACGCCCGCGCCGAGTCGAGGGTGCTCCCACCAGTGCGCGTGAAAGCGCGCGAGGCAATCGACCGCCCGTTCACACTCGGCGAGCGTCGGCGGGAGTGGGACGGGCGGGTGATAGTGCGTCTCGGAGAGGTCTTCGAGCAGGAGGTGTGAGCGTCCCGTCGCGCGCGAGTAGGCGGCGTCGTAGCGGCGCGGCACGGGGGCGTCGGGCGTGGCGGGCGCGATCCGTTCGTAGAAGGCGATCTCCTCGGGCGGCTCTTCGCGCGGCGCGTCGGGCGCGGATTTCGGGTTCGAGAGTTTCAGGAACAGCCGCGCGGGCGCGTCCCGACTCGCGTCGGGCGAGTATTCGACGCGGAGGTGCGAGACGACTGAGACGAAGAGCGTGCGCGTTAAAGGCACGGAGACGCGCGTCACGTGCCCGCCCGAAAGAAAACCCCGCCGGTGGAGCGTATCGGTTAACCATTCGGGCGTTACCTCCTGGGCGTCGCTGATGACATCTGGCATGACACCTCCGGCTGTCGCTGGCGCGAGGACGTACCGGCAAGGTCAAACGCGGCGCGCGGCGTCGTTGTTCCGCCGACGAGCGCGCGACGCTAGCCGAAGATGCTGCGCCAGCCCCGGTCGAGCGCGGGGCCGAAGAGGAACGACGTGATCGACGGCGACTCGTGCGAGCGGTCGTAGCCGACAAGCTCGACGTAGGCTCGCCCCTCGGTGTCGGCGTCGCCGTGGCGACCCGCGACCGTGCACGCGCCCTCCCAGTAGACGATCATCGTCGTGCCGCGCGTGTCGAGTTCCTGATCCTTGATGACCGGCGTGACGGAGAGGTCGATGCCGAATCGCGGCACGCGCACGTTCCAGCCGCCGGGGTACGTCGCGCCGGTGTGCGGGCTCCGCCAGTGCGCGGTCGCTTCGAGTTGGAAATCTTCGCGCGCGAGGTGCGTCGCCTTGCCCTCGGCGTCGACGAACGTGCCGCTCGAAAAAGGCGAGGGGCGATTCTGCGCGTCGCGGATGTGGTAGACCATCAGCTCCGCGCCCGTTGCGAGTTGGACGCTAAACCAGTCCCAGCCCTTTTGATTCTCGGTCGTGCGCCAGGTGCCGAACTCCCGATCCATCCACGCCTCGCCCGTGAAGCGTTCCGTCTCGCCGCCCCACGTGATGTCGCCCTCCGCCGCCATGCGCGTGTAAGAAAAGTATCGCGACGCCTCGCCCGCGTCCTTGAAGCTGACGCCGACACCTTCGTGTCCGTTGAGCGCCGCGGGCTTGGCGGGCTTGAGCGCAGCCTCGAAGACGAGGTCGCCGCCGAGCGTGGCGCGCAGCAGGTGCACGCCGTGCGCCTCGCGCACCGTCCAGTCGCCGAGCTTCAGGAAGTAGCGGCGCGCGCTCGCCGCCGCCGGCAGATCGAAGGGGTTGTTCGCGCTCTTGCGGTGGTCGTAGCGGAAACGCCCGCCCGACTCGTCCGTGAGGGCGAAGTGCGCGAGGTAGAGCGGGTTCGCGATCAGTCGCAGGGGCACGACGCCGAAGCGGTCGAGGTCGGTGCGCCGCTTGAAGAAGACCAGCTCGAAGCCGAAGCGGCGGCCCCGCGTGGTCTGCATGTGACCCGTGTAGTACCACCACTCGGTCTGCGCGTTGGCGTGCGCGTAGAGGTCGCGCGGCAGTTCGACGCCCGCGTGCTCCGTGCCGTCGCGCAGGGTCGAGGCTTTGCCCACGAGCGTGTCGGTAACTTGGTCGAAAAACTCTGAAGCCAGCTTCCCCAGGGGCTCGATGAAATTTGTGCTCATGTATCTGTATGCTGATCCCGGACAGATTTACGCACAGCGTAGCCCGTTCGGATGGCGAAAATGTGCGGCTTTTGCAAAGTGAAGTTTGCGGAGAGATAAGGATTCTCACGCAAAGGCGCAAAGTCGCAAGGTCGGGGACGTGCGACGCGACCTTGCGACTTTGCGCCTTCCTTCGCGCCTTTGCGTGAGTTAAATCCTTTCGACCGCCTCGCGCGGCTCGACGAGGATCGTGCGGAAGCTCGCGAGGCGGACGAGTCCCGGCGCCGCTCCCTTCATCTTCGAGACGAACTTGCGGCGCGTGTGGTGGACGGCGACCTTCGCGTCGCGCTTCGCCTGGCTGAAGTGCGCGGCGAGCTGCGCGGCCTCGACGAGGGTGCGGTGCGGCACTTCGTCGTCGCGCCCGCGCGCGCGCACGACGACGTGCGAGCCGGGGTAGTCTGCGGCGTGCAGCCACAGATCGTGCGAGCGCGCGACGCGGAAGGTCAGCTCGTCGTTATCGCGCGCGGCGCGACCGACGAGGATTTCGTAGCCGTCCGAGGAGCGGTAGCGGCGCACCCTCGCCGACGACTCACCGTCGCCTCTCTTTTTCGTCTTCTTCTCGCGCGCGCCATCGTGCGACGCGACGCCTTGCGCCGTGCCGCCATGCCCCGCGCCCTTCGCCTTCGGCTGCTTCGACTCGAACGCGGCGAGCGCGCCCGCGTCGCGCTCGGCTGAGGCGCGCTCAAGCTCCTCGCGTCTCGCTTCGAGCGCCGAGAGTTCGGCGCGCAGCTCTTCGCGGCGTCGCGTGATCTCCTGCGCGGCGCGCTTGGCGCGCGAGTAGCGCGCGAAGCGGCGCGCGGCTTCCTCCTGCAAGGTGGCGTTCTCGTCGATCTCAAGCTCGACGGTCGGCGCGCCCTCGGCGAAGTAGTCCGTGAGGCGCACGCGCGAGCCGGCGCGCTCGGCGGTCGAGAGGTTGGCGAGCAGCAGATCGCCCGCGCGCCTGTGTTCCTCGGCGTCGCCGTGCGCGAGCGAATCCTTCTCAAGATTGCGTTCGAGCTTGCGCCGCCGTTCGATCTCCTGACGCAGCCGCGCTCTGAGCGACGAGACGCGCGCGTCGAAATCGCGCGCGTCTCCGAGCCGCAGGTAGTTAGCTTCGAGCGCGGCCGAGAGCGTCGGGAAGGAGCCGCGCGGGATCGTCGCCGCCGCCTCGTCCGGCGACGAGCCGCCCGCGTGCTCATCCGGCGCTCGCTCGGCGGAGCTGCGCGGGGGCGGCTGGTAAGCCTCGCCGATCTCCTGGCCCGCTCCACGCGGCGGTCTTAAGGCGTCGACGATGTGGCCGCCCTCGTCGAGCAGGAGCAGGTTCGACGAGCGACCCGTGAGCTGCGCGACGAGCGTGGACTCGCCCGCCGCGCCCGCTTCATCCCACGTCTCGAACGCGAAGCGCACGACGCGCTCGCCCTCGTCCTTCGCGACCGAGCGCAGGGGCGCGCCGGCGAGCCGCTTGCGTAATGTGAGGACGAAGTTCGACGGCGGGAGCGACTGCTTTTCAAGCTCGCGCAGTTTCTGCGAGCTGAGGTAGAGGCGCGGCATCGAGGGATCGACCGAGACGAACAGCGTGCGACCGCCGCCGCCGCGGAAGTCCGCGGCGAGGGCGGGGCGCGAGAGCTGCCACACTTTGCCGAGTGCGCGCCCGCGAAGCTCCGCCGCAAGCTCTTCAACGATCAGCGCGAGAAGTCGGTCGTTCATGGGAGGCAGCCAGTAGTCCGTTGTCCGTGGTCAGTTGTCCGTTGCTCGTCGCTATCGAGCGTCGTGCTAAAGGTAAAGGGTCGGTCGCCAAAAGCAAACAACCGACCACGGACAACGGACAGAAACAGACAGAAACAGAAGTGCCCCGCGCGTCGACGCGCGGGGCACAGAAATTCTTGCTGACGGCTCGTGAGCGTGTCGCGCGCGCGCGTCGTCAGTCGGCGTTGACGACGATTGTCCCGGAGAGGCGGTCGTGCGCGGCGCGGCGCTCGTCGCCGAAGAGCGCGGGGAGGAGCCCGACGCCGAGCGTGGCGAGCGTGAGCATGTAGGCGGCGGCGCGTCGCGCGCACTGTCCCGCCGAAGGGATGAGCCCGCTACGCGCGTCAGCCGCGCGCAGCGAGACGAGCGCCATGCCCCACGTCCGCCCCGTGAGCGCGACCGAGGCGGTCAGGTAGACGAACATGATGACGACGACGACGCCCGCGAGCGAACCGGCGACGCGCAGGTCGTTCCAGTTGCCGCTCGTCAGCTCCATGATCGCGGCGAAGGGCGACGTGGCGAAGGCGACGATCAAGAGATCGATGACGCCCGCCGCCACGCGGCGCGGGATCGGGGCGACATTCCTCAACCCCTCGGCGGGCACATCTGCGTGCGGCAGACTCGCCGCTTCGCGGCGGGCGAGCAGGGCGTCGTCGGCGATCTGCGCGAGGTGTCGGCGCGGCCGCGGCCTGCTGAGGGCCTCTTTGATGAGAGCGTCCGCCTCGTTGATGTCGTTCGCGGGCGGCGGCACGACGACGGGCGTCGGCACGACTACGAGCGTGGTCGCGCGCGCGGGTTCGGCCGCCTGCTCGACGCTCTCGGCTGTGGTCTGAAGAGCCTCGGCGGCGGGCTGCGGATCGGTCGGCGCGGGCATCTGCGCTTCCGCGGGAGGAGTGCGCGCCGGCGCGGGCGCGTGATAGCTCTCCTCGGCCGGTCGGACTATCGCCGCGGTCGCCGCGCCGCCGCCGCGCGCGTGCGTTCGCGGCATGGCCTGCGGTTGCCGCGCGCGCTCGATGCGTTCGAGGGCTTTGGCGACGAGCGGGTTCAACTCCGGCGTCTCCGGCTGCGGGACGAGCCCGAGCGGAGCGGCCCCGGCTTCCGCCTGCTGGGTCGGACTAGGCGCGTACCCCGGCTCTTCAACTTCGCGCGCGGCCTCCGAGGCGCGGCGCTGCTGAATCTCGCGCACGCGCTCGCTCAGTTCCTTGCGCCACTGCGGGCGGTTGGCGCGACCCGCGCCGGGGAACTCGATGAGCGTCGAGGTGACGGCGGCGGCGGGCGCGCCGGCTAACTCGTTCGGGGGCGCGTCGGTCGTCGTCTCGGGGCAAGTCGAAGTGTTCATAAAGCTATCTTCGGCGGACTGGGCGGACTGAAGGGTGGTCTGACCGGCGTCGTCGAGAGGCGTCTGGCAAGTCGGACAGTCTCGGACGGCACTGTCGTAGACCGCGAGGCACGCCGCACACTGCATAACAGTCGAAGGCTCCATCTAAAATCTCAAATTCTGATCCTTGGGGGAGACAGAGGCGCTGCCGGTAAACCCAAGCCCTTAGCGGAGTCGCGGCGGATGCTATCAGAGGTTACTTTAACTCGTCAACCAGAAAAGATACTAGCCGCTGTATTTGGTCGGCGGGAGGACACAAGATAGTCGAGGGCGGAGGGCGGAATGCTGAGGGCGGAGGGATGAAGGATGAAGGATGAGGCGAAGCAGATCAGTAAGGTGAGACGCGGTGACGCAAGGGCGAGATGAGATTTCAGATCAAGACACTTAATTCATCCCTCATCCCTCATCCCTTATCAGAGCGGCTGCCGACCGGCGAAGCCTGCGTCAACGTCGTGCCACCACTCGATCCGGTTGCCCTCGCCCAACTGCCAGCAGAGCAGCACGACGCGGCCGTCGCGCATGGTGGGGAAGTCGATGAGCCCGCGCTCGTAGTCTTTGAGCTGCACGCCGAGCGTCTCAAGCTCGCCCACGCTCTCGGCCAGACGCAGCAGGGCGCGCACGTACTCGGCGCCTCCCGGCATGAAGCCGCCGCCCGCCTTCGCGCCTTCGGCGGCGAGCCGCGAGCCGTCCTGCGAGGCGGCGACGCGCCCGTGCGCGCGTGCAATCGCGCCGACGATCCGCCGCACGTCCGGCAGTAGCGCGTTAGCCTCATCGACGCTGAAAAGTTTCATGGCTAATCACGTGACGGGTGACAGGTGACAAGTGACGGGCAAAACAGCCATCAGCTTTGCTTGTCACTTGTCACCTGTCACCCGTCACGGCTTTTCACTGGTCGTCCGTGACGCGGATGAAATCCGACGCGGACTCTAAGGGGATGCGCTCGTCGTCTTCACCTTCGAGCGCGACGGCGAGGGAGGGTTCGGTGGCCGGGGGTGCGGGCGCGCGCTGCTCGGCGTAACCGGGGGGCGTGCCGCCGCCGCCGCTATGGCGCGGCTGGGTGTTGGCGTGCGCGTCGTCGTGCGCGTGGTTCTCGTAGTAGCGGTGCGCGTGGCTGGTCTCCTTGCGCACCTTCTCGGCGATCTCGCCGAGATCGATGAAGTAGTCAGCCACGTCGATGAGCTTCGGCGCGGTGTTGGAGCGGAAGCCCGCGACCTCGACGCGGCAGCCCTTGTAGGCGACGGCGTTGACGGCGTAGACGAAATCCTCGTCGCCGCTGACGAGCACCGCCGTGTCGTAGCGACCGGCTAAGCTCAGCATGTCGACGGCGATCTCGACGTCGAGGTTGGCCTTGCGCGTGCCGTCGTAGAAAGTCTTCAGCTCCTTGTGGATGACGCGGAAGCCGTTGCGGCGCATCCAGAGGAGGAAGCCCTGCTGCCGCTCCGCGCCCACGTCCACGCCCGTGTAGAAGAAGGCGCGCAGCAGTCGCCCGTCACCGAGCAACACGCGCAGGAGCTTGTTGTAGTCGATGTCGATGTTGTGGAAGCGCGCCGCGTGGAAGAGGTTGTTGCCGTCTATGAAGACCGCGACCCGCCCCCTGAAGCCGAACTGCCAGGAGAGATTATTCGTCGGATCAAAGTGTTGCATGCAAAGAGCCGCTCCGTATCGTGAATTGTTATAGTCTGAAGTTTCATAGCCCTGAAGTGATTAACAGGATGCCGCCGCCGGGCGCGCTTGGTCAAGTCGCCGCGCGCGTTTTCACTGTCGCGCCGCCTGTGACGATTGCGCCGCGGCGAGCACGTCGCCCGTCACGGCGTCGACGTAGGCGAGCACCCCGCCGCCGAGCCCGACCGCCGTCTCCCACGCGAGGCGCAGCTCCAGGGTGTCGGGATCGCCCGCGCGCGTGACCGGGTAGACGACCAGTTCGCGCGCCTCTACGCGCTCGCCCGCCGCGACCGTGTAGGTCTGCGACGCGCCCGATCCCGCCGTGACGTTGAAGGCGCGACCGGCGAGTCGCTTGACGACATCGTCGGCCGAGATGGCGCGCGCGCGCGCGGCGGCGAGGGCGCGGGAGAGGCGCTCGGTGTCGGGGAGGGCGGTGCTTGAGAGCGCAAGCACCGTGCGGTCGGGCGCGAAGCGGATTTCGACCCGACCGTAGCCGCCGCGCAGGGGGAAGGGGAATGGCTTCTGCTGGTAGCGCGCGACGCGCGCGCCCGCGTCGTCGCGGACTTCGACGAGTGAGAGGTCTTCCGTCGTGACGCCGAGCAGATCGCGCGCGCCCGCGATGAAGCGGCGAAGAGATTCGCGCGTCGCCTCGTCCGCGCTCTCCTTATCGCCGTCTTTGATCTCGACGAGCGGCAGACGCAAGGTGACGGCGGGCGGCGCGGCGGGGAGCGCGCGCAGCGTCGCCGTCGCGGGCTCAAGCTCTGGCGCGGGCGGGTTGGCGGCGACGCCGGCGTCGCGCGCGAGCGCCGCCCACGCGTTGAGGGCGCGCTCGCTCCGATCTTTGTCCGACGCGAGCAGGACGGGGTAGGGCGGCTCGTCCGCGCGCGGGCGCGCGGGGTCTGGGCTCGGCGCGGCGGCGCACGCGCCGGAGAGCAGTGCGAGCGCGAGCGCGCAGAGTGCGAGCGCGAGTCGCGTAGCGCGCGAGCGCGCGCGAAGGCTGTGGTCGGATCGTGCGCCGTGCATCAAGCTGGTTGCCGAAGAGAGTTGGGGGAAGTCCGGCGCGATTATACTTCAACGCCGCCATACTTCAACGCCGCGCGCGGGCGGCACGCGGCTCCCGGCGGGCGCGGCCCTTCGCCCTGATCGGAGCCGTCCGCCTCGCCCGTGGCGGTTCGTCGTCCTGATGGAAAAGGGGCTTGCGCGTCGTATAATCCACGCCGAGAGTTATTCGCCCGCGACCAACCGAGGGGAAGCTTTGGGATTAGAAGAGGAAGAGTTGTTCGGCGGCGACGCGGCGGCGGACGCGACCGACCGGCGCGCGTTCAAACGTGACGAGATGATCGCGTGCGAGCGTTGCGGGCGCGCGAGCCCGCCGACGCGGATGAAGTGTCTCTACTGCGGCGCGGCGCTGCCCGCGGTCGGGGGCGGCGAAGATCGTCGTCGCCCCGCTTTGAAGCCGCTCGAAGAGTGGGAGCGCGGATTCAACGTCGTGCTCGCGCCGGGCGGCGAAGGCTCTCACGGGCGCGCCGGCGCGCTCGCGGAGGCGGCGTCGCTGGCGCGGCTCAACCCCGATCAGTTGGGCGAGATGATTGCGGCGCGAACGGCCCTGCCGCTCGCGCGCACCGGCGAGCGCGAGGAGATGGAGCTGCTCGAACGCAGGCTGACGGCGTTGGGGCTCGGCGTCGAGATCGTCGCCGACGAAGACCTGGCGGTCGAGACGGAGCCGCCGCGGCGCGTGCGCAAAATCGAATTCGACGCGGAGGGCGTCACGGGCTTGAGCGGCGTCGGCGGCGAGTCGCGAAGCGCGTCGTGGGCCGGCGTCATTCTGATCGTGGTCGGGCGCATCTTCAAGAAGAGGATCGAGGTCGAGGAGCGTCTGAAGCGCCGGGCCGCGAGCGAGATCGTCGAGTCGCGCGAGCTGGTGGAAGACGAGGGCGTAGTCGATCTCCATTTCGCCGACGCGCCCGCGGGCTGGCGCGTGCTGGCCGAGGGCTTCGACTACTCGTGCCTCGGCGCGCGCAAGAGCCTGCTCGCGTCGGAGAACTTCGCGCGTCTCGTCGAGGAGTTTCGCGCGCGCGCGCCGCGCGCCGCGTTCGACGACTCTTACAGGCGCGTGCGCCACCTGTTGCAGTTCGCGTGGTCGCCGGCCGAGCACAGGGAGGCGGGCGGCGTGCGCCGCGCGGGGCCGGGGCGCGTCAGCACCGAGGCGGTCATGAGCGTCTCGAACGAGGCGCAGTTCACGCGCTACTCCCGGCTGCTGCGCCACTTCGCCCTGCGCCGCCGCGACGAACAGAGATGAAGCCACCGCGCCGCCGACACGAAGACGCACGCCCCGCGCACACGGACGAGCCGCGGCGCGACGCGCCACGCCGCGACGAGGGCCGCGCCGACGCTCACCGGCGCGGCGAGAATCGCCCCGGCGCTCACCGACGCGAAGATGCCCGGCGCGACGAACGACCGCGCGACGGCTCCCGCGACGCCGCGACGACGCGCGCGGCCGGCGCGGACGGCTCTCACCTCTACGGCTTGCTGCCGGTCGTCGAGGCGCTGCGCGCGGGGAGCCGGCGGGTCGAGCGCGTGACCATCGCCGAGGGCGCGCACGGGGGCCGCCTGCACGATCTCTTCGAGCTGGCGCGCTCGCTCGGCGTGCCCGTGCGGCGCGCGCCGCGCGCCGAGTTGCAGCGCATGGCCGCGCCGGGCGCGAACCACCAGGGCGTGATCGCGAACGTCGCCGCGGTCGCCTACCGCGACGCCGACGAGTTGATCGAACGGCTCGCCGCCCGCGCCGGCACGAACTCGCCGCCGCTCGCCGTCATCCTCGACGGCGTGGAAGACCCGCGCAACCTCGGCGCGATCGTGCGCACCGCCGAGTGCGCGGGCGTGGACGCGCTGTTCATCCCGGAGCGGCGCGCGGCTGGGTTGACGGAGACGGCGGCGAAGGCGGCGGCGGGCGCGCTCGAATACCTGCCGGTGGCGCGCGCGGCCAACGTCGCGCGGCTCGTCGAGGATTTGAAGGGGCGCGGCATCTGGACGGTCGGCACGGACGCCGACGCCAACATCGACTACACCGAGTGGGACTGGACGCAGCCCTGCGCGCTCCTCTTCGGCGGCGAAGGCGCGGGACTCAGGCGGCTCGTGCGCGAACGCTGCGACGCGCTCGTGCGCATCCCGCTGCGCGGCCGCATCAGTTCGCTCAACGTCTCGGTCGCCGCCGGCATCGTGCTCTACGAGGCGGTGAGGCAGCGAACAACGGCCTCCGAGTCTGCGTATACACAGAGTCGGACGACGGGCGAGGGAGTCTAGCCCGTCGTAATTTTATGTCGGGGTGATCGAATGTTCTGTCCGAAATGCGCGGCGCAAAATCTTGACGAGGCGAAGTTCTGCCGGGCGTGCGGGGCGGACATCAGCCTCGTGCCGCAGGCCCTGACGGGGCAGCTCGCGCGCGCGGACGACGACCTGAGCGAGTTCGACGAGCGCGGCAGATCGCGCGTCGAGCGCGGGGCGCGGAAGCTCGTCGAGGGGGTCGCCTTCCTGCTCGTCTTCCTGTGCGTGATGTTCTTCTTCCGACAGTTCTGGTGGATGACGTTCTGGTTCATCTTCCCCGCGATATCGAAGATCGGCGCGGGCGTCGGCCTGCTCTCGCAGCACGCGTGGCGGCAGTCGGGCCACCTGCCCGGCGGCATTAAGAACACGTCGCGCCTCGGCGCGAGCGAGACGACCGCGCTGCCGGCGAGCCAGACGACCGCGCTGCCGCGCGCGAGCTTGAACGAGATCGCGCGCGCCGACACCTCCGAGATCGTCCCGCCCCCGCCGAGCGTCACCGAGGGGACGACCCGACACCTCGGCGCGCCCGTCGCCGCCGCGCGCGAAGGGGAGCGCACGGACTTGAGTTGAGGCACGCGCCCGCGCGCGTCGGGCCTGGAAGGAGGCGAGGCGAAAATGTTTTGTCCCAAGTGTGGAGCGGAGAACGCGGAGGCGGCGAGCTTCTGCCGCGGCTGCGGCTCGAACATCTCGCTCGTCCCGCAGGCTCTGACGGGCACGCTCGCAGACCCGCGCGCGACCGGCGATCTGAAACTCAGCCGCGCCGAGCGGCGCGAGATGGAGCGCGAGCGCAAGCGCGCGCGCGAAGGCAAGAAGCCCGCGAGCGTCGAGGGCGCGGTCGTGCCGTTCTTCGGCGGGATCGGCTTCATCGTCGTCGCGCTCGCCATCATGCTGCTCATGCCCGGCGGTCACATGTGGGGCTTCTGGATGTTCATCCCGGCCTTCTTCATGATCGGCGCGGGGCTCTCCGAGTACCTGCGCTGGAAGGAGCAGCAGAAGGCGACGCAGCTTCCCGGTTACGTGCCGCCCTTGAGCGTCCCCGCGCCGCCTCAGCGCGCCGCGCCGCTTTCGCCGCCACCGCCCCGCCGCGACCCCGCCGAGTTCTACCCGCCCGGCAGCGTCACCGAGGGCACGACGAAACTCCTTGACCCGGATCAATAACCCGCGCGCGCGCGTCTGCGTCCCCGTCTGCGCCCGCCGCGCGAGCGAGTTGCCGGCGGCGATAGAACGCGCGGCGCGGGCCGCCGACGTGATCGAGTTGCGCCTCGACTGTCTCGCGGACGACGCGCAGCTCGACGCCGCGCTCGCCCAACTCCCCTCCGTCCTGCGCGCGCGCACGCGCCCCTTCATCCTCACCTTCCGCCCCGCCGAACAGGGCGGGCATCGCCAACTCGACGCCGCGACCCGGCTCGACTTCTGGACGCGCCGACTCCGCCCGCTCATCGACGACGCGGCGACGCGCCCCGACTTCGTCGATCTCGAACTCGATCTCGTCTCCGACGCGCGACGGCGCGACGAACTGCTTCGAGTCTTCGACAGCGCCACCCTTATCATCTCCCGACATGACTTCGCCGGCGTCCCCGCAGACTTCGGAAGGATTTATGATGACGCGATGAGCGTCCCGCGCGCGATCCCGAAGCTCGCCGCCCGCGCCGCGGACGCGACCGACTGCCTGCCGCTCTTCCACCTGCTCGAACGCGCCCGCCGCGAGGGGCGCGAGATGATCGCCGTCGCGATGGGCGAGGCGGGTCTCGCGACGCGCGTGCTCGCGCCCTCGCGAGGGGCGTTCCTGACCTACGGCTCGCTCGGCGACGAACACGCGACCGCGCCCGGACAGATCGCGGCGTCTGATCTGCGCGAGCTTTACCGCATCGACTCGCTCGGCGCGCGCACGACGATCACGGGGCTCGTCGGCTCGCCCGTCTCGCACTCGCTCTCGCCGCACATCCACAACGCCGCCTTCGCCGCGCGCGGCCTGGACGCCGTCTACATCCCCTTCGAGGTGCGCGACGCGCGCGCGTTCGCGCGCCGCATGGCTCACCCGCTGACGCGGGAGCTCGATTGGAACCTGCGCGGCTTCAGCGTCACCGCGCCGCATAAGGGCGCGATCATCGACTCGCTCGACCGCGTAGAAGAGTCGGCGCGCGAGATCGGCGCGGTCAACACGGTCGTCGCCGAGGGGGCGGAGCTTCGCGGTTACAACACGGACGCGCCCGCCTCGCTCGCGCCGCTCGACGGCTTAATCGATCTCGAAGGCGCGCGCGTCGCCGTCCTGGGCGCGGGCGGCGCGGCGCGCGCGCTGCGGGGGAGCCTGCGCGCGGCGGGCGCGCGCGCGAGCGTCTACGCGCGCGACGCTTCCATCTCGCGCCCGGTCGCGGACACCTTCGGCGCGGACTCACAGACGCTCTCGGGCGCGCGCTTCGCGGGCTTCGACGCCGTCGTCAACGCGACGCCGCTCGGCACGCGCGGCGCGCGCGAGAACGAAACCGCGGCCTCGGCCGAACAACTGCGCGGCGTGAGGGTCGCCTACGATCTCGTCTACAATCCTTCCGAGACGAGATTCATGCGCGAGGCGCGCGCGGCCGGTTGCGCGTCGGTCGTCGGCGGTCTACAGATGCTCGTCGCGCAGGCCGCCGCGCAATTCGAGCTATGGACGGGCGAGCCCGCTCCGGTCGAAGTGATGAGGACGGCGGCGCAGGGAGCGTTAAGGTAGGGGCAGGGCTCGTCCCTGCCCGCCGCGCGAAGCGCGGATCAAGATGCGCGATCAACCGACGCCGAGTTTTTAACGGATCGCGTGGGCGACCTAAAGATCGCCCGCGGGCGGGGACGGGCCATGCCCCTACAATGATGGAGCGTTACAGTCGTCAAATTTTGTTCGCCGGGATCGGCGCGGAAGGGCAGCGGCGGCTGCGCGGGGCGCGCGCGCTCGTCGTCGGCTGCGGCGCGCTCGGCTCGGCGCAGGTCGAGGCGCTGGCGCGCGCCGGCGTAGGACACTTGCGCGTCGTGGATCGCGACTTCGTCGAAGAGTCGAACCTCCAGCGGCAGACGATGTTCACCGAGCGGGACGCGCGCGAGCGCCTGCCGAAGGCGGTCGCGGCGGCGCGTCGCGTCGCCGAGATCAATTCCGATGTCGGGGTCGAGGCCGAGGTCGCCGACGCGCGGCACGACAACGTCGAGCGCTTCGTCGCGGATCGCGACATCGTGCTCGACGGCACGGACAACTTCGCGACGCGCTATCTGATCAACGACGCCTGCGTCAAGCACGGCGTCCCGTGGGTCTACGGCGCGGCGGTCGGCTCCTACGGCGTGACGATGACCGTGCGCCCGCGCGCGACGCCGTGCCTGCGCTGCGTCTTCGAGGAGACGCCGCCCGCCGCCTCCGCCGAGACGTGCGACACAGCCGGCGTCATCATGCCGATCATCTCCGTCGTCGCCGCCGTCCAGATCAGCGAAGCCTTAAAACTCCTCGTCGGGAAGACTGAGGACTTGCACGGCGCGCTCATGCAGTTCGACGTGTGGCGCAACGAGTGGCGGCGGATCAAGCTCGGCGCGCCTTCGCCCGACTGCCCCACCTGCGCGCGCGGCCGCTACGAGACGCTCGAAGCGGAGGCGAAGGAGTTCGCCGCGGTGCTGTGCGGGCGCGACGCCGTCCAGATCTCCCCGGCGCGCGCGTCGCAGATCGATCTCGCCGCGCTCGCCACGCGCCTGCGCGCGGCGGGCGAGGTCAAGGCGAACGAATACCTCGTGCGCCTGAGCGCCGGCGGCTACGAGCTGACCGTCTTTAGGGACGCGCGCGCCATCGTCCGCGGCACGGACGACCCGGCGACGGCGCGCTCGCTCTACGCACGTTACGTCGGCAGTTGAGGCGCGCCGCGTCGGATGTTTCGGAGGACGGAGTTTATGGGCCAGAGCTTCGGAGAGGATTTCGACAGAGAGGTGCGACGCCGCATCTACGATTTCACGGAGCGTGAGGGGCTGCCGCCGACGATCTCGCAAGCCGCGGCCGAGCTTTCGCGCGGCGCGGAAGAGATCGCCGCGTCGCTCGCCCGCCTCGCGGAGGCGCACGTCCTCATCTTGCAGCGGGACTCGAATGAGATCCTGATGCTGCCGCCTTTCTCCGCCGTGCCGACGCCCTTCGTCGTCGAGTTGGGCGGGCGGGCGTACTTCGCCAACTGCGTCTGGGACGCGCTCGGCGTCCCCTCGATGCTCAAGCGCGACGCCGAGATCAAAACCTCTTGCGGCTGCTGCGGCGCGTCGATGAAGTTGAGCGTCGCGGGCGGCGCACTCGCCGACGCGCGCGGCGTCGTCCACTTCGCGCTCCCGGCGGCGCGCTGGTGGGACGATCTCGTCTTCACTTGAAAGACGATGCTGCTCTTCCGGTCGGACGAGCACGTCGACAAGTGGTGCGGCGATTGGAAGCTCCCGCGCGGCGAGACGTTCACGCCCGAACAGTGCTGGCGGCTGGCGCGCGAGTGGTTCGACACGAACCGCGGCGAGCCCCGTTGGAGGCGTCGGACGGCCGCGGAGGCGCAGGCCCTCTTCGACGCACTCGGTTTCAACTCTCCTTTCTGGCGTCTGAGCTGAAAGCACCGAACCGGGCAACCGCGCGCTGCCGCCGCTGCCGCCGCGTCCGGGTGTCGGCCGGTTTCGGCAACCTCGCGTTTCGGGTTATCATCAGAAGCGTCGTCAACGCTCCCGCCCGAAACCGCCCGCGCGTTTCGCGCCGGCGCTGGTTAAAGTCCCGTGGCACAACTTTCCGAATGGTCAACAACACAACCCGCTCCCGCGTCGTCAGTCTCGCCCTCTCAGTCATCCTCGTCGCACTCTCCGCGCCGCGCGCGCGCGCGGGCGGCCCCGTCGTGTGGGAGACCGACACGCGCGAGGAGATGTTGAAGGGCGAGGCGCGCGGCGTCTCCGTCACGGACACGGGCGCGCTCATGCTCGCGCCGCGCTTCACGCAGGTCTTCGACACCGAGCAGGCTTACGTCTGGTCGAGCGCGGCCGACCCGCAGGGCAACGTCTACCTCGGCACGGGGCACGACGGGCGCATCTTCCGCGTCGACCGCGAAGGCAAGGGCGCGCTCTTCTACGACTCGGCCGAGCTGGACGTGTCGGCCCTCGTCGTCGGCAGAGACGGCGCGCTCTACGCGGGCACTTCGCCGGAGGGGAAAGTTTATCGCATCACCGCGGACGGGAAGGCCGCGGAGTATTTCGATCCTCCCGACAAGTACATCTGGTCGCTCGCCGTGATGTCGGACGGCGCGCTCGCCGTCGGCACGGGCGATCAGGGGAAGATCTACCGCGTGCGCGCGGCGGGCGCGAAGGCGGAGGAGTCGCTGCTCATCGACATCAACGAGACGCACGTCATCTCGCTCGCCTCGGATCGCGACGGCAACCTGATCGCGGGAACCGATCCGGGCGGGCTCGTGCTGCGAGTCTCGCCGCAGGGCAAGGCGTTCGCGCTCTTCGACTCGCCGCTGCGCGAGGTTCATTCCATCGCACCGGCGGCGGACGGCTCGCTCTACGTCCTTGCCCTGAGCGACGCGGCGTCGGGCGGGCGCAGCCAGCCCGCGACCCCGGCCGCTTCGTCGTCGGGCGCGGGCGCGCAGGGCACGACCGTCACGTCGAGCGTCGTGGTCGAAGAGGGCGGCGGGGGCGGGCCGTCCGCGCAGTTCGGGCAGCAGCAGGCGGCCGCGCGCAGCCGCAGCGATCTCTCGACCGCGCGCAGCGCAGTCTTCCACGTGCTCGCCGACGGCGGCTCGGACGTGCTCTGGAGTTCGCCGGCGGCGACGGCCTTCTCCGTCATCCCCAGGCCCGGCGGCGGCGTGCTGATCGGGACGAACGACAAGGGGCGCGTCTACACGGTCACGAACGACGGGCGCGACACCCTGCTCGTGCAGTCGAGCGAGGATCAGATCTCCTCGTTCCTCATGCGCGGCGCGGAGATGTTCGCCGCGTCGAGCAACCAGGGGAAACTGTTCCGGCTCGACAACGTGCCGACCGGCGAGGGAACCTACGAGTCGCCCGTGCGCGACGCTAAATTCAACTCCGCGTGGGGCCGCATCTGGTGGCGCGGCCGCGGCGCGGTCGAGTTGCAGACCCGCTCGGGCAACACCGAGCGGCCAGACATGACCTGGAGCGACTGGAGCGCGCCCTACCGCGCGCCCGCCGGCGAGGCGATCACGAGCCCGCGCGCGCGCTTCATACAGTGGCGCGCGGTGCTGCGCGCGCCCGCCGGGATGGGCGAGGTGGCGCGCGTCGAGGACGTGAGCGTCGCGTACCTGCCGCGCAACGTCGCGCCGGAGGTGCTGTCGATCACGACGCTGCCGGTCGGCGTCGCGCTGATGCCCGCCATCGTGGTGCAGACCGACCCGAACGTCGAGGCGTCGGGGATCGATCCGTCGCTCTTCGGGCCGACGCCGCAGGTGCCGCCGCGGCGCGCGTTCCAGCGCGGGGCGCTCTCGCTGCAATGGCAGGCCGAGGATCGCAACGGCGACTCGCTCGAATACACGATCTACTACCGCGCGATGGGCGAGGGCAGCTTCCGACTCTTGAAGGATCGCCTGCGCGACAACTTCTTCACCGTCGACGGGGCCGCGCTCGGCGACGGCCGCTACGTCTTCCGCGTCGTCGCCACCGACGCGCCCGACAACTCCGTGGGCGCGGCGCTCGCGGGCGAGCGCACGAGCGAGCCGGTGGAGGTCGATAACACGCCGCCCACGGTGCGCGCCGCGGGCGAGCCGAAGGCGGCGGGCGAGCGGGTCACGCTGAGCTTTGTCGCGGAGGACGCCGGCGGGATGGTCAAGCGCGCGGACGTGAGCGTGGACGGCGGCGCGTGGCGCGCGGTCTTCCCCGACGACGGCATCGCCGACAGCACGAGAGAGACCTTCACGCTCGACCTGCCGCTCGCCGGGGCGGGCGAGCACACCGTCGCTCTGCGCGGCTTCGACGCCAGCGGCAACATGGGCAACGCGCGCGTCATCGTGAGGAAGTGAGAAGGGCCTTCGGCGCTCGGCAGTCAGCACTCAGCCATTTAACGGTCGAGAGCCTTAAATCAAGACCTTGACGAATGCAGGGGCAGGGACGAGCCCTCGGCCCGCGCGCCGATAGAGAAGACCGGCAGCGACGAGCCCCGCCCAGATTGATGACACGCGCCGCTCAGTTCCGTTAGTCGCTCTAAATGTTGATAGTCTCTTCGGGCTGCGAGATCACCGGGTTTGGCTGAAAGCTGAAAGCTGAGCGCTGAGTGCTCTCTACACGATACCGTATGACCTGCGTTGGAAAGCGTGCGCGCGGGGCGGCGCGGGTAAGTCGAAGACTTTGAAAGCAATAGGTTGCCCGCGCCGCGGGGCGTGGCGCCCGTCTTGCTCAGGAATGGAGGCGAGACGAACGCGGTCTCTCCCTTCCATCCCTCCCCAATCGCGTCTCAGGAAATGCGAACACCGGGAGGTCAAAGGGCAACAGCGATGAAAGTATTACGCAACATTCTGGGAGCCGCTCTGGCGGCTGCCGTGCTCTGGGCGGGCGCGCAGGGCGCGGGCTTCGTCCAGCGCAAGGGCGAGGAGAAGAAGGACCCGCCCAAGCAGGAGAAGGTGGTCGAGAAGGCCGACAAGCAGCCCAAAAACAACCCGCCGCCGCGCAACAACGATCAGCCGAAGAGGGGCAACGACAACAACAAGAGACCGCCTTTCTAAAGGCTGGCGCGCCCGCCCGAAGGGCGCGCCGCGGTGCGGAAAAGTTCAGAGGCGAGCGAGTCCCCGGCGCTAGACTCACTCGCCTCTTTTTTCGTCACGCGGTTTACGCTGACGGGGCATTAAAGGAGTACGGGGATGAAACAAGGGGTGATGAGAATCGGACTGGCGGGTCTTGTCCTGTCGTTCGCCTTCGCCGCCGCCGCGCTCACGGCCCTCGTGCCGGGCGCGTCGGCGCGCCAGCGCGCGTCGGGCGTCGACCGGCGCGCACTCTCTCAGGCCGAAGGCTACACGGGCGACCGCTTCGGCTACTTCATGGAGACGCCGCGCGGCGCGCACGTCGCCGCCCTGCGCCGCCCGCGCGCGGAGATGCTGCGCGCCATCGACGACGGGCTCGCGGAGCTGTTCGGCGTCGCCCGGCGCAACGGGTATCGCGCGCGCCTGAACTATTCGGACTACACCATCTTCATCGGCCGCGCGGATCGCACGCGCAACCGCGACGGGCAGTATTCGCCCGACATCGCCGTCGGCGCGTCGCAGTACCGCGGCAGCGTCTACGATCAGGGCGGGTACGTCTACGCCGCCGGGCTCGTCTCGTCGTTTGAGCCGTGCGCCTTCGTCATCGCCGAGCACGAGACGGATTGGGCGCGCGTCGCGAACGTCGTGCGCTACGAGGGCGAGCACCTCGTGCTCTACCACAACGACCCACGCCGCTACCAGGAGACCTACGACCACTCGCGCGGCGGCTCGCACCCGATACTCCGGTAGCAGTGACGGTAACGTGCGAAGGCGGGAGGGACGATAAATGATCGTCACTCCCGCCTTCGGTGTTTGGAGCTCGCCCTATTTGACGATCTTCGCCGTCATGACGAGGATGAGCGCCTTGTCCCTGAGCCCGGCGGTTCCGACGACGATCTTTTCGCCCTCGCGCATGCTCACGTCGCTGTGGATGCGCGCGCTGCCGCCGCCGCTGGAGCCGGAGAGCTGGAAGTTGAAGTTGCCGAGCTGGACGGACGACGAGCCCGCGCCGCCCGTCGCCAGCTCCAGCGAGTGCGCCTCGAAGGCGTAGTTGTAGTCCAGCTTCTCGCCCGTCGGCGCGGTCGCCTGCGCCGCGCCGCTGCCCTGTAGGAATCCGGGGTGGTAGCCGCGGCTGTCCTTGGTGCGCTGCACGATGGAGGTCAGCAGGTTGTAGTTCCTGAAGCTGAGCGTGGATTGCAACTGCGTGACCACGTCCTTGAGCTCGGAGGGCAGCGGGCTCAAGCCGTTATCGACGTTCGAGGCGATGAGGACGTGGATCCGCAGCTCGATGTCGGGGCGCGCGGCTTCGGGCGTGTCGAGCCGCTTGAGCGCGTCCTCGATGGCCGCGATGTTCTCTGGGAAGTCGCGGACGACAATGGTCTTGAACTCGTTGCTCGCCGAGACCTGCGCGCCCTTGAAGCCGCTCGTCAGGAGTTTGAGCACGGGGATCAGGTCGTCGGGCGTGCGGTTGCGCACGTCGAAGACGCGGTTCTTGAAGCCAGTGAAGGTGACGTAGTTGTCGGCGGGGCCGGGCGTCGGCTGCGACTGCTGTGCGCGGGCGGCGGCGGCGCAGAGCGCGACGACGACGAGGGCTGGCACGAGTGTTTTAAGTTTCGCTGTGAACATGATGTCTCCTACTTTCTCTCTCCGTTCTCGTTCTTCGGTTCGTTCGGGTCGGGCGCTTCGGATTCTCTCGGCGCGAGCCAGATGATGCGGATGTTAGGGTCGGCGGTCTGAATCTCGATGCGCGCGACACTATTAACTGAGCCCAACTCTGCGACACCCGGTGACGACAGCGCGATGTTGTAGACGTTGCGGTTCGTCCCGAGTGGAAGCTCCGGGAGCCGCCTGGCGTCGAAGCGTGTGCCGGCCCGAACGCTCGCCGCTTCTGGCAATCCGCGCCGCGTATTTTTCTGCGGGCTTACCCGGGCGAACCGCGGCCTGCTCCTTTGTCGAGTCTCTTCCGGCACGGTCGCCTGTTGCGAGCTAACGCCCGGTTGCGGAAGCGGCGCGAGTTGTCGCGACTCCGCCGGCACAGACACTAACTGCCGCTCCACCCCGTCGGCGGCGCGGCGGAAGTGGTACAGCGCCAGCCCGCACGCGAGGAGCGCGACGGCGAAGGTCGCGGCGTATGCCAGGCGGCGACCGAAGAGCAGGGCGAAGGGCGAGGGCGAAGAGGGCGTCCGCTGGCCGCGCCTGATCTCCGTGAGCACGGCGCCCCTGATCTGCGCGTAGAACGCCTCGCCGAAGTCGGGCGTCTTGAGCGCCTCGACGGTCAGGCGTCGGCTCTGCGCGAACTCTTCGACGAGCTGTCGGCAGCCCGCGCACGCGCCGGCGTGCGCGGCGACTTCGCGCTCGCGCGCGGAGTCTAAATCGTGCGCGGCGTAGAGCGGCAACAGTGCGCGCGCGCGTTCGCAAGTCATCCCTCTCATTGCGCCGTACCTCCCTTGTGCAACAGCCGGTCGCAGTAGCTCTTGATCTTGGCGCGCGCCGAGGAGACCTGCGAGCGCACGGTGACGGGGCGCGAGCCTAAGGCGCGCGCCGTCTCCTCGGTCGAGAGCCCTTCCAGATCGCGCAAGACCAGCGCGGCGCGCTCCTTCTCGGGCAGCGTGGCGAGCGCGCGGCGCACGAGCGCGAGCTGCTGCGCCCGCAGCGTCAGCCGCTCGGCGTCCGCGCCGCCCGGTGGGTTGGCGAAAGCCGCGCGCTCGTGACCGGGGTCGAACTCGTCCAACTGCTCGCCGCCCGCGCGACGCTTGCGCGCCAGGTCGTGGCAGACGTTGACGGTGATGCGGTAGAGCCAGCCCTGAAAGTCTTCGCCCGCGCGGAAGCGGTCGAGGTACTTGAAGACGCGCAGGTAGACTTCCTGCGTCGCGTCGCGCGCGTCCTCGCGGTTGCCGAGCAGTCGCCACGCGACCGAGACGACGCGCTGCTCGGTCGCGATCATGATCCGCTCGAAGGCGAGCGCGTCCCCCGCCCGCGCCCGCGCCACGAGCGGCGCGAGGTGGTCGGCGCGCCCGTCGTCGTCGTGCGCCCGCCGCGGCGCGTCGTGCGCGCCCGTCATGAACAAGTGTGCGATCTCGGCTGACATTCGTCGTCCCCTCAAGTCTCCCACCTCACACTACCGCGGCGACCGCGAAAACGTTGAAAACTTTTAGGCGCAAAAGTTTGAAAACCTTTCCGTGGCTGAAACGTCTAACGGGGCGGGCCGTTCCACTCGTTTGCGGCGGGGGCCGGGGCGAAGGGCGCGGGAGGCGCGGCGGAAGTTGACGCGACCCGCACCGAAGCTCTAAAAATCTAGCTCGTCATAATTCCACCGGAGAGAAGGGAAGCGCGACCGCCAGCGAGAGGGCGGGAGCGGGAGAAACGAACGATGGGAAGAAACGGTATCAAAATAGCCGCGACGCTCTTCGTCGTCGCGCTCGCCGGCGGCGGCTACGCCGCGGGCGCGTCGGCCGCGGCGCGGCGCACGGCCGTCGCGAATAGCTCCATTGACGCGCACACGAGCTACAGCCGCTACTGCGCGAGCTGCCACGGCGAGGACGGCGACGCCAAAACCGAGAAGGGCGAACTCTACGGCGCGACTGACTTCACGAGCAAGCAGTGGTGGGACAAGGAACGCCCTTCGGACGCGCGCCTGCGCCGCGCGATCAGCGCCGGCAAGAGCGGCGGGATGCCCGCCTTCGGCAAGCGGATCTCCGCGGCGGAGATCCGCGCGCTCGCCACGTTCCTGCGCGGCTTCAAGGGCAGGTAGGGAAAAACTGTCCGTCGTCCGTTGTCCGTCGTCCGTGGTCAGTGGTCAGTCGTCCTTTGTACGCGCCTGGAGACCTGATGTTGAGAGGGGCGTCCGAAGCAACGGACAACGGACAACGGACAACTGACCACGGACGACGGACAGTTTTTTGACAACGTCGCCGCGCCGACATTAAGCTGTGCCGACTCCTAAACTCAAAGAGGGCGACACGGATTGGTCTTCCCACGCGCGAGCGGCGTGCTGCTGCACCCGACGAGTCTGCCGGGGCCTTACGGCATCGGCGACCTCGGCCCCGAAGCCCGCGCCTTCGCGGACTTCCTCGCCGGCGCGGGGCAGTCGCTCTGGCAGGTCCTCCCCCTGGGGCCGACCGGCTACGGCGATTCGCCCTACCAGTGCTTCTCCGCCTTCGCCGGGAACACACTTCTCGTCAGCCCCGAACGTCTCCTGGAAGACGGGCTGCTCGACCCCTCCGATCTCGCCGCCGCGCCCCGCTTCCCCGTAGACCGCGTGGACTTCGGCGAGGCGATCAAGTTCAAAAACCGACTGCTCGCGCGCGCCTTCGACAACTTCGAGCGCGCCACGTCTCACGCCTTGCGCGCCGAGTTCGAGGCGTTCAGGGGGCGGGAGTCGGCGTGGCTCGAAGACTACGCGCTCTTCCGCGCGTTGAAGGACGCGCGCGGCGGCGCGGTGTGGAGCGAGTGGGAGCCGCCTCTCGCGCGTCGTGAGCGGGCCGCGCTCGCTGCCGCGCGAGAGTCTTTGAGAGATGGGATCGAGGCGCACGAGTTTTCGCAATTCCTTTTCTTCCGCCAGTGGGCCGCGCTCAGAGACTACTGCCGGAAGAGCTGCATCGAGATCGTCGGCGACATCCCGATCTTCGTCGCATATGATTCGGCGGACGTGTGGGCGGGCCGCCACCTCTTCAAGCTCCAGGCCGACGGCACGCCGCGCGTCGTCGCCGGCGTCCCGCCCGACTACTTCAGCGCGACGGGCCAGCTCTGGGGCAACCCCATCTACGAGTGGGACGCGAGGAGGCCGGAGGTGATCGACTGGTGGATCGGGCGCATCAGGGCGACGCTGCGGCTCGTGGACATCGTCCGCGTCGATCACTTCCGCGGGTTCGCCGCGAGTTGGGAGGTGCCGGCGGGCGACAGGACGGCGGAGCGCGGCCGCTGGGTCGACGTGCCGGGCAGGGAACTGTTCGCCGCGATCAAGCGCGCGCTTCCCGAGCCGCCGATCATCGCCGAAGACCTCGGCGTCATCACGCCGGACGTGGATCAGCTTCGCGACGAGTTCGGTTTCCCCGGCATGAGGATTTTGCAGTTCGCCTTCGGCGGAGACGCCACGAACCGCGACCTGCCGCACAACTACCACCCGAACGTCGTCGTCTACACTGGCACGCACGACAACGACACGACCGTCGGCTGGTTCAACTCCACCGCCGGGCGGGACTCGACGCGCGACGCCGCGCAGATCGCCCGCGAGCGAAAGTTCTGCCTCGATTATTTGAAGTCGGACGGCGCGGAGATTCACTGGGACTTCATCCGCGCCGCGCTGGAGTCGGTCGCGGCGACGGCGATCACGCCGTTGCAGGACGTGCTCGGCCTCGACAGCCGCGCGCGCATGAACCTGCCCGCCACCACCGAGGGCAACTGGTCCTGGCGCTACGAGCGCGGCGCGCTGACGCGCGAGTTGAGCGCGCGTCTGAGAGAGCTGACCGAACTCTACGGGCGCAGTCCTCAAGCGGGCGGTGCTCACTAAGTCTCGGTCGCTAAGAGCGTCTGACAAAACTTAACGGCGCGCGTGATGATGTAGGGGCGGGGCTCGTCCCTGCCCGCGTGAGCGCGAGAGCGCGAAAGAAGGAATCGTGGTCACTCAGCGATGATGATCGCGGATCGGTTGAGCGACCTCGCGGGCGCTCGCGGGCAGGGACGAGCCCTGCCCCTACAGTTATTCCGTCTCTGTTAGTGGCTCTAAGCCTCGGTCAGAAACTCTCTCTCAGGGCTGCGTCCGCACTCCGCCGAATCCTTCACGCCCGGACGGTAAAAGCCTGCCGGCCCTCTTCCCTCCGACTAATCCCACCGCGTCCATCGCGCGCGCGATCTCCGCGTTGCGCATGAACCAGCGCCAGACGTTGCCGGTGCGCAGGTTCTCCGCGCTCAGCAGCGTGATGCCGACGTTGATGCCGATCACGTCGGCGTCCACCCAGCCGGTCGTGGGGTTGAAAGCGTCCGTGAAGCCGTAGCGCCCGTAGACGCGCTCGCCGAAGCGCGCGCGCATCTCGCGCAGGGCGGGGAGCGAGATGTCGGGCGTGAACATGAGTGAGCCCCCGGCGGCGCAGGGGACGACCGTGCCGTCGATGGCCGGATCGCGCGGCGGCCCGCCCCAGGCGACGTAGCCGAGCGCGCCGTCGGACGCCGTGATGCCCCAGACGTTCTCCGTGTAGCCGGGGAACTCTGTAGAGAGCGCGAGGCAGAACTGTTTGTGCGCGCGCGTCGCGGCGACCGAGTTGGCGAAGTAATCGGTGAACGGGTACCAGCCCTCGCGGCGACCGCGGAAATCGACCCACGCGTGCGAGTACTGGTGGACGAAGAGCGGCCCGCCGGTCAGGTAGGTGTAGCCCGCGTAGGTGATGCGCTCGCGCCGCCACGCCCTCCACGCGCGCGGCGTGACGTGGTGCGTGCGCGATCCGACGGCGAGGAGATCGAGGACGAGGTGTTCGCTGTAGGTGTCCCACGTCGTTTTGAGGAAGCCGGTTTCGGGCCGCCAGCCGTGTGAGAGGCGGAGCGTGCGCGCGTCGAGCATCCAGGGGAAGTCGACGCGGTCGTAAATGCGCGTCGCGAGGCGGACGATCTCGGCGTCGTCCCGGAACGCGCCGCGCGCCGCGAGCACCCCGGCGAGCAGGAGCGCGGTGTCGATGGTCGAGACTTCGCTGTTCCAGCGTCGCGCGCCGGTCGCCGCGTCAGTCCAGTGGTAGAACCAGCCGCGGAACTGCTCGGCGCGCTCGGCGTAGAAGCGCAGGGTCGCGCGCACTCGCGCGCGCGCCTCGCGCGGCTCGATCCAACGGCGCTCGGCGGCGATGCAGAGCGCCGTCAGACCGAAGCCCGTCGCCGCGCTGCTCGCGACGTTGTGGTGGTTGTCGCCGGGCGGGTAGTTCGTGCCGTCCGCGTGTGCGCGGTCGAGGACGAGTCCGGTGCGCGGGTCTGCCTGCTCCCAGAAGTAGAGGAACGCGCGGCGCGAGAGGTCTTCGAGGAAGGCGTCGTCGTCCGCCGAGAGCCGCGCCGACTGCGCGTGTGCGCGGCGCGGCGCGGGCGGGGAGAAGCTCGGCGCGAGGATGAGGAGTGCGACGAGAAGGGCGAAGGAGCGCGCGCCCGGACGGGCGACGGAACGCGAAGCGAAGCGTGATGCGTGGCGCGGAGAGACGCGCGTGCTGCGTCGGCGTGTCGAAAGCATCAGGCGGACATCTTACAATCGTTTCCCGGCCGTTGCGTCTTTCAAATGTTTCGGCGGGGGCGGCCGTCACCTCTCGGTGACATCGAAGCTCGCTTCGAGCCCGCCCGCGGAACTCGTGCCGACGGTGACTTTGAACGCGCCGGGCTCTACGACGAAGCGCATCCGGCGGTCGTAGAAGCCGAGTTCGGCGGGCGTGAGCGTGAAGGAGACGCGGCGGCGCTCGCCCGCGCCGAGCGTCACGCGCTCGAAGCCTTTCAGCTCGGCGACGGGGCGCGCCGCGCTCGCCACCACGTCGCGCAGGTAGAGCTGCACCACCTCGTCGCCCGCGCGCGCGCCCGTGTTCTCGACATCGACGCTCACCGCCATGCGGCCGGCCGGCGGGATGTGCTGCGCGCCCAGTTGCAGGTTCGAGAGCTTGAAGGTCGTGTAGCTCAAGCCGTGGCCGAACGGGTAGAGCGGCGTCCACGGCACGTCCAGGTATTTCGAGGTGTACTTGTTGCCCGCGTCGGGCGGGCGGCCCGTGCTCAGGTGGTTGTAGTAGAGCGGCTCCTGGCCCGCGGCGCGCGGGAAGGTGACGGGGAGCTTGCCGCCCGGATTCACGTCGCCGAAGAGCACGTCCGAGATCGCGCCGCCCGCCTCCGTGCCGGCGAACCACGTCTCAAGAATGGCGGGCGAGTTCTCGGCGAGCCAGCCCAGCGTGAGGGGACGACCGTTCATCAGGACGACGACGTAGGGCTTGCCCGTCGCGTGGATCGCTTGAATGAGTTCGAGCTGCCTGCCGGGCAGATCGAGCGACGCGCGCGACGCCGCCTCGCCGCTCATCTCCGCGGTCTCGCCGACGGCGACGACGACGGCGTCCGCCGCGCGCGCGGCGCGCACGGCTTCGTCGAAGGCGTCGGGTGCGACGGGCGTGGTCGCGAGCCGCGCCGAAGTGGGGTCGGGCGCGGCGGCGACGTTAGTCCCGCCGGCGTTCGTCGCGGCGGCGGCGGGCGGCGCGGCGTCGTAGTTGCCGGTCACGCCCCTGCCTTCAACGGCGACGCCCTTCGCGTACAGAATTTTAGTCTGCGGCGAGACCTTCGCCTTAATCCCTGAGAGCAGCGAGACGGTGTCTTCGACGCGCCCGTCGCCCGTCCAGGAGCCCATCGGGGCTTTCGGATCGTCTGCGAGCGGCCCCACGACGGCGAGCGTGCGGATGTTTTTATCGAGCGGCAGGGCATTGCGCTCGTTCTTCAGGAGCACGAGCGAGCGCGCCGCCGTCTCGCGGGCCGCCGCGCGGTGTTCGGCGCTCAACATCACTCTCCCTTCGAGCGCCTCGTCGGTGTAGGGCCGCTCGAAGAGTCCGAGGCGGAACTTGACGCGCAGGACGCGGCGCACGGCTTCGTCGATCTGCGCGAGGTCGAGTTTCTTCTCGGCGACGAGCGCCGCGCCGTGCTGGTTGTAGAGGCGGCTGACCATCTCCACGTCGACGCCCGCCGCGAGGGCGAGCCGCGCGGCGTCTTTGCCGTCGGCCGCGAAGCCGTGGCGGATCAGCTCGTCGACCGACGTGTAGTCGCTCACGACCACGCCGTCGAATTTCCACTCGCCGCGCAGAATGTCAGTCAGCGTGTAAGGGTTCGCGGAAACCGGCACGCCGTTGAGCGCGTTGAAGCCGCTCATGAACGTCCCGACGCCCGCGTCAACCGCGGCCCTGAAGGGCGGCAGGTAGATTTCGCGCAGCGTCCTCTCGGAGATGTCCACGGTGTTGTAGTCGCGCCCGGCCTCCGCCGCGCCGTAGGCGACGAAGTGTTTGGCGCAGGCGACGACCCGGTCGGGCGCGGAGTAGTCCGCGCCCTGAAAGCCGCGCACACGCGCGCGGGCGAACGCCGCGCCGAGGTACGGGTCTTCGCCCGCGCCCTCGACGACGCGCCCCCAGCGAGCGTCGCGCGCGATGTCAACCATCGGCGCGAAAGTCCAGCGCACGCCCGCGGCGGAAGCCTCGCGCGCGGCGATCTGCGCGGCGCGCTCCGCGGCGGCGGGGTCGAAGCTCGCCGCCTCCCCGAGCGGGACGGGGAAGACGGTGCGGTAGCCGTGAATCACGTCGAAGGCGAAGAGGTGCGGAATCTTGAGGCGCGACTCATTCATCGCGACGCGCTGGAGTTCGTTCGCGCGCCGCGCGCCGCGCACGTTCAGGGTCGAGCCGAGGAGCCCGCGGCGGATCAGTTCGAGGTGCTCGGGGCGGAAGTTGCCGTTCGCCTCGCCGTCAAGCTGCTGGAGCTGCCCGAGTTTCTCCGCGAGCGTCATGCGCGCGACGAGTTCGTCGATGCGGCGCTCGATGCCGGCCGCGGCGCTCGATGCCGGCCGCGGCGCTTGCGCGAAAGCGGTGCTGTGTAAGAGTGCCGCGAGGAGGGTGAGCGGGAGCAGGCGCGGGCGACGATGCGGGGCGGGGCGTGCGAACAGACGCATAGATCAACACCTCTGGGCGGAAAGAGAGAGCGCGGACGGGGGAGGTGCTGCGACTCCTCCGTCCGCGCGTGAGTTTTCGGCGCGTCAGAAACTGAAGCGCGCCTGGAATTCGACGACCCGCCCGGCGAGCCCGAAGGTGGCGCGCCCGAAATCGCCGTTGCCGATATCGACGCCCGACGTGACCGGCTGGAACGACGGCAGGTTGAGCAGGTTGAAGGCGTTGAAGAGGTTGGCGCGCAGGTCGAGGTTCGCCACCTCGTTGATGAAGGACAGGCGCGTCTGCTTGACGATGGCGAGATCGACGGAGCGGTAGCGTGGCCCGCGGAACGAGTTGCGGCCGATGCCGGCCGGCCCCCGCGCGGTCGTGAAATAGCGCGCGCCGCCGCCGGGGAAGATGCCGTTGATGAAGTCGCGGTTCGACCCGCCCGTGAGCGCGCCGCCGAGGTAGGCGGTCGGGCGGTCGGGGCGGAAGCCATCGCCGTTGAGATCGGTCGCCTCGTCGCCGAAGACGACCGGCGTGAACGGGAAGCCTGAGTGGAGGTCGAGGATGCCGTTCAGCTCGAAGCCGCCGAGCAGCTTGCCGAGCAGGCCCCGCTCGGAGTTGAAGAACGGCACGCGGTAGAGCCCGGAGACGATCAGGTTGTGCCTGATGTCGAAGTCCGAGGGGCCGCGTTCCAACTGCTGGTTGCTCGGGTCGGTCTGCTGCGCGCCGCGCCCGAAGGAGCTGGTGTCGATGCTCTTGCTGAAGCGGTAGTTGGCGTCGAGGGTGAAGTGGCGCGCGTACTGGCGCGTGAGGCGCAGGAGCAGCGCGTTGTAGTTGGAGTTCACGTCCGGCAGCGTGTAGAAGATGCGGTCGAAGTTCGGGTTGCCGGTCAGGCGGGGCGTCACCGCGTTGCCGTTCACGTCGCGCGTCTGCACGCGGTCGCGGTTATTGTCGAAGGTGTCGCCCGGCGTGTAGCGGTTGAGATCGATGGTGCGGATCAGCTTGCGGCCGGCGCTGCCCTGGTAGCCGACGGAGGCGACGGTCTTGCTCGTCAACTGGTACTGCATTTCGAGCGAGTAGCTGTAGACGTAAGCGTTGGGCAGGTCGCGGGGCGTGCCGTTGACCTCGACGGGGATGTCGCGGCGGACGAAGCCGCCGGGCAGCGTCTGCGGGTTCGGGTCGCGCAGCCCGCCCGTCGCGGGGTCGATGCCGCGCAGCAGCGCGGCGTTCGTCGGGTAGTTGAAGGGCGATCCCGGCAGCGCGAACGAGTAGAGGATCGGGCCGGGGTCGGCGGCGTTATTGGTCGAGGAGCAGCAGAGCCCGACGCGGGCGAAGAACGGCGGGTTGCCGCGCGCCTGCACCAGCAGGTTCTGGAAGATGCGGTCGTAGGAGACGCCGAAGCCGCCGCGGACGACGGCGCGGTTGGCGCTCAGGAGGCCGCCGAAGGATTTCCAGTTCGGCGAGTAGGCGAAGCCGAGCCGGGGCGCGAAGTTGTTGCGGTCGGGGTCGTAGAGGCGGTCGACGGCGACGAGCCGCCCGTCCACGACGCCGCCGGGGCCGAACTCGTAGTTCGTGAGCCGCCCCTCTTTCTCCGTGAGCGGCGTCTGATACTCGTAGCGCAGGCCGAGGTTGAGGGTCAGGTTCGGGCGCACCTTCCAGTCGTCCTGGACGAAGGCCGCGTAGGCGTTCGAGCGGAAGTAGCGCTGCCCGTTGGCCGCGCCGCCGGTGCGCGGGTCGGCGGCGATGTTCTCGAAGAAGACGGAGTCGTTCGCGAAGTCGAGCAGGCTCTTGAAGGTGAACTCGGGGCGCGCCTCCGCGATCTCGTTGTTGTTGTTCTGCTCGCGCCGCACCTCGACGCCGATCTTGTAGGCCTGGTTGCCGCGCACGTAGGTGGCCGTGTCGCGCGCCTCATACGTGTTCTGCGTGCGGTTGTTGGGCGTGCCGCGGTTGATGCCGAAGCTCGGCGGCCCGCCGAAGCCGAAGCCCGAGCCGAAGCCCTGAATCTGGAGGCGCGGGATCGAGAGGTTGCCGCCGCCGAGCGACTCCAGCTCGTTGGCGTTGAAGCGCGTGAAGTTGACGCGCGCCTCGTTGAGGAGGTTCGCCGAGATGGTGCGGATGTAGGTGAAGGTGGCGGCGGAGTTGAAGGGCGTGAACGACAGATCCTCGAAGGGGCGGCCGCTGCCCGATCCGCCGAAGTTGTCGAGCTTCGTGAAGTAGGTGCTGAGGGCGAACTGATCCTTGTCGCCGTGGTTGTAGTCGAAGCGCGTGTTGTACTGGTTGCCGCGCGTGCTGGTGGGGACGGTGACGCTCGCGAGCGTCACGTCGGGGATGCCGTCGAAGAAGCCCTCGCCGACGTTCTGGCCGAGCGGCGTGTTGATCGAGCCGATGTCGAAGCTGAGCCCCGCCTGGCCGTTGACGGCGCGGTTAGGCCCGTTGGGGCCGCCGCTCGGCAAGCCGGTGGCGATGACGCGCGCCGGGATGACGCCCGGCGTGTTGAAAAGCTGCGCGGCGAAACTGGTGGGGCGCACGCGGCGGACGTAGTCGCGGAACTCCGGCGTCTCGATGAAGACGTTGCCGACGGTCGAGTTGCTGCGGCGCAGCGCCTCGGTCGAGAAGAAGAAGAAGAGCCGGTTCTTGCCGCTGAAGTAGGCGTCGCCGCCCTCGCCGAAGCGCGGCAGGTAGACGGGGCCGCCGATGCTGCCGGCGAACTTGCGCTCGTACTGATCGACGATGGTCGGGCAGCGGCTGGCGAAGACCCGCGTGCCCCGCTGGCAATTTAAGAGGGCGGGCGTCGAGCCCGGACCCGAAGTGGGACCGAAGTACTTGTTGAAGGAGTTCAGCTTCGGCGAGCCGTAGTTGGCGACCGCCGAGCCGTGAAACTCGTTCGTGCCGTTCTGCGAGACGACCTTGATCTGCGCGCCGGTGTTGCGCCCGTCCTCCGCCGAGTAGGTGCTGCTGACGACCGAGACCTCTTTGACCGACTCCTGGTTGGGCGTGACGACCGCCGCCCCGCCCAAGCCGAGGCTGTTCACGCTGACGCCGTCGATCAGGTAGTTGTTGCTGGAGACGCGCTGGCCGTTGGCGCTGATCTGCGTCTGGTTCTCGGTCTGGAAGACGCCGCTGTTCGAGCCGCCGCCGAGCTGCTCGACGCCGGGGATGAACTGCGCGTTGTTGCCCGCGCCGCCGCGCGCCGTGTCGCCGAAGACGCCGGGCGCGGTGCGCGCCAGCTCGTAGGGGTTGCGCCCGGTCTGCGGGAGCTGCCGCACCTCGCGCGCGGTGAGCACGCCCCTGATGTTAGCCGTCTCGGTGTCGAGGACGGGGACGCTTTCCGCCGTCACCGTGACCGCCTCGGAGAGTTCGCCGGTCGTCAGCGTGAGGTCGATGCCCTGCACGTCCTCGCCGCTGAGGGTGACGTTATCGAGCAGTTGCTTCTTGAAGCCGGCCTTCTCGGCGCTGAGCGAGTAAGCGCCGGGCGCGAGCTGGTTGAAGCGGTAGAAGCCCTCTTCGCTGGAGGTGGTCGTCTGCGACTTGTTCGTCTCCTTGCTGGTGAGCCTGACGGTCGCGCCGGGCACGATGGCGCCGCTCGCGTCCGTGACGGTGCCCTGCACGCCGGCGCGGAACTGGGCGTGGGCGGCGGCGCAGCAGAAGAGGACGAGCAGCCCGCAGGCGGCGGCGCGCAGAGCAGAGTTGAACGACTGACGCATGACGAAACCTCCCTGGTGATGTCGGCGGGCGTGTCGGCGCCCGTTCCCGTGCGGTGAGGCGCCGCCGGGCTCAAGGGTTAACACGCAGAAGTGCTCATGGAAAGAGTAGTGCCGTCTTTCCGTCGGGAAAGTGTTGCCAACTGTCGGAACGGGTCGGGGGGATTTGACTTGGGGTGAAGTTAACACCCCGCACCGTATATTTCAATGGTAATCTTCGCCGCGTCTTTGGTAAGCTAGGGCGCACCCGAAGAGTTATTCCCAGCAGGGCCGGTAGACGGGGCGGGCCGGGTCTTCAGCCGCGCCCCTGTTGCCCGCCGCGAGTCTCCCGCCTCGCCAAGAGCGGGCACGCACTCCACAACCCCCGCGCTCGGCGAGCGCGACACGACGAAGGAGCTTACCCACATGCGAGCGATTAAAACTCTGGCCGCCGCCTTCCTGTCGGCGCTGACCCTGTCGGCGTGCGTGAGCGGCGGGTCGCCCAACTCGAACGCGGGCGGGGCCGGTGGCGCGGGCGCGACGTACACGCGCAAGACGAAGGGCGCGGGCGAGCGTGTCAAGATCGGGTTCTCGATGGACACGGTGAAGGAGGAGCGATGGCAGCGCGACCGCGAGCTGGTGGCGAAGCGCGCCGCCGAGCTGGGCGCGGAGGTGCTGATCGACGTGGCGAACGGCGACGACCGCGTGCAGATCAACCAGGCGGAGAACATGCTGACGAAGGGCATCGACGTTTTGATCGTCGCGCCGCACAACGGCGTCGCCGCCGCGGCCATCGTCGAGTCGGCGCACAGGCAGGGCGTGCCCGTCGTCTCTTACGACCGCCTGATCCGCAACGCTGATGTCGATCTCTACGTCTCGTCGCAGGTCGTCAAGATCGGAGAGATGCAGGCGCAGTACCTGCTCGATCACGTCGGCAAGAAGCCCGCCAACTTCGTCATCGTCGGCGGCTCGCCGACCGACAACAACGCGCTCTTGCTGCACAAGGGGCAGATGAACGTCCTCCAGCCCGCCATCGATCGCGGCGACGTGAAGATCGTGAAGGACGACTTCGCGAAGGAGTGGCAGGCCGAGGAGGCCCTGAAGATCGTCGAGAACGCGCTGACGCAGTCGAACAACAAGGTGGACGCGGTCGTCGCCTCGAACGACGGCACGGCGCGCGGCGCGATCAGCGCGCTCGAAAATCAGGGGCTCGCCGGGAAAGTCCTCGTCTCCGGTCAGGACGCCGACCTCGCCTCGATGAAGGAGATCCTTAAGGGCCGCCAGACGATGACCGTCTACAAGCCGATCAAGCCGCTGGCCGACACCGCGGTCGACGCCGCCGTGAAACTCGCGCGCGGCGAGGCGGTCGCGACCAGCGTCACGGTCAACAACGACAGGAAGGACGTGCCCTCGATCCTGCTCGACCTCGTCGCCGTCGACAAGAACAACATCCCCGCGACGGTCGTCAAAGACGGCTACCACACGCTGGAGAACATCTGCAAAGATCTGCCCGCCGACAAGTGCCCGAAATAGGGGTCGGGCGTCAGTGGTCTCGGAGTCCTGGAGTCGGAGCGGCGGTCTTTCGTAATCATGTAGTGGCGGGGCTCGTCCCTGCCCGCATGTCGCTAAAGAGAAGACGGGCAGGGACGAGCCCTGCCCCTACAAGTATCCCGGTCTTGTCAGAGCCTCCCAGTCACAGGAAGGTGCGGACATGGAAGCAGCGGAAGCGGCGATCAGAGCGAACAACCAGAAATTCTCCGAAGCCTTCATGCGCGGCGACGCGGCCGGGGTCGCGTCGCTCTACACGGCGGACGCGCGGCTGCTGCCGCCGGACGCCCCGATGACGAGCGGGACGGAGTCGATCCGGCAGTTCTGGGAGGGCGCGATGCGGCTCGGCATCAAGGAGGCCGCGCTCGAAACCCTGGAAGTCAGGCCGTGCGGCGAGTACGCTTGCGAGTTGGGGCGCTTCACACTCTCGGTCGAGACGGGCGCGGGCGCGCGCGCCGAGCAGACCGGCAAATACGTCGTGATCTGGAAACAGTCGGGCGGCGGCTGGAAGCTCGACGTGGACATCTGGAACACGCCCTGACCACTAAGATGACGACGACGGACGACGGCGGCGGCGACTCTCCCTTTCTGGAGATGCGCGACATCACGAAGAGTTTTCCGGGCGTGCGCGCGCTCGACGGCGTCTCGCTCTCCTTGCGCCGCGGCGAGGTGCACGCGCTCGTCGGCGAGAACGGCGCGGGCAAGTCCACGCTGATGAAGATCCTCGGCGGCGTCTACCCGCACGGCTCTTACGGCGGCGAGATTCTGCTCGGGGGCGCGGAGCAGAGGTTCGCGGGCGTGCACGATGCGGGCCGCGCGCGCGTCGCGGTCATCTTCCAGGAGCTGTCGCTCGTCAAGGAGATGACGGTCGGCGAGAACATCTTCCTGGGGCGGGAGCCGCGCCGCTTCGGCGTCGTCCGCTGGGAGGAGCTGTACCGCCGCGCGTCTCAACTGCTCGCAGACCTGCGTTTGAAAGTCGACGCGCGCGCGCCCGTGCGCGACCTCGGCATCGGCCGGCAGCAGCTCGTCGAGATCGCGAAGGCGCTCTCGCAGGACGCGCGCATCCTCGTCCTCGACGAGCCGACCGCCGCGCTCACCGGCTCGGAGGTCGAGACGCTGTTCGGCATCCTCGAAACTTTGCGCGCGCGCGGCGTCGGCATGATCTACATCTCGCACAAGCTCGAAGAGGTGTTCCGCATCTCGGATCGCATCACGGTCCTGCGCGACGGGCGCACGGTCGGGACGGCGGCGACGAAGGAGTGGGACGAGCCCGGCGTCATCGCGCGGATGGTCGGGCGCGAGGTGGGGGACATCTTCCCCATCGCCGATCACCCGCACGGCGAAGTCGCGTTCGAGGCGCGCGGCGTCGTGGTCGAAGACCCGAACGTCGCGGGGAAGAGGATCGTCGACGATGTGAGCTTCGCGGTGCGGCGCGGCGAGGTGCTCGGCGTCGCGGGGCTGATGGGCGCGGGCCGGAGCGATCTGTTGATGGCGCTCTTCGGGGCGCACGCGGGGCGCGTGTCGGGGGAGATCTTCGTCGAAGGGCGGAAGGTGTCGATCAGGAACCCGCGCGACGCGATCCATTACGGGCTCGGGTTCGTCACCGAGGATCGCAAGCGGTTCGGGCTCGTGCTCGACCAGACGATCCTGAGCAACATGACGCTCGCGGGCCTCAAAAAACTTTCCGGCCGCTTCGTCACGGACACGGACGCCGAGGCGGCTGTCGGCGCGCACTCGATGAAGGAGCTGAGGGTTAAGGCGAACTCGGTCTTCACGGTCGCGGGCACGCTCTCGGGCGGCAACCAGCAGAAGGTCGTGCTCGCGAAGTGGCTCTTAACCAACCCCCGCGTGCTGTTCCTCGACGAGCCGACGCGCGGCATCGACGTGGGCGCGAAGCAGGAGATTTACGCGCAGATCAACCGGCTCGCGCGCGAGGGGTTAGCCATCGTCCTCGTCTCTTCGGAGCTGCCCGAAGTGCTCGGACTCTCGGATCGCGTCCTCGTCCTGCACGAAGGAAAACTCACGGGCGAGTTCACGCGCGCCGCGGCGACGCCCGAAGCCGTGATGGCATGCGCGACGGGTCGCGCCCGGCGCGCGGCCTGACAGTGTCCCCGAGATTTAGCCTCGAACTTTCGGAGGGAGGACAGCGATGTTGAATCCAGTGGGCTTCAGTATAGGCGTGCTGGAACTGCTCATCATATTGGTGTTCATCGCCGTCGTGGCGCTGATCGTCTGGCTGGTCGTCTGGCTGGTGAAGAGATCGGGTGCGGGCGGGAGTAAAAAGTGCCCGCACTGTGCGGAGACGATCAAGGTGGCGGCGAGGGTGTGCAGGTTCTGCGGTCGCGAAGTCTGAGAGTGGCTTGCGCAAGGTTAGCAAATCATGAATCCATCGAATGAACCCGTAGTGGAGCGCCCGCCCGTCACAGCCGACGCCGCGCCCGCACCCGCCGACGCGGAAGTCGCGCGGCAGACGCGCATCGGCGGCTTCAAGATCCCGACCGACGCGCTGCGCGCCTACACGATGCTCTTCGCGCTCGTCGTCATCTGGCTCGTCTTCCACTACGCGACGGATCAAATCTTCCTCTCCCCGCGCAACTTCTCGAACCTGATGCGGCAGACCGCCGTGACGGGCGTGCTCGCCGTGGGGATGCTGATGGTGATCGTGGCGGGCCAGATCGATCTCTCGGTCGGCTCGCTCGTCGGGCTGGCGGGCGGCATCGCGGCCATCGTGCAGGGCTGGCTCGGCTGGGGGCTCGCGCCGTCGCTCGCCGCCGGCGTCGGGGTCGGCGTCGTGGTCGGCGCGTTCCAGGGCGGGCTCGTCGCCTACCTGAACATCCCCGCCTTCATCGTCACGCTCGGCGGCCTGCTCGCGTGGCGCGGCGTGATCCTGGGCTTGAGCAAGGGCGAGACGATCCCCGTCAACCTCCAGGGCTTCAAGCTGATCGGGCAGGACTACGTCGCGCCGGTCGTCGGCTGGGGGCTCGCAGGCGTGGCGGTCGCGGCGCTCGTGTGGATGAACGTCCGGCGCAACAGCGCGCGCCGCCGCTACGGGCTCGCCGCGTCGAGCGTCGCGGCGACGGCGCTGCGCATCCTCGTCCCCTCGGCGGTCGTCCTCTGGTTCGTCTGGATGATGAACTCCTACGAGATCGCGCCCGGCAGGTTCGCAGGGATCCCCGTCCCCGTCTTCATCCTGCTCGCCGTCGCGCTCGCCGGGGCGTTCCTCACGCAGAACACGACCTTCGGTCGCTACCTCTACGCCATCGGCGGCAACCCCGACGCGGCGCGGCTCTCCGGCATCAGCCTTCGCAAACACATCCTCCTCGTCTTCTGCCTGATGGGCGCGCTCGCCGGGGTGGCCTCGATCATCCTGACGGCGCGGGTCGGCAGCGGCTCGCCCGACGCGGGCGTGCTGTTAGAGCTGGACGCCATCGCGGCGTGCGTCATCGGCGGGACTTCCCTGATGGGCGGGCGCGGGACGGTCTTCGGCGCGCTGCTCGGCGCGCTCATCATGGCGAGTTTGGACAACGGGATGTCGCTGAAGAACGTCGAGCCCTACACGCAGCAGATCGTCAAGGGAGCGATCCTCGTCGCCGCGGTCGGGCTCGACATGGCCGGGCGCAAGCGCGGGTGAGCAACGTAACCGATAGTCCATTCAGACAGCGAAGTAAAAGAGTGTGCTTATTTACTGAACATTAGCCCTTTATTTCATCAATGCTGATTTCAGGCTTAAGTGTAAGCCTAAAGTTATATGTGCCGAGCAGGTGAGGGATTATCCCACCTATAAGACTAACTTCGACGCGCAGGTCTTTTCCTGCTGGCGCAAGGTCTAACATAACTTCTTTATCGAAAGCGTAAGCCATATCACTCATAGGCATCAACGCAATAGCTAATTCCCTGACTTCTCCGACATCGAAGAACTCAATTGATTCTCCCTCTTCATCCAGCCATACGCCATTATTGATATGTTGGAAGTGCCTATCTTCGGAATCATAGAAAGTAATGCGCGCTTTAACATAGTTCTTCATTGATGCTGTATTGCCCCTATTAGCAAAGGCTACAACAGTAGCGCGCACAGTTTTCTCTGAAGTCTTTTCTGTTAAGACGCCGTAGAGGTAGCCTAGGTCAACAAGTCGCGTATTTGCGCAGACAAAATTTGATCGCACTGCCTCTTCGGTTTCTACACTTTCCTCTACGCTCGGCGGATCAATTACCGACGAAGCAGAGGATATCCAGCGGTCACGTTTACGATTGACATAGCGAACCGCCTCGATAGCTGATATTCCTATCAGTCCACAAGTAGTAAAACAAATAATGAGACGTAGCGTGAGGCTGCGGGGTGTCGTTATTCCCCAAAGAATGATTCTTCCTGCTGCGATGATCGAGGCAATGATAAAAAAGCCTCTCGCGATCCTAAACTCATCACTACTTGATACAACTTGAAGCGCGGCGAACCCTAGACCAACTAAAGCCAATACTGCCGCTACAATAATCCCCCAAGAGAGAAGTTCGTTCATACGGCAACGTTAATTTATTGGTTTACTTGCAGCAAGTAGATAATTCCTTAAAGAAGAAGCGGTCACGAACGTTCGTGACCGCTTCCGTTTTACTGTCGAATGCCCGCTGTAGGACTCGAACCTGCGACCCCGCGCGTGTGAAGCGCGTGCTCTACCAACTGAGCTAAGCGGGCTGACTAAAAAGTCGAGTGGCAAAATCCTAACAAGTGGAGCGGGGAAGAATCAAGCGGCGCGCGTCGTGATTCTTCCCCGCCGAAATTTTGTACGCCGTGCTCCGGGTCACGAGCCGCCGAGGGGCGGGTCGTCGAGGCCGGCGGGCTGCGTCTCGCTGACGTGGATGGTGCTGGTGTTGGCGTCGATGTAGTAGAACTGCCGGCCCGTCGCGTTGAAGCCCTCGGCCTTCTGCGGGTTGGCGTTGACGGCGAACATCGGCGGCTGGTTGCCGCTCTTGGGCGTGACCTTCATCGTGTAGACGTAGCCCTCGACCACGGGGGCCTCGCCCGCGAAGCGCTTGTCGAACGCGCCGTCGGCGATGAGCTGATCGAACGTGCCGTAGTTCGAGCGGTTGTGCGTGTTGTAGTAGGTGCGCTGCTCGGTGACGATGGTGTTCAAGGTCTTAATCGCCGCCGCCTGGTTCGCCGAGCGCACGCTGTTCTGCCACGCCGGGATGCCGACGCCGACGAGGATGCCGATGATCGCGATGACGATCATCAGCTCGATGAGCGAGAAGCCGCGCTCGCCGCGCTGTCTCAAATCTTTCTTCATAACGAATACCTCAAAAAGTGTCTCGGCCGTTCGGGCCGTGTAATACACGCGGGGGGCTGGCCGAAGTTGCAAAAGGTCTGACGCTTGCGTCGACGGGACTGCGCTGACCAGTGCGACGAAAATTCTACTACACCGTCAGGCGCGAAGCCACCGGGCAGAAAGGTTAGGTGTCGGCACGCGGCTCCCCGCTCCGATTCGGGAACTGACGACGGCCTTGCGCGTCTAAAAGTTCGTCGCGGGCTCGTCTTTGCGACCCCAGCGCCTCCAGCGTGAGAATAGGTTTTCACGCTGGAGGCGCTGGAGGCGCAAAGCGGGAAAGATGCGGCGTCGCGGCGAATCGGGTTAGAATGACTACGGGTTTCGGAGTCCACACTGATGAGACGTTTGCAGGCGACGGACGGCGAGGGCGAGAGACTGACGACGGCGAGCGCCGAGCGCGTCGGCGGGTTGCAGCGCGCCATCGAGAGCGTGATCAAGGGCAAGAGCGAGGCGGTGCAGCTCTCCCTGGTCGCCCTGCTCGCGGGCGGGCACCTGCTCGTCGAGGACGTGCCGGGCGTCGGCAAGACGACGCTCGCGCAGGCGCTCGCGCGCGCGCTCGACTGCGAGTTTCAGCGCATCCAGTTCACCTCCGACCTCCTGCCTTCGGACGTGATCGGCCTCTCGGTATACGACGAGCGGTCGCGCGCCTTCGAGTTCAAACAGGGTCCCATCTTCGCCAACGTCGTCCTCGCCGACGAGATCAACCGCACGACGCCGAAGACGCAGTCCGCCCTCCTGGAAGCGATGGCCGAAGGGCACGTCACGGTCGAGGGCACGACCTACCGGCTCCCTGCGCCCTTCATCGTCGTCGCCACGCAGAACCCCATCGAGCACCACGGCACCTACCCGCTGCCCGAATCGCAGCTCGACCGCTTCATGCTCCGCATACGCATCGGCTACCCGGCGAGCGAGGTGGAGAAGGTGATCGTCCGCGACCGCGAGCACGGCGACCCGCTCGAAGACTTGCGCCCCGTCATGTCGGGCGCGGAGGTCGCGGAGTTGCAGCGCGCGGTCTCAGGCGTGAGCGTGGACGACTCGCTCGTCGATTACCTGATGCGGATCGTGACGGCGACGCGCGAGTCCGAGATGCTCGACCTCGGCGTCTCACCGCGCGGCACGCTCGCGCTCTTCCGCGCCGCGCAGGCCCTGGCGCTCACCGAAGACCGCGCCTACTGCGTGCCCGACGACATCAAGCGCCTCGTCCTCCCCGTCTTCTCCCACCGCCTCGTCGTCAACTCGCGCTTCTCGTCTTCCTTACGCCGCAGCGAAGAGGCGGAGGCCGTCCTGCGCGAGATCATGAAGACGATCAGCGTGCCGATCTGAAAAGCAGAGGCCAGAGGTCAAGGCTAGAGATCAGTCTTAACTGATTCTCTTTCTGACCTCTGACCTCTGACCTCTGAGTTATGCTTCGCGCGTGGTGGAGAACGATCTTGGGGACGCTGCTGGTCGTCGGCGGGCTGGCGACCGCCGTGCTGACATGGCTCGCGCGGCGCACGAACGACTGGCAGTTGACGCGGTGGGGCGCGATCCTGTCGCTCGTCTTTATCGCGCTCATCTCGATCTTCGTCGTGCCGCCGCTCGTCAAGCGCGTCGGCAGAGAATCACGAGCCTTCGACCCGCCGCTGCGATTGACGAGCGGCGGCGTCGTCTTCTGCGGCATCTTCCTCGTCGTCGGGCTCGCCGCCTACAACACGGGCAACAACCTCCTGTTCCTAGTCTTCTCCGTGCTCGCCTCCACGCTCTTCGTCTCGTGGGCGGCGGCGCGCTCTCAACTGCGAGACCTGAGCGTCTCGGCGCGCTTCCCCGATCACATCTTCGCCGGGGAGCCCGCGCCCGTCCTGGTGGGACTGCGCAACTCGAAGCGCGTGCTGCCCTCCTTCTCCGTCCTCGTCGAGTGGCGGCACCAGCTCGAAGGCGAGCCGCGCCGCAAGATTCTCCGACGCCTCGCGCGCCGGCCGCGCTTCGACAAGCAGCCGCTCGCCTACTTCACGCACGTCCCCCGCCGCTCGCGCGCCGAGCAGCGCGTCGAGCAGACCTTCCCGCGCCGCGGTCACGTCCTCGTCACGGGCTTCGAGCTGTCCACGCGCTTCCCGTTCGGCTTCTTCCGGCTGCGCCGCCGCTTGCGCGCGCGCAACGTCGATCTCGTCATCTACCCGAAGCTGGAGCCCGCGAGCGACGAGCTGCACCTGCTCCCGATGAACATCGGTCGCCATATCTCGGCCCGGCGCGGCGCGGGCCACGACCTCCACTCCCTGCGCGAGTACCTGCCCCAGGACGACGTGCGCCACATCGACTGGAAGGCGACCGCCCGCGCCCGCCACCTCGTCGTGCGCGAGTTCACTTCCGAGGACGAGCGGCGCGTCCACGTCGTCCTCGACACGCGCCCGCGCGGCGAAGAGGGCGACGCCGTCAAAGCGTCGGCTCGCTTCGAGCGCGGCGTGACGCTCGCCGCCTCGCTCGTCGCGCACTTCATAGAGGAGCGCGCCGAAGTCCGCCTCACGCTCGGCCCCGAGCCGGGCGGCTACGGCTCCGGGCAGGAACATCTCTACGCGACGCTCCGCCGCCTCGCCCTCGTCGCGCCCGAAGACGGTGCGCGGACACGCGCCGCGGCCGTGCCACCCGCGCAAGATTTCTGGGAATCAATCGCCCGCGCCTCCGCGGGGACGGACGCCAACTACGTCATCCTCCTCACCTCGGCCGCGCCCGGCACGATCCCCGCGCACGTCTGGCGTCAGTCGCACGTCATCTACTTGTGATCGGGGCGACATGCTGAGGGCCTCCACGCCGCGCCACTCGTAACGCCCACGACGATCTCTATCCGCGGGATGGTGTAATTTCGGACTGATGAAACGCCACCTGCTGGGATTCGTGATCGCGCTGCTCGCGTTCTGCCTGGCGTGTTTTATCCTTGAGGCGGCCTTGTATTACCAGGAATGCTTTATCCAACACGACCCGCCATGCCTGGACCCCAACTACCCTGGCAGACCGGAATAAGCCTCTCAGAGGGATTGCGCGAGACCCGCGGCCGCGCTCTGCCCACTGCGGATGCAGTCGGGCAGCCCCGCGCCTTCGTAGGCGTTGCCGGCGAGTCGGAGCGAGGGTAAGCGCGAGAGGCGTTCGCGGACGCGCGCGACGCGGTCGGCGTGCCCGACGGTGTACTGCGCCATCGAGCGCGGCCACTTCTCGACGTGCGCGAAGAGCGGCGGCTCCGCGACGCCGAGCAGCGCGCGCAGGTCTTCGCGCACCGCCGCGGCCATCGAGTCTTCGTCGAGCGCGAACATTTCGGGTTGGAGCGCGCCGCCGACGAAGGCGCGCAGGAGCGCGTGACCGGCGGGCGCGCGACCGTCGAACTTGACGCTGCTGAAGGTGCAGGCGAGCGTCGCGCGCCGCTCGACGAAGGGCACGACGAAGCCGAAGCCGTCGAGCGCGTGCGGAATAGCAGCGCGACGGTAGGCGAGGTTGACGGTCGCGGTCGAGGCGTAAGGGATCGCTTCGAGTTCCGAGGCGAGCGCGGCGTCGGTGTCGCGCAGGAGCACGGCTGCGGAGTACGCGGGGAGCGCGAGGCAGACGGCGTCCGCCGTGACCGTCTCTTGAGAGCCGAGGCGCAATCGCCACCGTCGAGCGACCGCGTCGAAGGCGAGTGTTTCGACCCTCGCGCCGAGGCGCACGGAGGCGGGCGGGAGCAGCGCGGCGAGGCGGTCGGTCAACGCCTGCATCCCCTCGTCGAAGGCGAGGAACAGGCTGTAGCGCGCGCCGCCCGTGCCGCGCGAGTCGGTCGCGGCCCGACGGCGAGCCTTGAGCATGGCGCGCGTGACGCTCCCGGCCGCGCGCTCCATCTCGATGAAGCGCGGCATCGTCGCGCGCAAGCTAAGTTGTTCGGGGTCGGCGGTGTAGATGCCGCCGACGAGGGGCTGCGCGATGCGCTCCAGGGCTTCACGCCCGAAGCGCCGGCGGACGAACTGCGCGAGGCTCTCGTCGCCGCCGCCTTCGCGCCGCCGCGGCACGAGCATCTCCATGGCGATGCGCGCCTTGCCGCGCCAACTCACGATGCCGGAGGTCGCGAAGGGCAGCAGTCGCGACGGCGCGAGCAACTGAAAACCTTCGGGCACGGGGCGCAGGCGACCGCGGCGGACGATGAAGGCGCGGCGGTGCGCGGTCGTGGTGCCGACGAGACTCTTTTCGAGTCCGATCTCTTTCGCGAGCGCGAGGGCTTCGGGTTTTTCGGAGATGAACGAGTCAGGCCCGCCTTCGAGCAGGAAGCCGTCGCGCCTGTGCGTGCGAACCGTCCCGCCGAGGCGCGGCGCGGCTTCGAGCAGCAGGACTTCGAGGGGCGGCTGGGAAGGGGTGGACTGAGCGGCGCGCGTGACGAGCCGGTGCGCCGCCGCGAGACCGCTCACGCCGCCGCCGACGACGACGACGCGGCGCGCGTCAGTTGGCGGCCGGGCGGTCATCAGGTCATCGCGCGTCCGCCGCGGGTCGCGCCGTCGGGCGGGCGGCCGCGCCGGGCAGGCAGCAGTCCGCGGCGCAGGCGTCCTGCCTCGCGCCGTACGTGCCGAGGGCGCGGCGCGGCGAGTCGTCGGTGCGCTCAAGGATCAGCTCGCGGATCATCGAGACGAACGCGGGGTGCGTGCCGACGGTCGCGGCGCGGATCATGTTGATGCCGATCTCTGCGGCGAGGGCGCGCGCCTCCGTGTCGAGATCGTAGAGCACCTCCATGTGATCGGAGATGAAGCCGACGGGGGCGACGATCACGTCGGTCGCGCCTTCGCCCTTCGACGCGCGCAGGTGATCGCACACGTCCGGCGCGAGCCACGGCTGCATGGGCGAGCCGCTGCGGCTCTGGAAGACGAGTCGCCAATTGTCGACGCCCGCGCCGGCGGCGACGAGGCGGCAGGTTTCCAGTAGCTGCGCCTCGTAGTCGCACCCGGCGGCCATCGCGGAGGGGATGCTGTGCGCCGTGAAGGCGACGCGCGCGCCGCCGCGACGCTCGGCGGGGATTTCGCGGAGCGCGGCTTTTAAGTTCTCGACGTTCGGCTCGACGAAGCCGGGGTGGTTGTAGAAGGCGCGGAGCTTATCGACCTGCGGCGCGCCGCCGCCGACCTCCGCGCGCGCTCGCTCGATGTCTTCGCGGTACTGTCGGCAGCCGGAGTAGGAGCTGTAGGCGGAGGTGACGAAGGCGAGCGCGCGGCGGATGCCGTCGGAGCGCATGCGGCGCAGCTCGTCCGCCAGGAGGGGGCGCCAGTTGCGGTTGCCCCAGTAGACGGGGAGCGTGATGTGGTGCGCGTCGAGTTCGGCCCGCAGGGCGGCGATGAGTCGGCGGTTCTGAGCGTTGATCGGGCTCACGCCGCCGAACAGATCGTAATGGCGCGCGACCTGCTCCATCCTCTCGCGCGGCACATTCCTGCCGCGCAGGACGTTTTCGAGGAAGGGCATCACGTCGTCAGTCCCCTCGGGTCCGCCGAAGGAGACGACGAGCAGCGCGTCGTAAGTTTCGCTCATCGCGCGCTAGCGTAGCAGCACGCGAGCGCGACGCGCCAGCCGAGGCGGCGCCGACGCTTACTGACCGCTGATGTTGTGGCAGCTGACGGGCTTCATCTTGAAGTAGGCTTTCATGTTCACGCCGCCGAGGAAGACGCGCTCGACGATCTGCTCGAAGGGGATGAAGACCGTGCGCTTGAGCGTGCGCACCGCGCCGCCCTGCGTCGTCGCGACGACCGAGAGATCGACGACCGCGCCGTCCGAGCGATCCTCGGCGATGTCGAGCGTGTAGTCGAAATTCGCCGCCACGTTGCCGGGCTGCGACGTGAGACGCCCCGCGCCTCTCCCGGCGACGCCCTTCTTCCCGTTGACGGGCATCGTGAAGACGAGCTTCTGGTTGCCGTTGAAGCCCTCGATCTGGAGCTCGACCATCACGTTGTTCCGGTCGATCTTGGGCTTGCAGCCTTCCTTGGCGGAGACGGTTTGAAGGGTGAGGGCGA
>DATLMC010000002.1:0-25873 GCA_035537435.1 Pyrinomonadaceae bacterium | reverse complement strand
CGTTGCCTGCTGCGCCTCATCGAGCCGACGCGGGGCGAAATCTCTTTCGAGGGGCAGGACGTGCGCGCGCTCTCCGGCAAGGCGCTCAGGGGCGTGCGCGCCGAGATGCAGATCATCTTTCAAGACCCTTACGCCAGTTTGAATCCGCGCCTCAAGGTGCGCGACATCGTGGGCGAGCCGCTCGTCATCCACGGCGCGGGCGCGAAGAGTGAGCGGCGCGAGCGCGTGGCCGAACTGCTCCGCAAGGTCGGCCTCGACCCCGATTACATGAACCGCTACCCGCACGAGTTTTCGGGCGGCCAGCGGCAGCGGCTCGGCATCGCGCGCGCGCTCGCCCTGAACCCGAAGTTGATCGTGGCGGACGAACCCGTCTCCGCGCTCGACGTGTCGGTGCAGGCGCAGGTCGTGAACCTCCTGGAAGACTTGCAGTCGGAGTTCAACCTCACCTACTTCTTCATCTCGCACGGGCTCGCCGTCGTCGAGCACATCTCGGATCGGGTGGCGGTGATGTATTTGGGGCGCATCGTCGAGATCGCGTCGGCGGCTGACCTCTACGCGAACCCGCTGCACCCCTACACGCGCGCGCTGCTCTCGGCGATCCCCGTCCCCGACCCGACGCGCAAGCGCGAGCGGATCGTGCTGCACGGCGACGTGCCGACGCCGATCAACCCGCCCGCCGGCTGCCGCTTCCACACGCGCTGCCCCGAGGCTGTGCCCGAATGCTCGCGGATCGATCCCGATCTGCGCGAGGTCGCGCCCGGACACTCGGTCGCCTGCATCCGCGTCCCAGGCTGGGCCGAAGCGCCGACGAAGGGATGAGGGCGGAGGGATGAGGGATGAAGTAGGCGAGCTGCTTTCCTTTTCATCCCTCATCCCTCCGCCCTCATCCCTGCTCTTGAAACTCCGCGCGCGCCGGGGGCGTATGAACGTCGCTTGCAGGTCTTAAGGACTCGCGCGCGCGCCGACTGCGCGCGCCCCCACATCAACTCCCCAAACGAACGGATCACAACCATGAGTGAATCAAAAGAACAAACCGTCGAGATGTCCACCCCCCAGACGCTGACGGGCATCTTCTTCGAGCCCGGCCGCACGTTCGAGGCGCTGAGGGCGCGCCCGCGCTTCCTCGTCGCCGGCATCATCCTCGCCGTCGCGCTGCTCGCCTTCACGGCGCTCCTCTTCCAGAAGGTCGATTACGATCAGATGATCCGGCAGACCATCGAGAGCTCGCCGCAGGCCGAGCAGATGACGCCCGAGCAGAAGGAGGCGGCGATCTCGATGCAGACGAAGCCCATCTTCAAGGCGCTCAACTACGTCTCGCCGCTCATCGGCGTGCCGATCTTCCTCGCAATTGGCGGTCTCATCTACATGCTCGGCGCCATGGTGATGGGGAAGAAGATCGGCTACAAGCAGGCGGTCTCGGTCTGGGCTTACTCGGGGCTCCCGCCCGCCCTGCTCGCCACGCTCGCCAACATCATCCTGCTCTTCGTCAAGACGCCCGACGCCTCGGACGCCGCCTCGGCGCGCAGCGGGCTCGTGCACGCCAACCTCGGCATCCTCTTCGACCGCACGGCGCACCCCGTCCTCACCTCGCTCTTCGGCGCGCTCGATCTCTTCGCCATCTACGGGCTGGTGCTCGCCGTCATCGGCCTGCGCAAGATGGGTCGGCTGTCGGCGGGCGCGGCGTGGACTATCGTGCTCGCCGTCTTCCTGCTCGGCGTCCTCTTCCGCGTCGGCATCTCGGCGCTGACCGGGCAGGCGATAGGGTGAAAGCCGTCAAACGTAAACCGTGACGGGTGACAAGTGACAGGTGACAGGAAAGACCCTTTTCTTTCCTGTCACCTGTCACGGTTGACGGTTCACGGCTTTCATTCGTAGCGGAGGGCTTCGATGGGGTCGAGGCGCGCGGCCTTCCAGGCGGGCCAGAGTCCGAAGACGAGGCCGATGCCGACGCTGGCGACGAACCCCAGGACGGGAGCCCAGAGCGGCACGTAGGACGGGAGGAAGAGCCCGATCAGGAGCGTCAGCAGCCAGCCGATGAGCAGCCCCGTCAGGCCCCCGAAGCCCGTCAGGGTCATCGCCTCGATGAGGAACTGCCAGAGGATGTCGCGCTTGCGCGCGCCGATGGCCTTGCGCACGCCGATCTCTCTGGTGCGCTCGGTGACGGAGACGAGCATGATGTTCATCACGCCGATGCCGCCGACCATCAGGCCCACCGAGGAGATCGCGATCATCGCCAGCGCCACGCCCGCCATGATCGAGCGGAAGCTCTCGACGATGGAGTCGGCGGTGGCGAGGGCGAAGTTGTTCGGCTTGTCGAGCGGGACCTGCCGCCGCCGCCTGAGCGTGTCCTCGATCTGATCCTTCGCCTGATCCATCTCGCCGGCGCGCGCCACCGCGAGGATGAAGAGGTCTTCGGCGTTGGGCTTGAGCTTGTGCGCCACCTCGTAAGGGACGTAGATGACGTTGTTCTGATCGTTCGAGCCCTCGCTGCCGCCCATCTGCTCGCGCTTCTGGAGCGTCCCGATGACCGTGAACTCCTGGCCGCCGATCTGGATCGTCTCGCCGACGGGCGAGCCGTAAGGGAAGTAGTCGTCGGCGACCGACGCGCCGATGACGCAGACCTGTCGGTTCGTGTCGTTCTCGAACTTGGTGAAGAAGCGCCCCTCCTGCACCGTCCACACGCCCGCGCGCTCGTACTCCGGCAGCGTCCCCTGAATCCTCACCGCCGCCGAGGTCTTGCCCTTGCGGCCGACGAGGAGCTTCTGCCCGAAGAAGTTGTTGGTGATGTTGAGGAAGGGGACGGCCAGCTCGACCGAGGGGAGGTGCGAGATGGCGACCGCGTCGTCGAAGGTCAGGTCGGGGCGCATCCGCTCCTCCCTGGTCATGTTGCCGGTGCGCGGGCCGAGATCGAACTTGTAGAGGAAGATCGAGCGCGTGCCGAAAGATTCGACCTCCTTCTTGACCGCTGTGTCGATGCCGCTGATGATCGAGGCGATGGACATCACGGTGACCACGCCGATGACGACGCCGACCACCGTCAGGGCCGAGCGCAGCTTGTTGGCGCGCAGCGTCCCCAGCGCCAGCATCAGGTTCTCGTAGATGTCGCCGCGTAGGATTTTCATAAAACTGTCCGTGATCCGTGGTCAGTTGTCCGTAGTCAGTTGGTTTCTGTCCTCTTGCTATCTCACCCGCCTGCCGGCAGTCGACAACGGACAACTGACCACGGACGAGGGACGTTTTAGTCTGCGCGCAGCGCCTCGATGGGGTCGAGCCGCGCCGCCTTCCACGCCGGGATGATGCCGGCGAGCACGCCCACCCCGCCCGAGACGCTCACCGCGACGACGACCGCCGCCACCGACAGGTAAGTCTGGATCACAAACTGCGAGACGATGAGCCCGATCGCCCACGCGATCACGACCCCGATCGCGCCGCCGATGGCCGAGAGCGCGACGGCCTCGACCAGGAACTGCTTGAGGATGTCGGTCTGCCGCGCGCCGAGCGCCTTGCGGATGCCGATCTCCTTCGTGCGCTCGGTGACGGAGACGAGCATGATGTTCATCACGACGATGCCGCCGACGACGAGCGCGATGGCCGGGACGGCGATGGCGACGATGAAGATCGGCCCGAAGATGCGGTCGCGCAGGCCCGTGATGGCGTCCGGGGTGATGATGGCGAAGTTGTCGGGCTCGTTGCCGGGGAGCTTGCGCCGCAGCCGCATGATCTGGCGCGTCTCCTCGACCGTGTCGTTGTAGAGCTTGTCCGAGCGCGCCGTGCCGACGAAGGAGACCCAGCGCCGGCCGGTGAGCGGCCCGATGACGCGCTCGTAGGTCTTGATCGGGATGTTGATGTAGTTGTCCTGCGACTGACCGAAGATCGAGCCCTTGGCGACCGCCACGCCGATCACGCGGAAGGGCATCCCGCCGATGTTGATCTCGCTCCCGAGCACCGTCCCCGTCGGGAAGAGCTTGGCGACCACGTCGGAGCCGAGGAAGGCGACGCGCGCGCCCGTCTGATCCTCGGAGTCGGTGAAGTAGCGCCCGTCGGCGACTTCCAGCTTGTTGATCTCGGCGATGTTGGCGGTCGTCCCGGAGACGGGCACGCCGTTGAGCGTCACGCTGCCGAACTTGACCTGCTTGGGGAAGGGCGAGGCGACCGCGCCGAGCTTGTCGATGAGCTGCGCGCGCGCGCGGATGAACTCGAAGTCCTCCATCGTCAGCTCCTTGTTGCGGCGCTGCGCGGCGGCGATGGTGTCCGTGTTCTTGAAGTCCTTGAAGAAGTCGAAGCGGTAGACGGTGAAGCTGTTCGACCCGATGTTGGCGATCTTCTCGTCGACGTAGGTGTTGAAGCCCTGGATGAGCGAGACGACGACCACCACCGCGGCGACGCCGATGATGATGCCCAACAGCGTCAGCGCCGAGCGCAGCTTGTGCGCCCAGATGGCGGCGAGCGCCAGCTTCAGTGTCTCGATCAGCTTCACGGCGAGTTAGTACGGGCTCGCGTGAGTTTAGTTGCAGACCGGGGGAAAGTAAACGGGCGGGGGAGGCGGAAAGGGGCGAAAAATGTTGCGACAAATTGCATTGAATGACATTGCAGGGAAGCGTATAGCCTTCTTGCGTCTGTGGCAGGACGCCAACCATGACGGCGTCTCCGAGCCGGGCAAGTTAAGAGTGCGCCCCCGCCTCGGGCTGCTCTCAATAGACCTCGCGTACAAGGAGTCGAAGCGCACGGACGGGTACGGCAACCAGTTCCGCTACCGCGCGAAGGTGGGCGACGCGAAGAAGTCGAAGGTGGGGCGCTGGGCGTGGGACGTGTTCCTCACACGCGGTCAGTAGGATTAGGACAAGGTGGGAAGCGGAACCGCCCGTCGATCTGTGAAGATCGACGGGCGGTTCGTGTCTCAGCCGTCGGGCGCGCGCTATTTGATCCGCTCGTCCTTCTCGATGTTGCCGTCGCGGATGGAGATGACGCGGTGGGCTCTCTCGGCGATGTCGTGCTCGTGCGTGACGACGATGATGGTGTTGCCCTCGGCGTGGAGCTTCTCGAAGAGGTTCATGATCTCGATGCTCGTGTGCGAGTCGAGCGCGCCGGTCGGCTCGTCGGCGAGGAGGAGCGACGGGTGGTTGACGAGCGCGCGCGCAATCGCCACGCGCTGGCGCTGACCGCCCGACAGCTCGTTCGGCCGGTGCGTCATGCGGTCGCTCAACTCGACGGCGGCGAGCGATCTCTTCGCCATCTCGTGCCGCTCCGCGGAGGTGACGCCCGCGTAGATGAGCGGCAGCTCGACGTTGTGCAGGGCGGTGGCGCGCGCCAGCAGGTTGAAGGTCTGGAAGACGAACCCGATCTCCTTGTTGCGGATGCGGGCCAGTTCGTCGTCGTCCATCTCGGAGACGAGCTTGCCGTTGATCCAGTACTGCCCCTGCGAGGGCGTGTCGAGGCAGCCGATGAGGTTCATCAGCGTCGACTTGCCGGAGCCGGAGGGGCCGATGATGGCGACGTACTCGCCGCGCTCGACGTTGAAGGAGACGCCGCGCAGGGCGTGCAGCTCCTCGGAGCCCATCTGGTAGGTGCGCCAGATGTTCGTCATCGAGATGAGCGCGGAGGGCGCGGCGGTGGCGACCACGCTCGCGCCCGCGGCGGTCTGCGCCGTCCTTTCGATGCGCTCCGCCGCGCCCGTCGTCTCGGTCAGTGTCGTGCTCATCTCTACTTGGCCTCGTTGTTGGCGTTGCCCGCGCCGGGCTGCTTCGTCTGCCGCTTGACCGCCGCGCCGTCCTTGAGCGTGCGCATCACGCGGCTCGGTCCCGTGATCACTTCCTGGCCCTCCTTGAGCCCGCCCGTGATCTCGATCTCCGACTCGCCCGTGATCCCGGTTTCGACCGGCTGGAACTTGACCTTGCCGTTCTCGACGACGTAGACGCCCTTCACGTCCTTCGGCTTCTCGCCCGACGAGGCTTGCGTCGGCGCGGGAGCGGGCGCGCCGCCCTTGGCCGCGGGCGCGGGGCCGGGCGCGGGCTTCTCGATGACGGCTTGCAGCGGCACGGCGACGACGTTCTGCTTCGTCTTCGTCGTGATGACGGCGGTGGCGGTCATGCCCGGTCGCAGGCCGTTCCACACCTCGTCGGGAATCTGCTCCTTGACGAGCTGGATGACGACCTTGAACTCCTTCGCCTCCTGCACGTTGACGCGGCTGTTCAGGCCGCCCTGCGTGTCGCTCTTGCCGACGGCGAGCGTCGTCATCTGCACGACCTTGCCCGCCAGCTCGCGCTCGCCCGTCGCGTCCACCTTGATCTTAACGTCCTGACCCTCGCGCACCTCTTTGATCTCGGTCTCGTCGACGTTGACCTCGACGTTGATCGCGCTCATGTCGGCGATGGTCATCAGGGGCGTGGTCTGGAAGTTCGCCAGCGCGAACTGCCCCTCGCGCGCGGGGATGTCGGCGACGACTCCCGTGAGCGGCGCGGTCTGCGTCGCCTTCGAGCGCTGGCTCGACTGCCCGCGCAGGAACGCCTGCTGCTGGTTGACTCTCGCCTCCGAGGTCTGCACGCCGACCTGCGCGCGCTTGACGCCGTTGCGGGCCTCCTGCACCGCGACCTTCTGCTGGTTGACTCTCGCCTTCGCCTCCTCGATGGCGATCCGCTGCTGCTGCAACTGTGCCTGCGCCGTCCTGAGCGCGACCTGCTGCTGCTCGTAGCGGTCGCGCGCCGCGTCGTACTCCGAGCGCGACGAGACGCCCGCCTCGACCAGATCGGTCTGCCGCTTGAGCTCCCTCTGCGCCGTCCGGAGATCGACGTTCGCGCGATCCACGCTGGTCTGCGCCGTGACGACCTGCTGCTGCGCCGAGGCGAGCGCGGCCTCCGAGGCGTTCAGCGACTGCTGCGCCTGCTGCACGTTCGTCTCCGCCGAGATGACCTGCTGGCGCGCGTTCTGCACGTCGGAGAACGCGACCTGCACGCCCGCGGCCTGCGCCTCCTGGCTCGACTGCAACTGCGTCGGGTCGAGGCGGACGAGCGGCTGGCCCGTCGTCACCTGATCGCCCACCTTGACGAAAATCTCTTCGATGCGGCCCGAGACCTCGCTCGTCAGGTTGATGAACTTGACGGGGCGCACCTCGCCCGACGCCGTGACGGTCGAGCGCAGCTCGGGCTTCGCCGAGACCTTGACGATGGTCACTTCGGGCTCGTCCTTGCCGCCCGCGAGCACGCTGATGATGACGACCAGCGCCAGAACCGCGACCGCCGAGACCGCGATGATGATCTTCTTCTTTCGGCTCAGAGCCATCTCGTGACAACTTCCTTTTAGCTATAGGGGATTAACAAATGCCGGTCGGGACTTCCGTCGTCGGGATCAAGCAGCTATTCTCTCGCAACCCGCGCGCGAAACCAAGCCGCCAGCGGGCGCGCCCGGCTACGGCCGCGCCACACCTTCTACGTCCCGCACGGCGCGACAGTTTCAAAAGAGCCGCGAATCTTGCCAGAGTCGACCGCCAATCGCGTCGCGCCGGGCCTTACTCCCACGATTGACGATTTGCGATTCACGATTGACCGCCTTTCGCGCTACAATTAAGAACGTTCCCGCGGCGGAGTTCGTTAACAGTCTGAAGCGGTTTTTTAAGACGGCGCGCGCGCGAGTGTCCGCCCGGCCGCGCGGCCGCGGCGGCGCGACGGGGCGGTGTGAGGGGCGAACCCTGATGATCATCTGCGATAGCTGCCGGGCGGAAAACTGGGACGGCGCGCAGTTCTGCGACGAGTGCGGCAAGCCTCTGCCGCGCCGCGCCGCCGTGCGCCCGCCGGCGCAGAGCTTCAAGCCGCCGGCCGAGTCCGAACCGCGCGCGGGCGCCGAGCAGCAGCCTCGACCCGCGCCGGGCGGCGCGCCCAACGGCGCGCAGGGCGCGCAGGGCGGGGCGTCGTCGGCCGGCGAGAACGGCAGCCGCGCCGTGCTGAGTTTCCCGGAGGCCTCGCCTCTGGCGTCGTCGGGCGTGCGCGCCGCGCAGTCGGCCTCGGCGGCGGCGGGCGGCCCGCCCGCCGCCGCGCACGCGCGCCTCACTATCAACCGAGGTCGCGCCGCCGGCAAAGAGTTTCCCATCCACGAGGACGAGGCGTACATCGGGCGCTGGGACGCCGACAGTGGCATCTTCCCCGACGTTGACCTGGACGCGGACGACCCCGAAGCGAAGGTCTCGCGCCGCCACGCGCGCGTCACGCGCCGCGGCGCGCAGTACTACATCGAAGACCTCGGCTCGACCAACGGCACTTTCATCAACCGCGGGCGCAGGCTTTTGCCCGGCGACCGCCAGCCCCTAAACGACGGCGACGAGATCATCATCGGCAAGACGTTCTTGCGATTCCAGGTGTTGAAATAGCTGTTAGCCATTAGCTCTTAGCTTTCAGCCAGAAACTTTTGTATTGATGTATTGAATAGCTAACGGCTAACGGCTATTAGCTAACAGCTTCTTCTGATGTCTTCCTGTCCACATTGCGGCGCTGAGGTGACACCGGCGGATCGCTTCTGCGGCGACTGCGGGTCTCCGCTCGCGAACGGCGCGGGCGAGCAGAGCGCGTCGTGGGGCGGCGACGCCGACGCGCCCGAGCTGCTCGAATCATCGACGCCGGAGCCCGCGACCTTCGACGCGACGCCAGCCGCATCGCCTGACCCTCCCGCCGCAGCCTCCGCCATGCCCGCCGCCTCAACCTCCGCGGAGTCCGCGCCGCTTGAGTCCGGGTCGGAAGTTTCTTCGGGCGCGTCGGGCGTCGCGAGCGCGGCCGGAGATGGCGCGGGCGCGGCGGTGGCGCGCGCGGCGTCGCCGTCGGCGGCGCTCGCGGCGGCTGCCCCGCCCGCGGGCGACGATGCGGACGCCGCCGCGCACTCCGGCGGCGACGAGGGCGTCGGCGGCGGAGATGGCGGCGTCGCGCCCTCGGAGTCGCGGGCGGGTACGACCGGCGAGGTGAATTCGCCCGCGCCCGCCGCGCGGCGCGACACGGACGGCGACCGGATGGGCACGAGCGGCGTGAAAGTTTCGGCGGGCGCGACCTCGCGCGGCGACTCGACCGGCGGGCGGCGCTCGACCGCCAAGCCGCTCGACCCCGCCACGCTCCTCTACTCGCGCTACGAGATCGTCCGCCGCATCGGCGGCGGCGGCATGGGCGCGGTCTACCTGGCGAAGGATCGCAACCTCGGCGATCAGCCGCGCGCCGTCAAGGAGATGATCCAGTCGAACATCGACGAGTCGCAGCACGAGAAGGCCATCAACGACTTCCGCCGCGAGTCGATGCTCCTCTCCTCGCTCGAACACCAGTCCATCCCGACCATCTACGACTACTTCTACGACGACGGCGCGGGGCGCTTCTACCTCGTCATGAAGTACATCTCCGGCGGCGACTTCCTCGCGCGACTCAGGAACGCGCCGGGCGGTCGCCTCGACGAGAAGACCGTCACCGACTGGGGCTGCCAGGTCGCCGACGTGCTCCATTACCTGCACCGCCAGAACCCGCCGATCATCTACCGCGATCTCAAACCCGCGAACCTGATGATCGACGGCAACAGCGGCCGCGTGATGCTCATCGACTTCGGCATCGCGCGCTGGGTGCAGAAGGAGGAGAAGGGCGTCACCGCCGTCGGCACGATGGGCTACGCCCCGCCGGAGCTGTTCAGCGGCAAGGTCGAGCCGCGCTCGGACATCTACTCTCTGGGCGCGACGATGTTTCACCTGCTGACCGGGTCTGATCCGCAGGACAACCCGCTCCTCATCTTCGACTTCAACAAGAACCCGCGCCCGCGCCAGATCACGCCCTCGCTCTCGAACGAGATGGAGGCGATCCTGATGCGCGCCGTCGAGTACAAGCCGGAGAACCGCTTCCGCTCGGCGGCGGAGCTGCGCGACACGCTCTCCGACCACCTCGAAAAGCTGCGCGCCGGCCAGGTCACCTACGGCATGGCGCAGGCCAACGTCAGCGCGAACTTGAAGACCATGCAGGTCGAGATGGTCTACTGCGGCTTCTGCGGCGGGAGGATCGCGGGCGAGGACGTGTACTGCGCCCACTGCGGCCAGCGCCAGCCGATGGCGGTGGCGTCGGCCGCGCTCCGGCAGGCGCGGGCCACCGCCAAGCTCGTCGTGACGGGGACGACCGAGCTGGACTCGTCTTTCATGTTGCAGAAGGAGTCGAGCCTGGTGGGCCGAAGCGATCCGCACTCGAACATTTTTCCGGAAGTCGATCTCTCCCGCTTCGATCCGCAGACGAAGATCTCTCGCCGCCACGCGCGCATCTTCCGCAAAGGGGACACCTACCTCGTCGAGGATCTGGGGAGCGTCAACGGCACGGTCATCAACGACACGCTCCGCCTCGCCCCGCACCAGCCCCGCGCCCTGGAGAGCGGCGACAAGCTGCGCGTCGGCGAGACGACGCTGCATTTTCTGATCGGTTGATTGTCAGTAGTCCGTCGTTGCCCTGAGAACGACGAGTCGCCGAAGACGGAGTTCACGACCGACCACGGACAACTGTCTACGGACAACTGACCACGGACAACTTTGCATGAGTAGCATCGAACAAGCCGGGCTGGTGGAGTCGAAGCAGGGCGCGCGCGGCGCGCGCGCGGCGGCGGCCGTCGCGAAGCCGCGCGCCCTCACGCACCACCGCGCGCCGTTCTCGCTGCGCTGCGGCGCGCTCTTGATCGACTACACGCTGGTCGCCTCCGTCGTCGCCTTCTCGACGCTGCTCGCGCGCCTCTTCTCGACGCGCTCGGCGGCGGACACGGCCATCACCATCGGTTACGTGCTCGCCGTATCTTTCGCCGCGCTCAACTTCCTGCTGCTGCCCGCCTTCACCGGGCGCACGGCGGGGAAGTGGGCGACGGGCTTGCGCGTCGAATGCCGCGACGGCGAGCCGCTGGGTTTCGGGCGCGCCTTCCTGCGCCACACCGTCGGCTACCTCGCGTCACTCGTCACGCTCGGCGTCGGCTTCCTCCTCGCGGCGTTGAACCGCGAGGGCCGCGCCCTGCACGACATCGTCGCGGGCACGGTCGTCGTGCGCGAGTGAAGTCGGCGCGCGCTGCGCGGCGGCGGCGAGAATTCCCGCGCCGTCCGCCTCAAAGAGACGATGACGAAGACCTGCCCAGCCTGCGGTTTCGTCTCCACGACGGAGGCGCGCTTCTGCCGGATGTGCGGCGCGATGCTGCCGCGCGCGGCCGAGGATGATGCCGTCTCGCCCGTCGCCGCCACCATCCCGCTCTCCGCCGAACGCCCGACCGCGACCGACGAGCTTTCGCCCCACGACACTGTCTCGCCCGGCCGCGCGCGCACCTCTTCGATGGCGAGCGACGAGATGGCTGACTTTCTCCGCCGCGGCGGCGAGCCTCCTGACGCCGCCCGCGCCGCGTCTACCGACGCCGCGCAAGCCGCGCGCGACGGCGCGCGCGAGAATCCGGCCGAACTCGGCGAGCGCCCGCTCACGATCAGCGTCCGCCCGATTGACGCCGACCCGCCCGCGACGCCCGACGCGTCATTAGCGCGACACGACTCCGCGCGACTCCCAGACCGGAACCGGAACCCTCCGACCCCGCCCGCCCCCGCGCCGGCCTCCGACCTGGGCGCTCGCGCGACGTCGTCGGCCGCGCCCGACGCGCCGGACGATGACGACGAGCGCACGGTCGTCGCTTCGAGTTCGCGTGCGCCGCGCTCGACCGAGGATCGCGCGATCCGCCTGTGGGCGGGCGCGGCGGTGTTCGTCTTGGTCGCGGTGATCACGGCCGCCGTCGTCCTGCTCGCGTGGTTCGCCGTGCAGCGCTACCGGCGCGCCCGCGCGCAGGGGGCCCGCCCGCCCGCGGCGGCCGCGCCCGCCACAGACGAGGCGCGGCAGACGGCTTCGGCGAAGCTCGCTGAGGCCGATCAACTCCTCGCCGCGGGTCGCGCGGGCGAGGCGGTCGCGCGCCTGCGTGAGGCCGCGGCGGCCGATCCCTCGAACGCCGAGCCGCACCGACGCCTCGCGCGCCTCCTCATCGAAGAGGGCGCGCGGCGCACGGCGATTGAAGAACTCAGAGCCGTCGTCCGCCTCGACCCGGCCGACGCCGCGGCGTGGCGCTCGCTCGCCGCCGCGCAATCGGCGGAAGGTCTGTACGCGGACGCCGCGGAGAGTTACCACAGCCTGTTCGGCGTCGCGCCGGAGGAGACGCGCGACGACCGTCTACAGTTGGCTTACGCGCACGCGCTCCGCTCGTCGGGTCAGATCGTGCGGGCGCAGGGTCTTTACAAACGACTCGCCTCTTCGGGCGACGCCGAGGTCGCGCGCGCGAGCCGCGAACAGCTCGCCGCGGCGGACGGCGGCGGGGGGCCGGACGCGGCGGCGGCCGCGAGCGCCGCGCCCGGCGGCGAGGCGGCTTCGGTCAACTCGCCGAACAATGTCGCGCACGCGGCGGGCGGCGAGGCTGCGCGCGCGAGCGACGCGAACAGGGATTCAGCCGCGGCGCGCCCGGCGCCGCCCGCTCTGCCCGCGCTGCCCGCTGACGCCTCGCCGAAGGATCACTTCGAGCGCGGCGCGCAGCTCTGGCACGCGAACCGCGCCGCCGCCATCGCCGAGTTCGCCGCCGCCGCGCAGGGAGGAAACCCGGACGCCAACTATTACCTCGGTCTCAGCCTCGCCGACGGGCGCGAACCGCGCACGCTCAAGCGCGGCGAGCTGGTCGCGGCGCTCTCCTACTTCCAGCGCGCCCGCCGCGGCCGCTTCAGCGCCGAGGCGCGCCGCTACGAAGACATCCTCGGCAGGGAGTACGACCGCCGCCGCGCGAGCGGGCAGAACTGAGGAGACGTGACAGGTGACGGGTGACAGGTGACAGGAAAGAAGCCGGGAGCAAGAAGTAAGAAGCAGGCCACACGATCTTGAGTGATGGCGAAGAGCAAGCAGGCGGTGGTGAGTCTTAACTAATATCGAATGTGGGTTGATGACAAGTCGAGTGTGACAAGTTAAAATCCCGTCTCTGTCTTATTCTTGCTTGTCACTTGTCACCCGTCACCTGTCACGCGAAGTTTTATGTCCGATCTGATCATCAAATACCCCGACCGCGCGCCGGAGACTTTCCCGCTGGGGCGTCTGCGCATCACCATCGGGCGCTCGGCGCGCAACGACGTGTGCATCCCCGACCCGTTCGCCTCGCGCGTCCACGCCGAAGTGCGCCGCGAGGGCGACGTGTACGTGATGCAGGACCTGGGCTCGGCCAACGGCACGCTCTTCAACGGCGCGCGCGCCGAAGCCCCGATGCCGCTCGCGCCCGGCGACCGCATCCAGATCGGCGAGACCGAGATCGAGTTCCGCGATCACGCCTTGGCCGGCGCGGGCGCGACCATGATCGCCGACGCCAACCCTTCCGTCCCCGAGGCGACCATCGCCCTGAACTCCGGACACCGCACGACCTCCGGCCTGCTCGAAGCCATCGAGGGCGCGCGCACGCAAAGCTCCGGCGAGCTGCCACGCGCCGCCTCGACCGTGGTGCGCCCGCCCTCGCGCGACCGCTCGCCCGCCGCGGCGATGCAGTCCGATCTCTCGGCGGGGCACACGAACCTGCTCGCGCTCATCAGCAAGGTCTCGGTCACGCTGCTCGCGCCCGCCACCCTCGACGAGACGCTGACGCAGGTCGTCGCGCTCGTCTTCGAGGCGGTCCCGGCCGAGCGCTGCCTGATCATGCTGAGGGACGTGAAGGGCGACAACGAGCTGAAGGTGAGGGTCGCGCAGCTGCGCGATCAGAAGGGCGAGGTCGGCGAGATTCGCGTCAGCCGCTCCATCGTCGAGGAGGTGGTCGCGCAGGGCCGCTCGGTGCTAACTTCGGACGCGCAGCACGACCCGCGCTTCGCTTCGAGCACGGTCACCATTCAGGGCATCCGCTCGGTGCTCGCCGTGCCCCTGGGCGTCGGCGACAAAATCTTCGGCATGATCTACGCCGACTCGCCGCTGGCCGAGGCGAAGTTCTCGCAGGATCACCTGACCGTGCTGACGACGCTCGGCTCGGTCGCCGCCATCCGCGTCGAGAACGCGCGGCTCGTCGAGGAGGACGTGGCGCGCGACCGCCTGGAGCGCGAGCTGCAACTGGCGCGCGAGATACAGCAGAGGTTTCAGCCCACCTCGCCGCCGGTCGTCCCCGGCTACGAGTTGCAGGGCATCAGCTTCCCCTGCTACGAGATCGGCGGCGACTACTACGACTTCATCCCGCGCCACGACGGCCACACCGTCATCGCGCTCGGCGACGTGTCGGGCAAGGGCACGTCGGCCGCGCTGCTGATGTCTTCCCTGCACGCGGCGATGCACGCGCAGACCTCGGCGCACCAGTCCATCGTCGAGACCATCACCGCGGTCAACAAGTACCTGGCGGAGACGATCCCGCTCAACCGCTTCGTCACGCTCTTCTGCGCGGAGCTCGATCCGCTGACCGGCGTGCTCACCTTCATCAACGCGGGGCACAACCCGCCTCTGATCGCGCACGCTTCGGGGACGATGGAGCAGCTCGCGGCGGGCGGCATCCCGCTCGGCATCTCGCCGGACGCGCTCTTCCGCGAGGGGCGCACGCAACTGCACCCCGGCGACGTGCTCGTCATCTACTCCGACGGCGTCTCGGAGACGCAGAACCAGGCGGGCGAGGAGTACGGCGCGATGCGCCTCTACGACGTGGTCGCGCGCAACCTCGACTCCTCAGCGGCCGGCGTGCGCGACAAGATCGAGTCCTCCCTGACGAAGTTCGCGCAGGGCACGGACTCGGTCGACGACCTCACGCTCGTCATCGTCAAGCGCCAGGCCGAGGGCGTGATGGTCGCCACGAGCCGCGGCTGAAACCCCCGTCCCGCCCCGCGGACAAAAATCGAGCCCGCCGCGTCATGGTTCGCGGCGGGCTCCGCACTTTTAACGCCGGACTCACGAAAGCGTGTAGCCCATCCGCCGCAGGCTCTCGGCGATCCTCTCGGCCGACTTCTCGCCCACGCCGTCCAGGAGTTCGAGCCCGCCGCCCGCGACGAACTTCGAGAGGTCTTCGAGCGAGGAGACTTTGAACTGCTGGTAGAGCGCCGCGGCGGTCTTCAAGCCGACGCCGCTCACGTCGAGCAGGTCGAGCACGGTCTCCGGCGTCTCGGAGGTCAGCTTCTCGTAAGCCTCGAAGGTTCCGCGCTCCAGCATCTCCACGATCTTCGAGCTGATCGCCTTGCCGACGCCGGGCAGGGTCTGCAAACCCTTAAGACCCTCCTCGCGCGCGATGCGCTCGACGGGCGACGACCACGTCTCGATCACCTCCGCCGCGTTCCGGTACGAGCGCACGCGGTAGCGATCCTCGCCGCGTATCTCCATCAGCGTCGCCAGCCGCTCGAATTTTTTGGCGATCTCTTCGTTGGTCATATCTTAAAGTCCGGAGTCTAAAGTCTGGAGTCACAGAACGAAGCGTTAAGACCCCTGACCCCAGACTCCCGACTCGTGACTCCAGACTGGATTGAGGCATCCGCGTGCCGTTTATGATACTCTAAACCTCGCCATCTCCCGGAAAATTTAGCTCGCAGAGGTTCATCATGAGATTGAGGAAATTCTTGTGCGCGTCGCTCGCCGCGCTCCTTCTGTCGTCGCCTTTCGCCGCGCCTTCCGTGCGCGCGGACGAGGGGATGTGGACTTTTAACAACGTGCCGCGCGCAGAGATCGAGCGCAAGTACGGCTTCAAAATCACGGACGAGTGGCTGAAGAAGGCGCAGCTCGCCTCCGTCCGCTTCAACAACGGCGGCTCCGGCTCGTTCGTCTCGCCCGACGGGCTGGTGCTGACGAACTACCACATCGTCGAAGACTTCGTCGGCGAACTGTCGACGCAGCAGAAGGACTACGCCAAAGACGGCTTCGTCGCGCGCACGCGCGCCGAGGAGATGCGCATCCCCGGCACGGAGCTGAACGTACTGATGTCGATTGAAGACGTGACGGATCGCGTTAACGCCTCCGTCACCCCTTCGATGTCGGCGGCCGACGCCTTCGGCGCGCGGCGCACGTCGATTGCCGCCATCGAGAAGGAATCGACCGACAAGACGGGCTTGCGCTCTGACGTGGTGACGCTCTTCCAGGGCGGGCGCTACAACCTCTACCGCTACAAAAAGTACACGGACGTGCGGCTCGTCTTCTGCCCGGAATTTCAGGCGGCGTTCTTCGGCGGCGACCCCGACAACTTCGAGTTCCCGCGCTTCAACATCGACATGGCGCTCGTGCGCGTCTACGAGAACGATCAGCCCGTCCGCCCGCAGAGCTACTTCAAGTGGGCGACGAAGGGCGTCAAGGAGGGTGAGCTGGTCTTCGTCACCGGGCACCCCGGCTCGACGCAGCGGCTCAACACGGTCGCGCACCTCGACTCCCTGCGCGACCTGAGCCTGCCGCTGATCATCAAAGTCAGCGAGCGGCGCGAGGCGGCGCTGAAGAAGTACATGGCGCAGGGCGAGGAGCAGACGCGCCGCGCGCAGAACGAGTTGAACGGCGTGCAGAACGCCCTGAAGGTCTACCGCGGTCAGCTCAAGGGCTTGCAGGACGCGAAGATGACCGCGTCGAAGCAGGCGGCGGAGACGAAGCTCGTCAGCGCCATCAAGGCTGACGCGCGCCGTCAGTCGGCGTACGGCGACGCCTGGTCGGCGATCGCCGCAGACCGCCGCGCCCTCGCCACCTTCGAGCGCGACCGGCGCTTCCTCGAACTCTCCGCCGCTTTCAACACGGCGTACTTCGGGGCGGCGCGCACCATCGTCCGCCTCGCCTACGAGGGCGAGAAGCCCGACGCCGAGCGGCTCGCCGAGTACACCGAGGCGAAGCGCCACTCGACGGAGAACACGCTCCTCGCCGACACGCCCCTCTACGACGATTTTGAAAAGGCGAAGCTCGCCGCCTCGCTCGATCTCTTCCGCGAGACCTACGGCGCGGACAGCGAGCTGGTCAAGCGCGTGCTCGGAGGCAAGACGCCGGAGGCGAGGGCCGCCGAGCTGATCGACGGCACGAAGCTGGGGGACGTGAACTACCGCAAGCAGCTCGTCGCGGGCGGGCGCAAGGCGGTCGACGCCTCCGACGATCCGATGATCAAGCTCGCGCTCAGCATCGACAAGGAAGCCCGGCTCGCGCGCACGCGCTACGACAACGAGGTGACCGGCGTCGAGCGCAACGCCTACGCCAAGATCGCGCGCGCCATCTTCGAGACCGAGGGCGACCGGGTCTACCCGGACGCGACCTTCACGCTGCGCCTCTCCTACGGCGCGGTCAAAGGCTACAAGGAGGACGACGGCACGAGCGTCCCCGCCTTCACCACGCTCGGCGGCCTCTACGACCGCGCCACGAAGTTCGGCTCGAAGTTCCCTTACAACCTGCCGCCGCGCTGGACGGAGCGGAAGTCGGCGGTCGACCTCAAGACGCCCTTCAACTTCGTCTCGACGAACGACATCATCGGCGGAAACTCCGGCTCGCCCGTCATCAACAGGGACGGCGAGCTGGTCGGCCTCATCTTCGACGGCAACCGCCAGTCCATCGTCGGCAGCTTCTACTACGACGAGTCGATCAACCGCGCGATCTCGGTCGACGCGCGCGCGATGCTCGAAGTCCTGCGAAAAGTCTTCAACGCCGACAACGTCGCGGCGGAGCTGACCGGGCAGGCGTCGAAATCGCAGACCGCCGCGCGCCCCTGAGTCGGGCGGATCGGGTCACAGGCACGAGCGGGGGCGGCCGATTGATGGACAATCAGCCGCCCCACGTTTGTAGGGGCAGGGCTTGTCCCCGCCCCTGCGATCATTCCGCCAGGTTGCGCTCGACGACCATCGCGCGGATCGCGGCGTCGAGTTGCGCCTGGAGGCGCTCGCGCTCGGCGGCGACCGTCTGCTTCTCTTTGGTCAACACCTCGATGCGCGTCTCCTGCGCGTCGGCCTTGGCGATGTAGCGCGTGATGAGCTGCCTCGCCTCGGCGGTCTTCGTGAGCGCCTCGATGTTCTCGCGCAGGCGTTTCTGATCCTCGCCGATGGCCTCGATCTCCTCGTCGATTGCCGCGTCGCGCGCTTCGAGCGCGGCGACGCGGGTCTTCAAGTCGATGAGGCTCTGGAGCGCGGCGCGCGTCGGCTCGTCCACGTAGCGGCGCGCGACGAAGAGGTCGAGCTGCGGGCGCGTGAAGTCGGAGAGCGCGTAGGCGTCCATCAGCGCGCGCCGCTCCGCGACGGGCAGCTCCACTTTCGCGTGCGGCGCGAGCTCGACGCGGAAGCGGTAGTAGCGCGCGCTCCTGCCTTCGGGCTTCGGCGCGTCCTTCGCCAGCTCCCAGCCCTGCCGGACGGGGTGCTCGACGTAGACGACGCGCGGCTTGTCCGTCTGGTTCGTGAGCGCGTAGACCTTCTTGTCCTCCTGGAAGTAGTGAACCTGGAAGACGCCGTCGCGGATGCGCGCGATGAAGGCGGGGGCTTTCGACTCCAACTGCCGCACGCCGGCGAGCGTGCCGAGGTCGAGGGCGAAGGAGACGAGCCGCTGCTCTTCCGGCTTGAGGCGCTCCATCAGCGCCTCGCCCGCGTAGGCGTTGCCGTCGATGACGGTGAGCGCGCCGTCTTCGAGCGTCAGGCCGGAGGTGTTCTTCAGGAGCATCCCGCTCAAGGGCCGGTCGCGCCGCGCCGCCTCGTTGAAGATCGAGACGCGCGCGCCCTCCATGCGCGTCTGCACGATGGGGATCAGCGCCGAGCGGTCGCGCAGCACCGTGACGGGGTGCGCGATCTGGTACTCGAAGAGATCGCCGACCTCCGCGCCCTCGGCCGCCGCCTCGACGCCGGAGTTGCCCCCCGCGATCGCGTCGCTCAGGCTGGTCGCGGCGGGCGCGGCGGCGAGGCCGGGTTTCAGCAGGAGGTTGCTGACGTTGTTCGCAGGCAGATCGAGTAGCTGCCTCTGCTGGATGCGACTGCTCGCGTCGCGCCGCGCCGCGGATTCGTCCTTGTCCAGGCCGTCGACGACGACGTTGTTCGACTCCGCGCGCGAGCCGCCGACCCCCGCGCCGTAACCTCCGCTGCCGACCCCGCCGGCCCCCGTCGTCTCCTCACCCTCGGACGGATCGTGAACCTGCGGTTCGAGCCTCAGGTCTGCGGGGCGCGGGACGACGGGGCGGTAGCGGTAGAAGGGCTGCTGGAGCGGCTGGATGAAAGAGATCGGCGTGCCGGAGATGAGCGAGAGGCGCACGTCAATCCAATCCTCTTCACTCACGTTGTCGACAATCGCCCAGCCCTGGAAGAAAGGCTTGCCCGTCGAATCCAGCACGACGCGATAGGTCGTCTTCCAGATCGGCGCGGCGATGGTGTAGCTGACGATCATCTCTCTGGAGCCCGCGCCGTCGGACGTGACGACGATGGTCTTCGCGTCGCGGCGGCGCGCCGAGGCCGACGCCGTGGCGAACTCCTTGATGTCGCGGCGCGCGCCCTCGTCCGCGAGCCTGACGGAGCGCACGTCCGAGAGCTCGAAGCTCATCAGCTCGCCCGTCTCGGAGGCGACGACGAGCGCGTGCGTCTGCGCGGGCGGCTTGTCGGGCGCGGGGCTCGGCGAGTTGCGCCGCTCGACCGTCAGCACCGAGCCCGTGGCGACCGCGCCCGCCTTCGTCGTGACGACGACGCGCGCGCCCTGCAACTGCGTGAGGATCTGCGCGAGCCCGCCGCCCTCGGTCTGCGCGTCGACGGTGAAGGGGATGTCGTTCAGGCGCGCCTGCGGCGGCGCCGAGGAGTTGTAGCTGACCGCGCCGATGCGGCCCTCGCCGAGATCGAGCACGACCATCGACTTCAGCACGTCGTCCACCTGCGACTGCTTGAACGAGAGCGCGATCTCGGCGTGGCCCGTGACCGCGCCCCTGCGCTCGACGTAGGCGACGCCGTTGCTGTAGAGGATGACGCGGCGGATGGGCAGCGTCTGCCCCTCCTGCGCCGATCCTTCGGGCGCGCCCGCGGCGTGCGCGCGCGGCGCGGCGGCGGGTTGTTGGCGCGGCGCGCGCGCCGTCCGGGTCGACGCCGCGCGGCGGGTCTGCGCGCAGAGGTGTTGCGCGTTGAGGTTGAAAGAGAGGACGAGCGTGACGGCGACCAGAGCTTTGAGTTTCATCGTGGGTCTCCTCAGGGGACGGCTCCGCCGCCGTCCCGCGAGCTGTGCGGACGAATTTGTAAGACAGGGGTTCCCTGCGAAAAAGTGGGCTGGAGACTGGTGCCCGTTTGGTAGAACGCGCGTGCTGTCTGGTTGATGCGCGCGAGGCGACGCCGGGTTGACTGGGGCGGCACGATAATCGCTAACGAGGACGCCGAGTACGCCCGCGCGTTAAGGCGAACGTCTGCGCGCGGCTCAACTTCGTGGAAGCGGCGGGGGCGTCTTGCGCGGGCGCAAGCTAATGAGACAGGCGGCGTTCCTTTTCCTGACGGCCCTGGCGCTCGGCGCGGCGTCGCTCGCCGCGGGGTGTCGTCGCGCCCAGCCGCGCGAGGCGGCGATGACCGCGCCGGCGGGCGTGCCGACGCCGATGCTCGATCCGTGGAAGCAGGCGGCGCTCAAGGTCGAGGAGGACAGGGGCGAGGCGATCGGGCGGAAGGCGAGCGTCGAGGTCCCGGCGGAACTGAAGCAGTACAGGGAGCGCAAGCGCTTCCTCTCGATTCAGGTCGCGGCGTGGCGCGAGGCCGGCTTCGAGACGCCGCACGACTTCGCCGCGCTCGTCGGGCAGATCAGGCGCGGCGAGTTCGTCGAAGTGCCGCCGCTCGGCGACGACTACATCCTCTACGGCGTCGGCCTCGCGGCCTCGGACGAGCCGCTGACGCACTACGACAAGGCGTCGGGCAAGAGCGTCACGCTCTACGCGACGGACGCGGACTTCGAGGCCGACTACGCGCAGCTGAAAGACTCGCTCGCCGCGCGGGAAGATTCGATCAAGGAGCTGACGAAAGAACTCGCGCAACTGCCGAAGAAGGAGCGCGCGCAGCGCAAAGCCCTGGCCGAAGAGATCGCGGAGAAGCGCAGGGACGCGGCGGCGACGAAGGGCCGGATGCAACTGCTCGACTCCTTCTACCGCAAGCCCGCGCGCCGCAAAGTCCTCGCCGAAGAGTACGCAGAGCTGGCGGGCTTCGCGCGCGACTTCGGCGGTCGCGCCTACGATCTGCAAGACGCGGCGTCGCGCAAGGAGTTCAAGGCGCGCCTGCTCGCCTACGCCCGCCCGCCCGCCTTCGAGATGATCAAAGAGCTCGCGCGCGCGTACCGGCAGAAGTTCTACCGGCGGATGCCCGTCACGTCGCTCGTGAGGACGGACGAGTACCAGCGGCAGCTGAACGCCGTCAACCCTAACGCGACGTTAATCGAGACCGCGCCGCACACGACCGGCCTGGCCTTCGACATCTACTACCACTTCCTAACCGCCGCCGAGCAGGACTTCCTGATGGCGGAGCTGGCGCGGCTCGAACGCGAGGGGCGGGTCGAGGCGCTGCGCGAGCTGCGCGACCACTACCACGTCTTCGCCTTCGCCGGGGGCCGCCCGCCCGAAGAGAAGTTGGTGCGCGAGGAGATCGGCGACGGCGCGGGCGGGGCCAATCGGGCGGAGAAGAAGGGGGCCGAGAAGAAAGAGTCGGGGAAGGCGCGCGCCGGGAAGGCGAAGGGCGGCAAGGCGCGCGCCGGCGCGGAGAAGGCGCGCGGCGCGAAGGCCGCCCCGTCGGCGGCGAAGAAGCGCGCGGCCCGGAAGCGGCGCTGAGCGCGCTCCTGTCATCGTCTCGCCGATAGTTTATCCCTTAGCGCCTCCCGCGCCTTCGCGTGAAAATTTATTCTCACGCGAAGGCGCGGGAGGCGCTAAGGGATGAAAGCGGGTTCGGAAGTCGGGCCGCGGTCGGCTAATTCGGGCGTCAGCGGTTCAGCAGCTCGGTCGAGGCGGTCGCGGTCTTGCCGCCCGTGTCCGCGCCGCGCAGGAGGTTCGTCTCGTCGATGAAGAAGGAGCGGCGGCCCGACTTGGGGTAGTTGTTCGGCGTGGCGGTCGCCTCAAACTTGTCGCCGGAGGCCGTGACCTTAATGTCGTACCCTTCCACTTCAAAAGGGTTGCCAACCTCGCCCGCCTGCTCGGCTCCTCTCTCCTTAAAAAGCTCGTCAAGGGTGGCGAATCTGCCCTTACCGGTCTTGTATTCATTCTGCATCTGGGCGACGTTGTACATCGCGTAGGTCGCCATCGCCTCGTTGCGGCGCAGCGGCGCGAGCTGCTGGGCGACGACCGCGCTCGCGGACATGAGCGAGAGCAGGTTCTTGGGGACGTGCAGCTCGTGCAGCAGCCCGTTGCCCTCCTGGGTGAGCGTGTGCGTGACGGCTCCGGGGTTCGGGTCGAGCCGCGCGAGGAAGCCCCTCAACTCCTGATCGTCGAGGTCGTCGATTGACCTGTAAACGTCGCCGAAAGAGTCTTTCAAAAGCGCGTTCGAGACGTAGACCTGCCCGAGCAGTTGCCGCTGCTGCCAGCCGGCCGCGCGGCGGAACTCGTCGCTGTTGGCTAACGTCTCGCGTCTGTTATAGGCGTCGATGACCCAGCGCATCGTCTGCGGATCGCTCATGACGAGGAAGTTGCCGACGAAGGCGGCGGAGGCTTGCGTGAAGGTGAGGACTTCCACGTCGCCGCGCTTCTCGATCAACTGCTGCTCGCTCACGCCCCTGATGCCGACGGCTTCGAGCGCGCGCGGCAGAAGCTCTTGCACCGCCCGCTTGTCCGCGAGCGAGATGATGACGACGGGGCTCGCCGCAAACGTCGGCGGCTCCTGCTTCGGCGCATCGGCCCCCGCCGCGTCGGCCCCCGCGTCCTTCGGCGTTTTGCGCTGCCGGCGCACGCCGAGGAGGTCCGAGGGCATGACGAGCGCGATCTCGTTGCCGAGCGCGCTCAGCAAGTCCTCGCGGATGCGAAATTTATTATCCTTCTCGAAGGCGGACATCTGCGACTCGAATAAGCCCTGCTTGTCCTGCTCGCCCGCGGCGGACGCCGCGAGGTCGAAGATTTTGAAGACCGACGCGACGTAGTCGTACATCTGCGGCAGATCGAGCGAGGCGGCGACGAAGATGTCCGCGTCCGCCGGGACGACGCTCGCCGCTTCGGGCGCGACCTGCGGGCCTGAGAGCAGGATCGGCATGAAGGGGACGGGGCGCGGCGTGCGATCCTCCGCGTCGTTGACGAAGAGCGAGCGCAAGACGATCTCGTCGCCCTGGATGGACGCGCCGACGCCGATGCTCTCCGCCCACGTGCCGCCCGCCGCGGAGTCGTTGAAGACGAGCCGCTGGAACTGACGCTCGAACTCGCGCTGCCGCTCCTGCCGCTTCTGCTCCTCCGCGTAGCCCGGCTGCGACTTGCGCTTCTCCTCCTCTTCGGCCTCGCGCAGCTTGTAGCCTTCGAGCGCCGCCAACTCGGCGTCCATTTCCGCCTTCTTCTCCGGCGACAACTCCACGGTCGCCGGCGCGTCGTTAGAGTTGCGGTTCGAGTTGAGGGCCGCCGCGGAGACGCCGGCGTTCGTGTTCGTCGCGGCGGCGTCGGAGTTGGTCTTCGGGTCGCCGTAAGGGATGGGCCGGTCGTCGGGCGTGGAGAGCGTCGGATTCGTCTGGGGGGCCGCCGCCTTCGCCTTGGCCTCCGCCGCCTCGTCGAGCTTGCGCCGGCGCTCGTACTCATCCATCTGCCGCTTCGTCGAGCGGCTCATGCGCGTGGTGTTGAAGTAGAGGAAGAGCGTGTCGGATGAGAGACGAGAGCGCGCCGCCTGGAAGCCCGGCTCGTCCAACAGGCCCGGCGCGCCCGCCGCGCCGCGCAGACGCCGGAACGTGAACTGCCTGTCGGCCATCACGACGAGGCTGCCCGCGCGCCGTATGAAGACGGGCGCGACCGCCTGCGCCTCGACGCGCTCGCCCGCGCGCAAGGTGCGCGGCGACTGCGACTGCGACTGCAAGCGCGCCCGCCTTCTCCCGGCGCGCGACCCCGCGACGACGGCCGCGGGCGTCGGCGTCGCGCTCCGCTTCGCCGCGCCCGCGGCTGTCGTTTCCGCCGCCGCGCCTTCGTCGCCCGATTGCCCGCCGTAGTAGTCGGCGACGAACTCGCGCAGTTGCGGCTCAAGTTTCTGCGCGGCCTCGACGGAAGAGAGTTCGACCGCGGCGACCACGTTGGGCAGATCGTCGCGCGCGGCCATCGCGCCGAAGGCGAGGCGCGCGTCCGCGAGGGTTTCGGCGTGTGAGGTGACGAAGTCGAGGAGCTGCGTGATCTCCGGCGGGACCGTGCCCGGCAGCCGCAGCGGCCCGAGCATCTGCTTGAACTCTTCGGAAGAGACGTACTGCCCGACGCCGCGCATCTCGCCGTAGATGGCGTAGGAGTCGGCGGCGAAGAGCGTGTCGAGCGTGACGTCGGGGGCTGATTGATCCGTCGCCGGCTTCGCCGCGGCCGTCTGCGGCGGCGCGGGCTTCGGCCGCTGCGCGAAGGCGAGCGAGACGGAGAGCGAGAGGGCGAGGAGAGGCGCGAAGGTGCGGCGGGGGAAGTTCATCTCTCAATCCTTACTGTCGCGCCGGCGACCCGGCGCGCCGGACGGCCACGGCGGGGAGACCGCGTCGACGAAGAGATTATGGCAGGCGGCGGCGAAACGCGAAAGAGAAAAGGCGGAAGAGAAGGCGGCGCGCGCGCGCGCCTCCCACTTTTGAGAGCACCGAAAGAGACTCGTCGGCGCGCGTAAAGATGTAGGGGCAGGGCTCGTCCCCGCCCACCGGTTGATGAAGATCCGCGTCGTGTTTAATGATCCAACGCGGGCAGGGACGAGCCCTGCCCCTACAGTTATTCCAAGTTCGTTAGCAGTTCTCAGACGGCGCCGCGGGCTATTCTTTCTCCAGCCCCGCGTACTTCTCGATCAGCTTCTTCTGACCGAAGCCGGGGAAACTCACCGTCAGCTTCGCCGCGTCGCCCACGCCCTCGCGCCGGAGCACCAGCCCGCGACCGTACTTCGCGTGGCGCACGTGCGTGCCCGGCACGAAGCCGGCGGCCGCGCCGGACTCGGGCGCCGCCGCCGCGCGCGCCGCCTCGCCTCGCCGCTTGATGACGGGCTGCGGCGGCGCGGCCGCCGGCCGCTGCTGCCCGCTGCGCGGCGTGTGCTGGCTGACCTGCTGACCGCGCTGGCGGAAGAAGTCCGCGATGGACTCGACGCTGTCGTAGGTCTTGCCCTCGAAGCGCCGCGGCTCCTGCTGGCGCGGCTCGCCCCTGAGCGCCCGCGCCGTCTCGACCGACTCCATGCGCGAGGAGCTGCGCGCAAACGAGAGCCACGACGCGCCGCGCGTCAAATCTTCCAGCAGGTCGGGCGGCATCTCGTTCAGGAACTGCGACGGCTCCGACGCCAGCTCCTCGCCGTAGACGCGCCGCTTCATCGCGTGCGAGACGTAGAGCACCTGCTCGGCGCGCGTGATGGCGACGTAGCAGAGGCGGCGCTCCTCTTCCAGCTCCGCCGGGTCTGCCGCCGAGCGCGAGTGCGGGAAGAGCCCGTCTTCGAGCCCGACGATGAAGACGACGGGGAACTCCAACCCCTTCGCCGAGTGCATCGTCATCAGCGTGACGGGCGCGTCGCGCTCGTAGTCGTCCGAGTCGGAGACGAGCGCGGCCGAGTCGATGAAGTCGCGCAGTCCGCCGCCCTCTTCCGCGTCGTAGTCGACGGCGGCGTTGACCAGCTCCTGCAAGTTCTCCAGCCGGCCCTCGGCTTCCTCGGAGTTCTCCGTCTTCAGGTACTCGGCATAGCCGGAATCGAGGATCGCGGCTTTGACCACCTCGGACGCCGTCTCCTTCTGCGCGAGCGCGACGAGGTCCGTGATGATCTTCTGGAAGTTCCTGAGCGAGTTCGAGGCGCGCGCGGCGAAGCCGGTCTGCACCTGCTTCGGGTCGGTGACGATCGAGAGCGTCTCCC
>DATLMC010000001.1:0-31310 GCA_035537435.1 Pyrinomonadaceae bacterium | reverse complement strand
GGCGGGGCGGCCGCCTGGCGTGCGGCCGCCCCCGCCCGTCGTTCAGGCTACTAGAACCGGCGCTTGCGCGCGTAGCGACGCTTCGTCAGGTAACCGCCCCCCGCGCCGATGGCCGCGCCCGCGGCCGCCGCGCGCTTGCCGCCGACCACGCCGCCCACGCCCGCGCCGAGAGCCGCGCCGCTCGCCGTCGAGCCGATGGTGCGCGTGCGGCCACTGAAATGACGCCGCGCCGCCTTGCGGTTGAAGGCGTAAGTCCCCGCGCCGCCCGCGCCGATGGCCGCGCCCTTCTTGCCGCCGATCAGCGCGCCCGCCACCGCGCCGCCGCCGATGATCGCCGCCGTGCGCGACTTACGCCCGAACTTCGAGCGTCGCCGCTCCTGTCCGAAAACTCCCGGCGCGAGCAGCGTCGCCATCAGCAACAGGCTCGTTAAAACAACTGTCAGACGTTTCATGTAATCCTCCTCAAAGTCCCGGAAAGAATATTTTTGCCCACGGGAGAGCCAGCGCCACGCCCGCTATTTGTGCAAACACCATTCCGCGCCCCGCGCCCGCGCGAACCACGGTCAAACTGCGGCGAATACAAAAGTTGTCCGCCCCGCAGGCCCGCGCGCGGGCGACTCTATGCGCGCCTTTCACTACAACCCCGCGCCGCCCCGCGTACTGAATTCATGCTCCGTCGCGACGTGAAAGTCGTCGCGAAAATTTGGAGACGCGCGCGGCGGACGCTCATCGCAGTGTCGCCCCGGAGTTCGGTTTGACCTACGCTTCCGCGGTCTCTCATAATCCGGCCCATGAAGACCGCGCTCGTCCACCACAAAGTTTACGCCGAGCACGACACGGGCGAGCTCCACCCGGAGCGGCCCGAGCGCTACGAGGTCGTGATGAAGGCGCTGCGCGAGGACGCGGCGCTCTGGTCTGAACTCCTCGAACTCGAAGCCCCCGCGGCGGCGCGCACGGTCATCCAGTCGGCCCACACCGTACAGCACTTCAAGCGCGTCGAGCACGCCGTCAGCGAGGGACTCCAACACCTCGACGCCGACACGGTCATCTCGCTCCACTCGCTCGACGCCGCGCTGCACGCCGCGGGCGGGGCCTGCCGCGCCGTCGACGCTGTTGTGGGCGGCGAGGCGCGCAACGCCTTCATCCCCGCGCGCCCGCCCGGCCACCACGCCACCGCAGAGCGCGCGATGGGCTTCTGCCTCTTCAACACGGCGGCGGTCGCGGCGCGCTACGCGCAGTCGCGACACAAAGAGATCGAGCGCGTCGCCGTCCTCGACTGGGACGTGCACCACGGCAACGGCACGCAGGGGATTTTCTACGACGACCCGACCGTCTTCTTCTTCTCCGCGCACCAGTACCCGTGGTATCCCGGCACGGGCGCGCGCGGCGAGACGGGGCACGGCCGCGGCCGCGGCTACACCCTCAACGTGCCGCTCCGTGCGCTGACTCCCGCCGCCGATCACCGCCGCGCCTTCGACGCCGCCGTCTCCGAGATCGGCGCGAAGTTCAAGCCCGACCTCGTCATCCTCTCCGCCGGCTTCGACTCGCGCGCCGGCGACCCGCTCGGCCAACTCCTGCTCGCTGACGAAGACTTCGCCGCGATGACGCGGACGGCGAAGGCCTGGGCGCGGGAGGCGTGCGGCGGCCGCCTCGTCTCCTGCCTCGAAGGCGGCTACAACCTCGAAACTCTCGGCGCGACCGTCCGCGCGCACGTCCGCGCGCTCAGCGAGCCCGACGACTGACGGCGACCGACGCGTCACACCGTTTGTCGCTCGTCGCCGCCCGCCGGCGACGCCCGCCGCGAAAACTTTTCTCAACCGCTGGTAACGCGCGAAGGGTGAAACACGACTTACGAACGGGACGTAAGTAAGCGCGAGCGAGTCGCGGCAGAACAAGACTCTGCGGCGCGCAATAATGTAGGGGCAGGGCTCGTCCCTGCCCGCCCGGTCGCGTAAGACGAGACGGGCAGGGACGAGCCCCGCCCCTACAACTATTTAAGTGCGAAGACTTCGATCACGCGGCGAAACTTTCCGGCGACGATAATCCCGGCGAAGGGGTGAGGCGATGCGAGGCGCGGGCGGCGCGTTCGACAATTTTGTGCTGGGCGGCGCAGGCGCGCGCGCCTGGCTGCGCCGCGTGATGCCGCACGTCGCGCTCGCCGCGGCGCTCGTCGTCCTCGCGTGGGTCGTCGTCAAACGGACGGGATGGGATCGCGTCGGGGCGGTCGCGCTCTTTTTCGACGTGGCCTTCATCGCCGTCTACCTCGCCGCCGTGTACTACGGCGCGCGCGCCCTGCGCTGGTTGAAGAACAAGCTGCTGTGGCGCGTGCGGCGCAGGCTCGTCATCACGTACCTCTTCGTCGGGCTGACGCCCGTCGTGCTGCTCGCCGCGCTCGCCGCGCTCACCGGGCTCGTCGGCCTCAACCAGATCGTCTCGCGCGTCGTCAAGATCAACCTCGCCGCGCGCGAGGGCCAGGCGCTTCAGGGCGCGCGCACGCTCGCGCGCGGCTTCGCGCAGCAACCGGCGAACGCCGACGCCAAGACCGTCCAGGCGTGGCTCGACGACCGCGTCTCGCTCTTGCGGTCGTCTTTGCCGGGCGCGCGCGTCGCCGTGTGGCGCGGCGAGTCGGGCGCACGCGGGGCGACGGCCGGCGCGCGGCGGCGGGACGGCGCGGGCGCGGAGGCGGGTAACTCTTTCGACGCGGACGTGAGCCGGCCCGCGCAGTTCGCGAGCGAGCCGGGCGAGGCGGTCGAGCGCGTCGCGGGCGACCTCGCGCCGACCTCCGAGCCGCTCCCGGCGTGGCTGCGCGACAGAGATGAGTGGCACGGGATGGCGTTCGCGCCGCCGTCCGCGGCGGATGTGAGCGGCTTCGCGTCGCCTTCCCTGCGCGCGCTCGTCAGGGAGCGCACGCCGGACGGGCGCGGCGTCGCGCTGCTGCTCGTCGTCCCCGTCAGCCGCGAACTCGTCCGCCAGTTGCGCGAGAACACGGGGCTGGCCGTCCACCCGTTCTTCCTCGGCGCGGAGGGGACGGAGGTGACCATCGTCCGCGAGACGTTCGGCGCGGGCAAAGTTTCCATCGGCGATCAGCGCGCCGTGCGCCGCGACCCCGATAACCCGAACTCAGGCTTCTTCGTCGTCACGCCGGAGCGCAGCTACCGCATCGACTTCCGGCGCGATCAGTTCGGCGAGCCGACGAACACCAGCTCGCTCGTCTTCCTCCGCGCGTCGAGTTGGGCGGACGGGCACGAGTCGCTGCGCCTCGCCTTCCTGTGCGAGTTCTCGGCGCTCGCGGTCGCGCGCCAGTTGTTCGGGGAGGAGGGCGTCGGCCGCATCTCCCAGAGCGCCATCGCGTTCGGCGCCGCCTGCTTCCTCCTGCTCGAACTGCTCGCGCTGCTCTCCGCCGCTTGGATGACGCGCGCCGTGACGGGCACCGTTCACCGCCTCTACCGCGCCACCGAGTTCATCAAGCGCGGCGACTTCTCGCACCGCGTCAGCGTGCGCTCGCACGATCAGCTCGGCGAGCTGGCCGAAGCCTTCAACGAGATGTCGGCCGACATCGAGACTCTGCTCGAAGAGCGCGTCGAGCGCGAGAAGCTGGAGCGCGAGATCGAGATCGCGGCCGAGGTGCAGGCGCAGCTCTTCCCGCGCGAGGTGCCGCAACTCGCGGGCGCGGAGATCGCGGGCGAGTGCCGCGCGGCGCGCGGCGTGGCGGGCGACTACTACGACTACATCGAACTCCAGCCCGGCCTCGTCGCCTTCACGCTCGCGGACGTTTCGGGCAAGGGCATCTCGGCCGCGCTCGTCATGTCGAACCTGCAAGCGTCCTTGCGCGCGCAGACGACGATCCTCGCCGAGCGCCTGAAACTTTCGACGCGCGTCACGGTGAAGGGCGCCGCCGCGGGCGACGACCAGGACTTCGAGATGCCCTGCGGGGTGGCGGGGCTCGACACCGACTGCGCGGTCGAGAACATGGCGGCGAGCATCAACGATCAGCTCTGCCGCAGCACCGACTCGAACCGCTTCGCCACCGTCTTCCTCGCGCTCTACGACGAGCGGACGCGCGCCCTGCGCTACACGAACGCCGGCCACAACGCGCCGCTGCTGGTGCGCGCGGGCGGAGCAATCGAGCGACTCGACGTGGGCGGCACCGTGCTCGGCGCGTTCGACTGGGCGCGCTACGAGGAGGCGGCGACGACGTTCGAGCCGGGCGATCTGCTGCTTATCTTTTCGGACGGCATCAGCGAGTCGCAGAACGAGGCGGGCGAGGAGTACGGCGACGAGCGGATCGCGCGCTTCACGGCCGCCAACCGCGACTCGACCGCGGAAGAGCTGGTGCGCGCGATGTTCCTGGAGATCGGGATGTGGTCGGGCGGGCGCGAGCGCGAAGACGATCAGACGGTCGTCGTTCTTAAGGCGCGGGGCTAGCGGCAACGCCGCCGCGGCGCATCCTGCCTCGGACGGTGGTGATCCACACCCCCGTCCGCGATTATAGTGGTTTGGAGTTGAGTGCGAGTGATGCGTGATAACCGTAGGGGCAGGGCTCGTCCCTGCCCGCCGCGCGAGCGCGACTCAAGACGCGTGATCATTCGACGTTAAATGATCACGCGTCTTGGCGAGCGGCCTCGCGGACGACCGGCGGGCAGGGACGAGCCCTGCCCCTACAAGTATTCCCCGGTCGCACTCGTTTACAGGCCACTATAGTTTCGGAGAGGGAAGGTGAAAGTTAAAGGGGGCGACACCCAAGTGTCGCCCCCTTTAATCTATCGGAGGTGAGACGCCTCAGTTGCCCTTCCTCCTGATCGCCGTGTCCCGCCAACAGTCGAGCCAGTCGAAAGCGCCCGGCGTGTCGGACGGGTCGTCGGCGTCTGAAACGCCGAAGGGCGATCCGGGCTGTGCGGCGGGCGCGGGCGGCGCGAACTTCGGATCGAGGGCTTTCGCGATCTGATCGCGCGCGTCCTGTAAGTGGAGCTGGGTCGCGCGGTCGGTCGCGCGGGGCAGCGACAGGGTGATCGACGCGGTCAGCGCGCGGAGCTCGCCGCGGATGAAGGCGCGGGCGTCGTCCGCCACGGCCTGCCGCCCGTTCAGCTTCTCGGCCATGAGGTTGATGTAGCCGCGTTGCAGGTTGCGGCGGTAGGCGTCGATGCGCACCTGCCGCCCGTCGAGCTCGCGCCAGACGCCCCGGCGCACGTCGGCGAAGAAGTCGGCGGGGTGGTAGGCGGCCGCGCCGTCCAGGGCCTCCTGCTCGACGAGGCGCGCCACCCGGTTGTTGTTCATCAGCGAGTTGAGGACGCGCATCTGGTTCGCCCGGATGCGTTCGAGCGCGCCGGTCGGCTCGATGCGGCGCAGAATTTCAGGCTTGATCGCCCAGACCGGCGTCTGGAAGGCGTTGTCGTTGATGAAGGCGACGGCCGCCGCCTGCCTCGCTCTCGGCACGGCGACGAAGCGGACGCCGTCCTGCCCGCCATGTTTCTGCTGCGAGTCGTAGCCGCCGACGATTGACGCCACGTGGTTCATCTCCGTCGTCCACTGCCCGAGCATGCGACCGTATAGTTCTTCCAGATCGTCGTAGGGCTCGCCCGCGCGGGTCGTGGCGGTGAGCAGCATGTCGGCGACGCGCGCCAGGTTCTTCATCCCCATGGCGGACGAGAGCACGGCGTCGGCGTCGCCCACGGCTTCGGTCTGCTCGCCGGGGTCGGAGCCGCCCGAGTCGGCGGTGGAGAAGCGCAGCCACGGCGTCTTGTCCTGCTGGCGCGCCCACTCGTCGAGCGTCTTCTTCTCCTCGTCGGGCGTGCGCGCGCCGGGGATCGGCTTGTAGCCCCACATCGTCGCCCACTTGTCGTAAGGCCCGATGCCGGGGATCAGATCGGCCACGTCGATGTTGTCCTCGGGCTGCGCGACGTAGTTGAAGCGGGAGTAGTCCATGATGGTGGGCGTGTGCCCCATCTTCTTGATCCACTCGCGGTCGTGCAGCTTCTCGGCCGGGTAGAGCGAGCTGGCCTTCATGTTGTGCTGGAAGCCCAAGGTGTGTCCGACCTCGTGCGCCGTGACGTACTCGATGAGCGAGCCCATCAGATCATCCGGCAGAGGGAGCTTGCGAGCGCGCGGGTCGAGCGGCCCCACCTGGAGGAAGTACCAGTCGCGCGAGAGGTTCATCACGTTGTGGTAGAACTGGATGTCCGACTCCAGAATCTCGCCGGTGCGCGGATCGTTGACGTGAGGGCCGGAGGCGTTCTCGATGGTCGAGGGCAGCCAGCGGATGACGGAGTAGCGCGCGTCCTCCGGGCTCCATTCCGGGTCTTCACGCGGCGTCGGCGCGTCGCGCGCGATGATGGCGTTCTTGAAGCCCGCCTCCTCGAACGCCGCCTGCCACTTCTCGACGCCGCGCTTGATGAAGGGAACCCACTTCGTCGGCGTCGCCGGATCAATGTAATAGGTGATCGGCTTGACGGGCTCGGAGAGCGCGGCCGACGGGTCTTTCTTCTCCAGCCGCCAGCGCGTGATGTAGACGCGGCGCGGCGCGCGGTGCTCGTCGAGACCGTAGTCGGTCTTGCGCACCGAGAAGTAGCCGACGCGCTCGTCGAAGAGGCGCGGCATCATCGGCTTGTCCGGCAGCTTGACCATGCTGTAGTGCATGAGCACGGTCGCGTTCGTGCCGGGGCGCATCCCTTGCGCGAACGGGTTGGGGGTGGGCTGTGGCCCGCCGCCGCCGCCCGCCGGGGAGAGATCGGGCGGCGACGTGTAGGTGTGCGTGACGCTCACCTCGACGTGGGTCGGGAACGACTTGACGTGCTCGACGAAGGATCGGCTCGCGTCGAAGCCGCGCGCGCGCAGGCGGGTGCGCGCGCTGAACTCCGTCACCTCGGTCGTGAAGAGGCGGGTCACGTCGATCACGACCGAGTCGTCCTTGCCCAGGGCTTCGACGAAGAACGACATGATGATCGTCTCGTTGTTGGCCGCCTGCACGGCGCGCGAGATGGGCAGGCTGGGGTCGGCCACGACCTCGTAAGAGACGCTGCGCAGCAGCACGCGGTTGTTGTGGCGCTCCCAGCGGACGACGTGGTTGCCGGCGGCCTGCCCGCCGTAGCCGACGCCGAGCGTCGTCTTGGCGATCTGGCTCACCCAGAGGAACTCCTTGCCCAGCTCCTGCCGGGGTATCTCGTAATAAATTTTCTCCTTGACGCTGTGGACGGTGAACACGCCGGGGTCGCTCTTCGCGTCCTTCGTGATCACCTTGTCGAAAGGCTTGATCTCGGGTGCCTGCTCGGGCCTCGGGCGCGCGCCCTCCTGCGGGACGGAGGCGGGGGCGGCGGGCGTCTCCTGCGGCTCTGGCGCCGCCGCGGCGGCCTTCGCGCGCTGCGCCGCGCCGGACGCGGCGGCAGTCTCGGTCGCGGCCCCCTGGCCGTAGGCGAGTAAGGCCGCGCACGACAGCGCGGCGATCATAAACAATCTTCTCATGGGGACTCCGATCCGTTCAGTCTAAGCGTTAACGGGTAAGGCTGATATGGTGAAGCGTAGGGTGAGCGCGGGTTCAGTCGATCAGCCCTTCGGCGAAATTGACTGGCGAAAATAAGCGAAGTCGGCGGCTAAGTCAAACGCCCCTCACGCGAGAGCCCTCAGGCGCTCGCCGTGACGATGGCCGCGCGCGCGCCGGTCAGCTCGGAGAAGTCTTTCGTGTAGATCGTGTCCACCCTGCGCAATCGGCGCAGCAGCTCGACCAGCTCTTCGGTCGAGAAGTGCCCGGTCTCGGCGAACGAGACCGCCCACTGCCGGAAGTGCCCCGCGGTCTCCAGCAGGTCTTCGACGTGGCGCAGGTACTGCTGGCGCGTCTCCGCGCCCGCGCCGAGACGGCCGACCTGCGCGGCGTCGGCCTCGGCCCAGAAGTCGTCGCCGCCGCGCACCCACTCCTCGCGCCACGCCGCGAGCGAGTCGCGCCGCGCGCGCGCGCGTCCGGGGGCGGGCAGGCGCAGGAAGAGCAGGTCGCCGTGCTGATCCGCGACGAAGTGGCGCGCGTCCGAGTTGCGGCTGACGTTCGTCTGGTTGTTGTCGACGGGCGCGGGCTGCGACTCGCGTATGCGCTGGACGGCGCGCGAGAGCGGCTGGCGCAGCTCGCGCGTGTCGGCGTCGAAGGAGAGCGCGTAGTCGCCGACCATCATGCCGAGGTCGAGCGCGAGCGCCTGCTTCAACTCGCCTTCGAGCCGCTCCGCGTTCTCGCGGAAGTTGTCGAACCACCACGCGTCCGTCTCCCCGAACCAGTGCGCGAGTGCGGGGTTGCGCAGGCGGTGGTGCGGGACGTAAACGTCTTCGAGCAGCACGCCGAGGTCTTCCTCCGTGAGCCGCGCGCCGTTGTTTTCGACGCGGGCGACGCCGCGCACCCAGGCCCACTGCGCCGCGTCGTTGACGGCGACGCGCGCGCCCCAGCGCTTCAGGTAGAGATCGAGGTCGGGCTCGCCCGCGAGCGGGTTGGCGACCGAGCGGAAGCGCAGGCGGCGCAGCACGCTCAGCTCGAAGGCGAGCCAGCCGCGCGGCGGCTCTTCGGAAATCCTGTTCATCATCTCGTCACTTCGCCTCGCCGCCCTGGTTGACGACACCGCCAGCCGCGCCGCCGCGTGATTGATCGTTAGCGATGCCCTCATCATTCGCGCCCGACTGGGCGTAAGGGTTCGCGCCCATTTCGGGGACGTAGCCGCCGAGCGATCTGTCGGCAGAGCCCGCGGCCGACGCCTCGCCTCCCGCGCCGGTCGCCGTCTCTCGCCCCCGGTCGTTCGGGAACGCATCCACGCCCGCCGCGGGTGAGGGGACTGAGCCTGCTGCCAGTACCGGCTCGCGCTCCGTCTCGCGCGGACTCTGTCTCGCGGCGTCGTCAATCTCCGCGTCTCGGCGCGCGTAGGAGCGTAGTTCGGGCAGGCCGTGCAGCGTGAGGAAGGCTTGCACGATGCGTGGATCGAACTCGATGCCGGCCCACTGCGCGAGGTGGCGGCGCGCCTCGTCCTCCGTGCCGGCGGGGCGGAAGGGGCGCTCGTCCGTCAGCGCGCAATAGGAGTCGGCGACGCGCAGGATGCGCGCGGCGAGCGGGATCTGCTCGCGCCTGAGCGCGTCCGGGTAGCCGCCGCCGTTCCACCACTCGTGGCTCCAGCGCACCGTCAACTGCGCCGCGCGATCCGCGCCCGCGCGCGCCGCCTCCTGCTCGCCGATGACGGGGTGGCGCGCCAAGTCGAGCCGCTCCTCCGCGCTGAGCGCGCCCGCGCGGCGGACGTAGTCGCGCCTCATGGCCGACTCGCCGAGATCGTGCGCGAGGGCGGCGAGGCGCAGGGAGGCGCGGTCGGCGCGCCCGAGGTGGAAGAGCTTGGCGAGCGCGTCCGAGAGCGCGGCGATGCGCTCGGCGTGCGGGTGGGCGTAAGCCTCGAACTCGTCGGTCGCCGCCGCGAGCCGCGCGAACACGTCGCGGGCGAGCCGCTCCTCGTCCGATAGTTTTGGTTTAATGGAAGCCATTTCGATGAGGGATGAGGGATGAGGGATGAGGGATGAATTAAAACTGAAAACAGTCTCTTTTTCATCCCTCATCCCTCATCCCTCATCCCTTTCCTTTCATCCGTTCGAGCACCTGCCTCGCGCCGGCGTGCTTCGGATCGAGCGCCAGGGCGCGTTCGAGTTCGCCCTCGGCGCGGCGTTGCAGGCCGATGGCGACGTAGAGTTCCGCGAGCGCGACGTGGTACGAAGGGTTCTGCGGATCGAGGCCGACGGCGGCGCGCAACTCGCTTTCAGCCTGCCGGCGCGTCTGCGGGTTCGCCGTCAGCGCGCGCCCGTAGAAGGCGCGGTAGCGCGCCTGCTTCGGGGCGAGCCTGACGGCCTCACCGAAGTAGAGCGCCGCCGCCTTCGAGTCGCCGCGCTCCAGCGAGGTGAAACCCTGCTGAAAATTCTCCTCGGCGCGGTACTCCGGCTTGAGCGACGGATCGGCGAAGACGCGGGGGGTGGCTTCGGCGCTCGCATCCTCCTCCGCCTCGCGCCGGGCCTTCTCGGCGTCCGCCTTCGGCGGCGGGGCGGGGCGGGCGTTGAGCCTGCTGTTGTATGCGGCGCGCTCGCGCGGGTCGCGTAGCGTCTCGTAGGCGCGGGCGATCTCGGCGAAGGCGTTTTCGACGCGGGAGCGCGTCGCGTCGTCCACCGTGCGGAGGAAGCGGTCGGGGTGGAAACGCTTGGCGAGCGCGTAGTAGGCGCGCTTTACGTCAGCCGGGTCGGAGAGACGCCCGATGCCGAGCATCTCGTAGTAGTCGGACGACGCGGCGAGAACCAGCAGCGCGTTCACCTCTTCGAGCGGATCGTGCGGCGCGGCTTCGTCGCCGGCTCCCGCCTCCGTCCTGCCTGCGACTTCGCGCGCCGCGGCGGGCGCGTCCGCCCTCTCGGCAGCGCGCGCCGCCACACCCGCGAGCGCCTGCGGCCACCCGCCGCGCGCGAGGAAGCCTGCGAGCGCGAGCCCGTAGACGGCGTGGCGCGCCTGCGTCTCCGGCATCCCGCACAGCGCGACGAGATCGCAGAGGCGCGCTGTGCCGTCTGCGCGCGAGAGGACGAACCCTTCGGCGGGGACGAGTTGCAAGTGTTCGGGCGGCGCGGCGGCGGGCGAGATCATTTCGTCTTCGTCGGGGAAGCGCGCGGCGCAATAAGCCGCGGGCAGGTGGCGCGCGCCTTCGAGCAGGAGCTGGCGCAGCCCGACGCGCGCGCGCGAGTCTTGCGCGAGACGCGCGCGCGGGTCGAACTCCCACTCGCCGTCAGTCCACACGAGCAGCGACCGCAGCACGTCGCGCGCCTGCTGCGCGCGCAGCCGCGCGACCCCCGCCGCGTCGAGCGCGCCCGACTTGAGCAGCGCGCCGCCCGCCTCCTCGTCGGACATCATCTCCGTCACGGCCGCCGCGAGCTTCGCCTCATCGACCAGCCCGGCGCGGCGGGCGCACTCGACCAAACGATGCCCGCGCAGGTTCGAGCGCGCGTGGACGACCTCGCCCCCCTGCGCGTAGACCACCGCCTTGACGCGCTCGCGCGCGAGGCGCAGCGCGCCCGACAGAGCCGCGGCTGCGATCTCGCGCAAAAGCTCCGCGAGCGGTTGCTCGCTCAGTCGTCCGTTCATCAAGATAGTTAAAGCGGCAGGAGCACCCGCCGCACGGAATCATAGCACAGCGAAAGAATGAAGGTTGAATGACGAGTGATGTGTGGCCGACGCGGCGCGCCCCGCCGGTTCGCGCCGCCCCGCCCGCGCGCGCCGGGGAACGGAGGGCCGCGCCCGCGCTTCCTTCGGAGAGCCTTTCCCGATTAAACTCACACGGCGTGCAACTCGAACAGGCGCTGCTCTACGACTTCGATCTGGCGGGGCGACGCCTGCGCCTCTGGAAGCGGCGCGGCGAATCCTACGAGCACGTGCTGATGAAGGCGCTCGGCTTCGCCATGTACGCCGCGGAGTTCCCGCGGCTCGAAGTCGAGCCCGACGCGGGCTTGCGCTACACGCCCGACCTGCTCGCGCGCAGGGAGGGCGAGGACTTCAGCGGCAGGCGCTTCCTCTTCTGGGGCGAGTGCGGCACGACGAGCCTGCGCAAGATCAACTGGCTGCTCAAGCACGCAGACCTCGAACGGCTCGTCCTCTTCAAGATGGCGCAGAGCACGTCGACGCTCGCGCGCGAGCTGCGCGCCTCGGTCGAGCTGCGCTACCGCGCCGGAGGACGCCTCCGCGTCGTCAGCTTCGCGCGCGAGGTCGTTAAGTATGCGGCGGAGCGCCGCGTCGGGCGCGTGCCGGAGAGCTGGTACACGGAGATCGTCGTCTGAAGTTGCGCGGCGAAGGGGGCGGTCGCCGTAAAAGTTTCGTCAGCCGCTTTTTCATCAACGCGAAGGGGGCACGGCTAAAACTTGTCGGCTCGCGTCCGGGGAGAGGGTCAACCCGCTGAAGATGTCGTCATCCGCGACTGCGCGACGGTCGAGGAGTTCGACGCCTGCGTCCGCCTCCAGCGCGAGGTCTTCGCGCTGCCGGACATCGAGATCTCGCCGCGGCGTCATTTGATCGTCACGCGCGGCGCGGGCGGGTGGACGCTCGGAGCCTTCGCCGGCCGTCGCCTCGTCGGCTTCGTCCACCACCTCGCCGCCGTCTACGGCGAGCGCGTCGGCGGCTACTCGCACATGATGGCGGTCGCGGCGGAGTTTCAGAACCGGGGCCTGGGCGCGCGGCTCAAGTGGGCGCAGCGCGAGCGCGCGCTCTCCGAGGGGCGCGACTTCATCAAGTGGACGTTCGAGCCCGCGCGCGCGCGCAACGCGCACTTCAACCTGAACCGGCTCGGCGCGGTCGTCCGAACTTACGCGCCGAACTTCTACGGCACCGACTACGCGACCATCGAAGGCGAGTTCGGGCGCTCCTACGGCATCGACAGCGACCGCGTCATCGCCGAATGGAGCCTGCGCTCGCCCCGCGTCGAAGCGGCCGCGCGCGGCGAACAACTGACGCGCGACGCGCAGCCCGAAGCGGCCGTCGAGATTCCGCCCGACTGGAACGCGCTCGTGCGAGAAGACCCGGCGCGCGCGAGCGAAGAGCTGCTGCGCGTCCGCCGCGAGTTCCAAGGCGCGCTCGCCAATGGCCTCGTCTGCTCCGGCTTTGAACGAGACGCGACGCGCCCGCGTTACCTTTTTTATCGTGAAGGGGAATGAGCGTCGGGTAGAAGCGCGGCTCGTTCACGACGCCGAGTACGTTATGCGGCTAACCCCAAAGTCCTTGTTAGTAATGCTACTCTTCGTCGGGCCGGCGACTTGCGTTCAAGCACAGTCCGACGCCTGCAACGTGACGACATACTGGGTCGAGGAGGGTGGTGGCAGCACGAGCAGGTTTAATGTCGGTGCTTTTAATGTCTCGCCAACGGACGAGCGGATCACGAAGTCGTTTAAGCATCAGGAGTCGGGCTTAACGATCAGAGTCGGCGTCGAATACTTCGAGGAATCGCCGGAGAGAAGAGTCAGGTTAGCCATTGCCTTTACGGGCGAACCTGAAAGTATATTTGAAGAGTTCGAGAGGGCGGAGGCGGAAACATTCCGCGGTAAAGGTTGGACGGGGATGTCTGTCAGTAAAACATCAAAGTGGGTAACCGTGAATACACCTATACGTTATCCTGCGAAAAAGACAGGCGGAAGAACAAGCGCCCTGTGAGACGTAACACCCGGCGATGATTCGTTTGCCGATTGACCAATCGCTCCCCTGAAAAGCCATGCCCTTCACCCGGTTCGACCGCTACGTTGACCGCCACGCGAACGCTTTCGTCGAGCGTTTGCAGGCGCTGTGCCGGATGCCCTCGGTCGCCGCGCGCGGGACGGGGATGCGCGCGGTCGCGGAGCGCGTCGAGCAGTTGATGCAGCGCGTCGGCGCGGGCACGCGCACGTTCAAGATCGGCGCGGGCTTCCCCGTCGTCTTCGGCGAGTTCGGCGCGGGGAGCCACTGCTTCATCGTCTACAGCCACTACGACGTGCAGCCCGTCGGCCAGCTCGCCGAGTGGACGACCGGCCCCTTCGCCGCGGAGATTCGCGACGGCAAACTGTTCGCGCGCGGCGCGTCGAACAGCAAGGGCGATCTGGTCGCGCGGCTCGCGGCGGTCGAGGCGTATCAGAAGACTTTCGGGAAGCTGCCGATGTGCCTGCGCTTCATCGTCGAGGGCGAGGACGGGCTGGGCAGCCCGAGCCTCTACCGCTTCACGCAGGAGAACGCGGAGACTTTGCGCGCCGACGGGTGCGTGTGGGACGACGGGTATAAGGACACGAAAGACCGGCTCGTCGTGAGCCTCGGCTTCAAGGGCATCACGTTCATTGAGCTGCGGGCGTACGGCGCGCGCACCGACCTGCACTCGAAGTGGGGCGGCATCGTGCCCAACCCCGCGTGGCGGCTCGTGCAGGCGCTCGCGACCGTCGTCTCGCCGAAAGGCGTGATCACGATTGACGGCTTCTCTTCGCACGTCGCGCCCGTCTCGGACGAGGACGCGAAGGCCCTGAAGTCCATCGAGCTGGACGAGGCGGGCTTGCGCCGCGAGTTCAAGATCGGCGGCTGGTTGCGCGGCATGACCGGGCGCGCGTTGACCAAAGAGCTGATCTTCTCGCCGACCTGCACGATCTGCGGCATCAACACCGGGCACACGGACGCGGGCGCGAAGACGATCCTGCCCGGCATGGCCCGCGCCCGCCTCGACTTCCGCCTCGTGCCCGATCTCACGCCGCCGCTCGTCTCGCAACTTTTGCGCAAGCACCTCGACGAGCGCGGCTTCCAGGACATCGAGATCATCGAGATCGCGAGCGCGCCTTACGCCAAGGCCGCGCAGAGCTCGACGGTCGCGCGCGCGGCGGTCGAAGCGGCGGCCGAGGTATACGGCGTCGCGCCGGTGGTCTACCCGCTCGACCCGGCGAGCGGACCCGTCGGCGCGATCTGCGGCGTGCAGAGCCCGGCGACGCCCGTCGTCTCCTTCGGCATCTCCTACGCGGGCTCGAACCCGCACGGGCCTGACGAGAACATCCGGATCGAAGACTTCGTGCAGGGCGTCAAGTACTTCGGCCGCGTCATCCACAGCCTCGCGCAGATCGCGCGCGAAGATAAACGCGAGTTCAAGACGATTGAGAACATCGTCCAGTCGAATAAGTGAGGGCTGATACTCAAGTTACTATCAGATGATTTCAATCAGAACAGTCATTCACCACAGGGGCGCGGAGACGCAGAGGGCACGGAGGGGGGCACAGAGTTAATACCTTTTCTCTGCGCATCCCCCGCGCCATCTGCGTCTCTGCGGTGAATGTTTTAACCCCACTACTTATTGAACGGTAATCATCAGCGAAACATGGCGAAGACTTCGACCAGGCGGAAGGGGACGGACGCGGCCGCGGAGATCGCGGAGCTGCGCGAGGAGCTGCGCCGCCACGAGGAGCTGTACTACGTCTACGACAACCCGGAAATCTCCGACGCCGATTACGACGCGCTCATGTCGCGCCTGCAACGGCTCGAAGCGGAGTACCCGCTGCTGGCGACGCCCGACAGCCCGACGCAGCGCGTGGGCGGCCGCCCCGCCGAGCGGTTCGAGCAGCACGTCCACCGCCGCCCGATGCTCTCGCTCGACAACAGCTACAACATCGAAGACCTCCGCGCCTTCGACGAGCGCTGCCGCAAGCTCGCCGACGGCCGCGCCTTCGACTACGTCGCCGAGCTGAAGATCGACGGCCTCTCCATCTCGCTCCACTACGCGGGCGGCGTCCTCACGCGCGGCGTCACCCGCGGCGACGGGCGAGTAGGCGAGGACGTGACGCAGAACGTGCGCACGATCAGGAGCGTCCCCCTCAGGCTCAGGCAGACGCCCGCCGCGGGCGAGATCGAGGTGCGCGGCGAGGCGTACCTGTCGCGCAAAGAGTTCGAGCGCATCAACGCGGAGCGCGAGGAGGCGGAGGAGCCGCGCTTCGCCAACCCGCGCAACGCCGCCGCCGGAACCATCCGACAGCTCGACCCGAAGATCGTCAGCGCGCGACGGCTCGACCTCTTCGCCTACGACGCGCTGGCGGGGGAGCGCAAAGCCTTCGACTCGCACCGGGCCGCGCTCGACTGGCTCGCCTCCGCGGGCTTCAGGGTGAGCGAGCGGAGGCTGTGCGCGACCATCGACGAAGTGATCGGCTTCTGCAACGACACGGAGGCGCGGCGCGACGAGCTGGAGTACGAGATCGACGGCGTCGTCGTCAAGGTCAACTCGACCTCGTTGCAGGAAGAGTTCGGCGCGACCTCGAAGTCGCCGCGGTGGGCGATAGCCTACAAGTACCCGGCGCGGCAGGCCACCACGCAGGTCAGAGAGATCATCGTGCAGGTGGGCCGCACGGGCGCGCTCACGCCGGTCGCGATCCTGGAGCCGGTCCAACTCGCGGGGACGGTCGTCTCGCGCGCGACCCTGCACAACGAGGACGAGATCAAGCGCCTGGGCGTGCGCGTCGGCGACTGGGTGATGATCGAGAAGAGCGGCGAGATCATCCCGAAGGTCTTGAAGGTCGTCGAGTCGAGAAGGACGGGCGCGGAGAAGCGCTACCGGTTCCCGCCGAAGTGCCCGGTCTGCGGCGGGCTGATCTCGCGCCCCGAGGGCGAGGTCGTCGCGCGCTGCGTCGCCGCCGACTGCCCGGCGCAACTCAAGGCGCGCCTGTTACACTACGCCTCGCGCCGCGCGATGAGGATCGAGGGCCTGGGCGACGCGCTCGCCGATCAGCTCGTCGAGCGCCGGCTCGTGCGCGACGTGGCCGATCTCTACAAGCTCGATCTCGAAACCGTCACCGGCCTCGAACGGATGGCGGAGAAGTCGGCGGCGAATCTGCTCGCGCAAGTCGAGGCGAGCAAGTCGCGCGACCTGCCGCAGCTCGTCTACGGGCTGGGCCTGCGCCACGTCGGCGAGCGCACGGCCGCCATCCTCGCGCGCGCCTTCCGCTCGCTGGAGCGCCTGGGCGCGGCGAGCGTCGAGGAGCTGGACGCGATCCCGGAGATCGGCCTCACCGTCGCCGAGAGCGTCCACGACTGGTTCAACGACGAAGGGAACCGCGAGCTGTGCGCGCGGCTGGCCGCCGCGGGCGTCGGCACGCAACTCGCGGGCGGCGCGCGCGTCGAAGAGGACGAGAGGTTCGCGGGCAAGCTGTTCGTCCTCACGGGCAGGCTGGCGGGCATGACGCGCGAGGAGGCGGCGGCGGCGATTGAAGCGCGGGGCGGGCGCGTCACCTCTTCCGTGAGTAAGAAGACCGACTACGTCGTCGCGGGCGAGGAGGCGGGCTCGAAGCTCGACAAGGCGAAGGCCCTCGACGTGACGGTGTTGAGCGAAGAAGGGTTCGGGGAGATGCTCGGCGCGTAGGGCCGGGGCGGGGTCATCATGGAAAATACCGAAGGCGCGAACAACCTTAGATTGCTGTACACGATCCTCTGCGACGACGTGCGGCTCGAAGTCGGCAACAAGCTGTCGCTGATGGGCGTCTTCCAGAACATCGCCGTGCAGCAGCTGCCCGTCTCGCTGATCAAGTTCGCGGTCGTCAACCACTGGGAGGGCGTGGGCTCGTACCTCTCGGAGGTGCGGATACTGACGCCCGACCGGCAGCAGATCGTCGCGCTCTCGCAGCCGACCGGCTTCCAGGTCGAGCGCGGCGGCTTCGCCGGCAACATCAACTTCTTCTTTAACGTCACCTTCCCCGCCGCGGGCGAGTACTGGGTGCAGACGCTCGTCGACTCGAACCTCTTCCACGAGCAGCCCGTCACCGTCCTGGACGCGGGCGCGTCGCAGGCGACCGAGGCGGCGACCGAGGCGGTCAACTGACGAAGCGGCGGGCAGAAACGCGAAGGGCGAAAGTTCTGACCGTGTGGTCGTCGAACTTTCGCCCTTCTGCTTTCCACCTAGTTGAATGCGGATGAGAGGACTTGAACCTCCACGACCTCACGGCCACAGGCTTCTGAGACCTGCGCGTCTGCCAGTTCCGCCACATCCGCGTAGCGTTAACGTTCGAGATATTAAGGAGCGGCGCGCGCGAGTGTCAAGCACGCGCCCGAAAAGAGAGAAGGCAGCCGCGCCGCGAGGGGCGTGGCTGCCTTCCGGGTGTTTGACGACCGTGACGGGCGGCTTTAGTAGCCGCGGTAGCCGTCTTCGTAGCCGTTCTCGAAACCCTGACGGAAGTACCGCTGGTAGAGCCCGCGGTCGCCGAGACGCGAGCTGTAGTCCTTGGAGGCGCTCCGGTAGGCGCTCTCGTCGGCGTAGTTGGGCCGCTCGCCGCGGCTGCGGTCATGGCGACCTTCCTTGATGCCCTCGTTGTAGCCGGCGTTGAGCGCGGTCTGGCGGAGCTGGAAGGAGCCGCCGTAGTTGTCGTAGCGATCCCAGTTGCGACCGCGGCGCTCATCACGCCGGTCTTCGCGGCGATCACGCCTGTCCTCGCGCCTATCCTGGCGACGATCACGCCTCTCTTCGCGCCGCTGGTTGGCCTGATTGTTTCTGCCCCACCAGGAACTGTCCTGAGCGGCGGCGACCGTCGGCAGCATCAGAAACAGTCCGAATGCCGGCATGAGTGCCTTTGTCAATAGACTCTGTGCTCTGCTTTTCATCTTTCAATCCCCCTCTTTGCTTTACGATGTCTGCCTTTTCTGAAGGAAGACCTGAGCCCCGGCCTATTACGTTAACAAACGCTGTGCCACGGGCGGGCGGCGTCGAAAGGGCGAGAAAAGCTCCCGCTTTATCCGGGAACGGGAATCCCGTCTGCACGATAATGTGTCTCGTCTCACCGTATCGTGCGTCACCAGTTAAACGCGGCGCGCCGGGAAACGGGACGGCGGCGGGGGTCGCGTTGCGCGCGCGAGCGCACGCTTGTTATAGTCAGGTTGCGAAACCGTTGCGCCAAATTTTTAATGTCGGAAGCGGCCCAGAGCGTTGACGAACTGCGCGTGCGTCTCGACGGAGTCCGGCGGCGCGTCGATGCGTGCGCGCGCCGCGCCGGGCGCGACCCCTCGGAGGTCACTCTGATCGCCGTGAGCAAGACGCACGCGGCGACTCTCGTGGCGCGGGCGATTGACGCGGGCGCGCGCGACCTCGGAGAGAACCGCGTGCAGGAGGCCGACGCGAAGATCGCCGAAGTCGAGGGCGCGGCGGAGCGGCGCGCGCGCTGGCACCTCATCGGGCATTTGCAGTCGAACAAGGCGCGCCGCGCCGTCAAGGTCATCGACGTGATCCACACGGTCGACTCGGTCGCGCTCATCGAACGGCTCGAACGGCTGTGCGAGGAGGAGGGGCGCGCGCAGCTTCCCGTCCTCGCGCAGCTCAGCCTCGCGGGCGAGGCGACGAAAGCGGGCGCGGGCGTCGAAGAGTTGCCGCCCATCGTCGAGCGCGCCGCCCTGTGCGCGCGCGTGCGCCTCGTCGGCCTGATGACGATGCCGCCTTTCGACGAGGACGCGGAGAGCGCGCGCCCGTTCTTCCGCCGCCTGCGCGGGCTGAGGGACGAGTGGCGCGCGCGGGGCGCGTTCGCGGCAGGCGCGGGGGAGTTGTCGATGGGCATGAGCCACGACTTCGAGATCGCCGTCGAGGAGGGCGCGACGATGGTGCGCGTCGGCACGGCGATCTTCGGCGCGCGCGAGAAGCCGCAAGGGTGAGGGCGCGCCCGCGCGCCGGGCCAAACTATCGCCCGACCGGCGCGCCTTCAGCCGCAGGCAAAAATTATGACACCGCAATCTTTGACGCCGCTCGAACTCGTCTTCATCAGTCTCATCTACTACGCGAACGCCGCCATCGTCGGCGCGATCGTCGCCTTCATCGTGCTCATCCTCGTGCGGCTCGCGCTCAACTACGCGGACGTGAACCCCTTCAGCCGCCCCGTCCACCGGGTGCGGAGCATGACCGACCCGTTCCTCACGCCGGTCAAGCGCGCGCTGATGGGCTTCGGGTTCAAGCCGACGATGGCCCCGCTCGTCACGATCCTGATCGCGGTCCTGGTCGGCTGGCTCGCGACCAAACTCGTGACCGACGTGCTCTCGACGATCCTCGGCGCGATCGTCGCCGCGCGCCTGGGGCGTTTCGTGGCGGTCGTCGGCACGCTGCTCTACGGCTTCCTGAGCGTCTACTCGCTGCTCATCTTCGCGCGCATCATCTTCTCGTGGGGGATGGTCAGCCACCGGAACCGCGTGATGCGCTTCCTCGTGGACGTGACCGAGCCGCTGTTAGGCCCCCTGCGGCGCATCGTCCCGCCGCTCGGCATGATGGACATCTCGCCCATCGTCGCGTTCCTCATCATCTGGCTCTTCCAGCAGGCCATCGCGGGCACGCTCCTGCGCTTCTGATCGGGCGCGCGCGCGCAGACGGGGATCGCGATGTTGCAACTCACCGAGTCGGACGGCGCGATCACGTTCGGCGTGCGCGTCGTGCCGCGCGCCTCCCGCACGGAGGTCGCCGGCGAGCACGACGGCGCGCTACGCGTGAGAGTCGCCGCGCCCCCGGTCGAGGGCGCGGCGAACGAGGAGTTGACGCGCTTCTTCGCGAAGTCCCTCGGGGTGGCGGCGCGCGAAGTCGAGATCGTCTCAGGCCTCGCCTCGAAGTCGAAGCGCGTGCGGGTGCGCGGCGCGTCGCGCGCGGCGGTCGAGGCTTTGGCCGCAGGGGCGCGCGGCTAGTCGTGTTGCGGCGCGTAAAAACCGCGTGATATATTCGCGCCGCTTCAGTTCAACGCGAAACCCAGCCGAGGAAGTCGATAACAATGTCTGGACATTCCAAGTGGCATACTATCAAGCACAAGAAGGGCGCGCTCGACGCCAAGCGCGGCAAGGTTTTCACGAAGCTGATTAAGGAGATCACGGTCGCCGCGCGCGTCGGCGGAGGCGACCCGGACGCCAACGCGCGACTGCGCAAAGCCGTCTCCGACGCCAAGGGCGCGAACATGCCGAACGACACCATCGCGCGCGCCATCCGGCGCGGCACGGGCGAGGAGGAGGGCGTCTCCTACGAGGAGATCACGTACGAGGGCTACGGCCCCGGCGGCGTCGCCGTGATGGTCGATTCGATGACGGACAACCGCAACCGCACGGTGGCGGAGATTCGCCACATCTTCGCCAAAAACGGCGGCAACCTCGGCACTTCCGGCGCGGTCAACTGGATGTTCGAGAAGAAGGGCTACATCGTCGTCGCGAAGTCGGCGAAGCCGGAGGACGAGCTGTTCGAGATCGTCACCGACGCCGGCGCGGAGGACTTGCGCGACGACGAGGACAACTTCGAGGTCATCACCTCGCCCGACGAGTTCGACGCCGTGCTCGACGCGGTGAAGAAGGCCGGCGTCGAGCCGCAGGTCGCCGAAGTCGAGATGATTCCCAAAGAGTACAAGCGGCTGGAGGGCCAGGAGGCCAAGCAGATGCTCAAGCTCATGGAGTCGCTCGAAGACCACGACGACGTGCAAAAGGTCTCCGCCAACTTCGACATCAGCGAGGCTGACATGGCGAGCGCGTGACGGGTGAACCGTGACAGGTGACAAGTAATACGCTTGTCGGGCTTGTCACCTGTCACCTGTCACCTGTCACGATGATCGTTTTAGGCATCGATCCGGGGAGCGAGACGACGGGCTGGGGGGTCGTCGAGGGCGACGCGCGCAGATACCGGCTCGTCGATTTCGGCACGGTCAAGGCTTCGCCGCGCGAGCGGTTCGCGGCGCGGCTGTTAAAGATTTCGGACGGCGTCGAGGAAGTGATCCGGAGGTTCGAGCCGGACGCGTGCGCGGTCGAGGAGGCGTTCTACGCCGTCAACGTGAAGACGGCGATCAAGCTCGGTCAGGTGCGCGGCTGCCTGCTGCTGGCCGCCGAGCGCGCCGGGATCGTGATCGGCGAGTACGCGCCGCGGCTCATCAAGTCGACGGTGGTCGGCTACGGCGGGGCGGAGAAGCATCAGGTGCAGGAGATGGTGCGCGTGCTGCTCTCGATGAAGCAGGTTCCGCAGCCTCACGACGCGGCGGACGCCCTCGCCATCGCCATCACGCACCTGCACCACACGAACCTCGCGAGCCGCGTCGAGCGCCAGTCGCCGCCCGCCCGCGCGCGCCTCGAAGCGCTGCTCGCCGCGAGCCCGCGCCGCCGCGCGCGCCGCTGAGTGAGTTTCTGATCGAACGCGCGCCGGACTCACGCGGCGACGCGACGAGAAGGTCTTTCGTTCAACCTCACCCTCACACGAAGGAGGCCTCACCATGCCCGTAACTCTCACACGATCTTTCCTTCGCTTAAAAGCTCGACTCTCGACTGGCTCGCACGCGCCGACGCTCATCGCGCTCGCGCGGCGTCGGGGCGCGGTCGCGTCGTGCGCTCTGCGGCTCGTCGCCGCGTCTTCGTTATTGCTCGCGGTGTGCGCCGCCGCGCCTGACGCACTGGCGCAGGGGAAGCGGCGCGCGCCGGCGGGCGGCCGCGCCGCGGTCGTGGTCGACGAGCGGTTGTCGGCGCTCAGGGACGAGCCGCGCCTCGCGGGCTCGCTCCTGCGGCGTCTCGGTCTCGGCCGCGCGGTCGCCCTGACGGGCGCGCGCCGCGAGGCGGACGGCGTCGCGTTCTACCAGGTCGCCGTCACGCGCCGGACGCGCGGCTGGCTCCAGTCGGAGAGCTTCGCCTCGCCCTCGCGCGCGGGCGACGACGCGCGGCTCGCCAATCTGATCAAAGCCTCGCGCGGCTTCGAGCGCGTCGAGCGCTCTCGCGTCTTCCTCGATCTCTTCCCGCGCTCCGCGCTGAGACCCGCCGTGCTGCTGCTCCACGGCGAGGCCGCCGAAGAGGTGGCCGTCGCGCTGACGCGTGCGGCGTCGAGCCGGCTCGCCGAAGACCGTCTGCCCGAAGGCGGCGCACCGTTGCACAGTTACTACCTGAACTTCAACGGGCTCGACAGGTACAGACGCCGGGGCGTCGCCTTCACCTTCAATCGAGCGACCAGACAGTTTCACTACGACGGCGAAAGTTGGCGCGAGATTGTCCGCCGCCACCCGCGTAGTCCTGAAGCACGGGAGGCGCGCAAGCGTCTGGACGCGCTCCCCTCCGGACGCGCGGATTTCTAAACTTGCGCCGAGCGGCGGTACTCTCTGGGCGTGATGCCCGTCCAGCGGCGAAAGGCGCGGTGAAAGGCGCTCGGCTCGGAAAACCCCAGGAGGTATGCCACCTCGCTGATCGCCATTTGCGGCTCGCTCAGGTATCGCTTCGAGAGGTCTCGCCGTAACTCGTCGAGTAGAACCTGATGCGTCGCGCCTTCTTCCTTGAGCTTCCTTTGAAGCGTGCGGGGGCTCGTCCCCAGTTGTTGAGAGATCGTTTCCAGACTCGCGTCGCCGCCGCTCAGTGCTTCAAAGAGGAGCGCGCGAACTTCGCCGGCGAAGCCGCCGCGCCCGGGGAACTTTGCTAAAAGCTCCTCGGCGTGGCGGTCGAGCACGGCGCACAGGGCCGGATCGGCCCCCTCCATCGCCAGATTCAATAAGGCGCGGTCGAAGACGATAAGGTTGGCGGGCCGCGAAAAACGGACGGGGCCGCGAAAAATGCGGCGATGCTCGGAAGTGTCCGCGGGCTCCGCGTGCGCGAAGCCGACTTCGAGCGGCGTCCAGTCAACGCCCGTCGCGAGTCGCGCAAACCTCAAGGTGATCCCCAGCGTCATCTCGCAATCCTGCCGACACGCGTCTGCCTCTAAGTTGACGTAGCGGTAGCCGAGCCGCGCCACGTCCCCCTCGATTTCCAGACTGTACGTCGCCCCGTCCGTCCAGATCGAGTGATAGCGGATGATCCTGCCGACGGCTTCGCCGAGCGTCGGGCTGTTGAGCATCACGTAGCCCAGCAGATCGAAGGCCCTCGGGCTGGCCCGCTCGCTCAGGTGGAGCCCGAAAGCCGTGTCGCCCGTCAGGCGCGCCGCCGCCTCGTAGAGCGCGACGAGTTGCGCGTAGGGAATCCGGTTCTCCGCATCTTCGAGCAGCGCCGGATCGAGTTCGACGGCGCGGCAAAGCTGCCGGGGACGAACCCCGGCGGCGAGTGCCGCGTCTAGAATTTTGCCGACGGCTTTGACGGAAATCGTGGGCGCACGAGGCATAAGACCGAACCTCAAATCTGACGGGAACTTTATCCCGACGCCGGCGTGCGCGACAAGCCCGACCCGGACGCACGCTCTCGGCCGAACATTTGTCGCCGGCGGTCAATGGCTTGGCGTCGGAGGTCACTCCGTTACAGCCGCCTATTAAGTAGATTTAGGCGTATCAAGAGTTGGTCAGTGACGCTGGTAACTTTGACGGCTGATCGCAGGGGAGAAAGCATGTTCCACGAACTGTTACGACACGCCTGTCTCATCCTCCTTATTTTCGTCCACGTCGCGCTGGCTGGTCTCGGCCCGGCCACGGCGCGGGGCGCTTCGGGCGCGGCGACTGACCCGCAGGGTAATGCCAACGCCGCCGCCGCCCCTACTCCGCCATACAAAGGCTACAGCGAGCCGGAGTACAAAGAGACCGTCGTCCAATCCCTCTACCTGACGATGCGCGACGGCGTAAAGATCGCCGTCGACGTGGTGCTGCCGAAGGGCCTGCCCGCGGGCGCGCGGATTCCGGCCATCGTCGGGCAGACGCGCTACTGGCGCGCGCGCAAGGGGCAGAAGCCGAATGACTACCAGGTGTTTTTCGCCTCGCACGGTTACGCCGTCATCTGGGTGGACGTTCGCGGGACGGGCGCATCGACGGGAAGTTGGTCTATGCCCTGGGCGCGCGACGAGATCAAAGACGGCGGCGAGGTAATCGAATGGATAGTTCGCCAGCCGTGGTCTAACGGCAAGGTCGGCGCGATAGGCAACTCCTACGACGGGAACGCCGCGCTGCTCATCACCGTGCCCAATCATCCGGCGCTCAAGGCCGTCATCCCCCGCCACTACGAATTCGATGAATTCAACGACGTGCCGTTCCCCGGCGGGATTCTCAACGACTGGATGGTGAGAGCCTGGAACGAGGGCAATCACCAGCTCGATCTCAACCGGGGCGTCAGGCCGGTCGACGCGGACGCGGACGAGAGTGCGGTCGGCGAGGCGATCAGAGCGCACGCCAAAAATATCGAGCTGTACGCCGCGGCGCAGCGCGTCACGTACCGCGACGACCGGCCCTTCGGCGATACTTCGATAGATGATTTCAGCGCCCACAGCTACGCGGGGGAGATCGGACGCTCCAACGCCGCCATTAACAGTTGGGGCGGCTGGTTCGACGCCGGGACGGCGGACGCCGTGATCAAAAGCTTCATGACGTTGAAGAATCCGCAGCGTGCAATTGTCGGGGCCTGGAATCACGGCGGCTCGCAGAACGCCAGCCCATACCTCTCCCCGACTTCGGAGGGCGTGCGCCGTCAACTGGAATGGCTGCGCTTTTTCGACTACTACCTGAAAGGCGTCGCGACGGGCGTGATGCCGCACGAGCGGACGCTGCTTTATTACACGATGGGCGAAGAGAGGTGGAAGGAGACGAAGACCTGGCCCGTCGCGGGCAGCACTCCGGTGCGCTGGTACATGACGGCTGATCACGCGCTCGCGCAAAGCGCCCCGGCCGCGCCGGCTGGCGCGGACGACTACGCCGTCGATTTTGAGGCCACGACCGGCGAGAAAAATCGCTGGCTCACCCAACTCGGCGGGCCTGTTGTTTACCCTGATCGCGCCGCCGAGGATCGCCGCCTGCTGACGTATACGAGCAGCCCCCTCGCCGAAGATACCGAGATCACGGGCTATCCCGTCGTCAACCTGCACGTCGCTTCGACGGCCACGGACGGCGCGTTCTTCGTCTATCTTGAGGACGTGGACGAGGCCGGCAAAGTCACTTACCTCACCGAGGGAGAGCTGCGCGCCCTGCATCGCAAAGTCTCGAAGGAACAGCCGCCACACTGGCTGGGCGTGCCCTATCATACCTTCAAGCGGAAGGACGCCATGCCACTCATCCCCGGCGAGGTGGCGGAGCTAAAGTTCGGGCTTTTGCCCACCTCCGTGCTTGTCAGGAAGGGACATCGCCTGCGCGTCGCCATCGCCGGACACGACAAGAGCGTCTTCCGGCGCATCCCCGCCGAGGGCTCCCCCGTCATCACGCTCCAGAGAAACAAGCGCCACGCGTCTTTCATCGAGTTGCCAATCGTCCGTCGCAGCCAGACACGGAATGCGCCCGTCAATCTTTTAATCGCGCCCGCCGCTCCCGGCGCGCGTTGAGCCGGCTTTCGCGGGAGGGGTCGTAAAGAGTCCCGCGGCGCGTATCCCAATAGGGGGCGTAAATTCTGCGGGAAGTTTCAGCCAGGAGTAGTGCACGGCAAAAAGATAAAGCGGTAAAATCTTCAAGCTCAGGCGGGATCAATCAGCCGCGAATACCTAGAGCCCCCAAACGTCAATCGATCCCCGCGCCTGTCGGCCGGCGACCTTTCGCCGCGCTCGACCTCACCGCAGTAATAAATTACCCCCCTGCTCGAATCACTCTCCGGCGTGGCGGTTCGTTAACACGGCGCGAGCGGCGGCGGGAAAATGTGTGTTGCAAAAATAATCGCGCGCGGTTAGATTGTCGGCGTTCAAACAAAACAGTCGCAGGCGGCGGCGGTCTCCCCACGCGCGAGCGGGCATCGACCCCACGTCTCTTCAGACACGGCGGAGGTGACGAGAAGTGCCAACAGGAATATGCCCGGAATGTGAAGCAGACGTTTACGTCGATACGGACGCCGACAAGGGCGACACGCTCTCCTGCGAGGACTGCGGCACGGAGCTGGAGGTCGTCGGTCTCGACCCGATAGAGCTGGACATCGTCGAGGAGGACGACGAGGAGGACGAAGACGAAGAGGAAGAAATCTGAAGACCCTCTGCCGTGACGCGGGGGGGGAAGTGTCAGGCGGGCGGCGTGTGCTGATTTGTTCCGGGCGGACGAGTCAGCGTCGCGCCGCCCGCCGCGTCTGAAGGCGTCGGGTGAGGCGCGCCGCGCGTTCGGCGTCCGACGGCGTCGCGCTCACCCGCCGTTGTTTTTGTAGCCGGGGCGGTTCTGGCGGACGGTGAAGCCCTGGGGGGCGGCGACGCGAATCTGGTGGAAGCGCCCGTCGCGGCGGTTCGCGTCGGGCGGGTAGAAGGCGAGCACGTAGGTCGAGATCAGCTCGTCGGCGAGCGCCTTGAAGAACGGCTCGAAGTCTTTCTGATCGACGTAGACGTTCGCGCCGCCCGTCCGCTCGACGAGCCCGCTCACGTCCATCAGCGTCGGCAGCGGCTCGCGCTCCCTCTGCGCGGGCGCGAGCAGCGGGGACGACGACGGCAGCGTCAGCGTGTAGATGCTGACGCCCTCGGCGTTGGCGCGCTCGATGACGGTCTCCGGCGCGACCGTGTCGCCGACGGGGAAGCCGTCGGTGACGACGACGACGGCGCGCTTGACGGGCTGCTGCGCGCGCGTGCGCGGCGCGCTGCGCGTGAGCAGGCGGACGGCGTCGTCCACGGCGTCGTAGGCGTGGGTCGAGAGCCCGTTCTCCTCGCGCGCCAGCTTCGCGAAGGCGCGTTCGAGCTTGTCGAGGCTGTTGGTGAAATTCTGTAGGACGTTGACGCGCATCCCGAAGGTCGTCACGGCGAAGACCGAGTCGCGGTCGTAGAGCCGCTGGGCGAAGGTTCTGAGCGACCGCCCGATGCTCTGCATCTCCTTCGGGGTGAGGCTGCCGGAGATGTCCACGGCGAAGACTATCGCCACGGGCCTGCGCCCCCCCTCCCTGCGCTCGACGTTGAAGAAGGCGATGGGGCGCTCGACGCCGTCCTCGAAGAGCTTGAAGTCCTGCTGCCGCAAGTTGCGCACGGGGCGGCCGCCCGCGTCGCGCACGTCCACGTCGACGAGCACGAGGTTCGTATCGACGCTGATCACTTCCGAGGGGTCTTCGGGCAGCACGTCGGCGGGCGCGTCGCGCCGCGGGCGTCCCGGCGGCTGCCGGTCGTCCTGCGCCACCGCCGATTTTTGATCGGCCTCCGCACTTCGGCCCTGCGGCGCGGCGGGAAGAGAACTGAGAAAGACTGTCGAGACGAGGGCGACGCAGAGGGCGACGAGTCGGGCGCGCGGATACGGGCGCGCGTTGCGGAAGGCGGGCGTCGTCGTCGCGGCTGATTTCGTGAACTGCTTCATCCGTAAAATAAGATGCGAGTCGTCCCGACACCGTCCGGCTAAACTTCTCATGCGGCGCGGACGCGCGTCGGGCGTCCGGCACGAGCGCTGCGACTGAATTATAGGCCGCGGGTCGCATTCCTGCCAGAAGGCGCGGGAGTCGCCCGCGCACCCGAAGGCAACAGCGCGCGGGCGCGGGCGCATCCACCTCTAGACCGCGCCGGGATCGTGACGGCGCGCGCCGCGCGTGCGTGTATAATCCGCGGGTCTGAGAGTCGCCCCGGCGCGGGGCGCGAAAGGTCGGCCGGAAGATTTATGTCGAAGCGGAATTCAATCGTCGCCCTCCTGGTCGCGCTGCTGCTGCTGTCGGCGTCGGGCATTATCGCGCAGAAGAGGGCACAGCCGACGACGGGCGGCGTGAGGGGTAAGGTGCGGGTCGATGAGAGCACGTCGCCCGAAGGCGTGAGGGTCTCGCTGCGGCGCGGCGAAGAGGTGGTGGCGCACGCCGAGACTGATCGCAAGGGCGAGTTCGAGATCGGCGGGGTCGCGGCGGGCACCTACGCGCTGCGCTTCCAGAAGGTCGGCTTGCAGACGGCCGAGTTGAAGCCCTACGAGATCAGGGCGGGGAAGACCGGGTCGCTCGGCGAGCGGGTCTTCCTGCCGGTGGACGAGGGCTCCATCGCTTTCATCAAGGGCGCGGTCTTCAGCGCGGAGGGGCGTAGCGTCTCAGGCGCGCGCGTCGAGCTGGCGCTCGTCAAGCCCGACGGCGCGCTGAAGAGGATCGACGGGCGCGTCTCGAACGAGTCGGGCGAGTTCTCCTTCCGCCTCCAGCCGCAGCCGGCCCACTACCGCGTGACGGCCAAGGGCGACGGCGGCGAGGCGGCGAAGGACGTGCAGGTCGAGGGGGCGTTGGTCTACCGCGTCGCGCTCTCGCTCAAGACAGGGCCGTGAGAGTTTTCAGTTTTCAGCCTTGATGAAATCAGTCTTGCTGGAAACTGAAAACTCAGAACTGAGAACCGTACTTTTCAAATCGTGAGCAACGAGACCGAGAGGACACGCGACGGGCGCGGCGATTTTTTGACCGCGCGGCAGCTCGCGGAAGTCTTGCAGGTGAGCGAATCGACCGTGCGCAAGCTCGCGCGCGAGGGGCGCATCCCGGTCGTCCGCCTCACGCCGCGGCTCACGCGTTACAGCCTCCAATCCGTCCTGCGCGCGCTCGACGGCGGCGATCCGAAGCCGCGCACGCGACGCGGTCAGCCGCACGCGGCGGACGTTGAGCCGCAACTCCCTTTTGAAGACGTGATGTGAGAGCGAGTCGCGACTCTATCGAAATCTCGCGGCGCGTAATAACGTTGTAGGGGCAGGGCTCGTCCCTGCCCGCCCGGGCGCGAAGGCGCGAAATGAAGGTGCGCGGTCATCCTATCTCGAATGACCGCGCACCTTGTTAAGCGACCTTGCGGTCACTCGCGGGCAGGGACGAGCCCTGCACCTACGGTTTCAGAAACTCTCTATGTCCTCCGCCTGCCCGCGCGGCCGCGCGCGCCATTCATGAGTTCGTTCATCGACACCCAGCGGCCGTCGCGCTTGACGTAGACGCGCGGCTCGGTCGGCGGGTACTTGCGCGCGAAGGCGGGGTTCGCCGCGAGCAGCGGCTGGACGGTGGCGCGCTCGCCGGTCGTCACGCGCCAGCGCCCGCCCTCGCGCAGGAGGTACTGCCTGAGGACGATCTTCCCGTCGCCCTCGAACGGCGCGCGGGCTCGACCGTAGACGATTGAATCGGCGACGGCCAAGTCGTTCGCGACGTGAATCGCGCCGATCTCCAGCCGGTCGAGATCGTAGAGGTTGCGCGAGCGTTCGAGGGACGCGGTGAAACGCTCGCGCGTGATCCGCTTCTGCGTGGCGGAGGGCAGCACGTCGTAGAGCGCGCCGTAATCGCCGCCCTTCAACTGGGAGAACGCGCGCTCGACCGTCGCCCTCACGTCCGACTCGTCGGAGGCGGCGCGCGCCGTCGCCGCGGCGGCGGCGAAGTTTGAGAGCGCCGCGACCGCGAGCGCGACAAAGAGCGCGCGCGGCGCGCGGCTCAGGGCGTTACGGCCTCCGGCGTGGGTCCGGGCCGTCGCCTTCGTCGGCCGCAGCAGCTTCGTCAATCTCTTCAACCCCATCGATCTCCTCACCCTCGGCAGTCTCCCCGGAATAGTCATCGGGGTAGTTGTCCCCGTCGTCTTCGTCCTCGCCCTCGTCTTGAGCGTCGTCCGGCTCCGCTTCGATGACGAGCGCGCGCAGGCGGTTGCGCTGATCCCAGAACCAGGCGACGACGCCGAGCGTCGCCGCGACGAACGCGCCGTCCGCGCCCGCGGTGAGCCACAGCGCGAGCGCAAGGACGAGGCACGCGCCCGCGACGAAACTCCAACGCCGCCGCGATAAAACGGACGCGGCGGCGAGGGCGAGCGGTGTCGCGGCGAGCAGGGCGGAAAAGTTTCCTCGCATCTCACGCGCCCGCGGGCGGCGCGGACGCTCTCCATTCCTCCACCGCCTTCGGGCGGCGCGAGAAGCGCCGCCGCGCGAATCGCCACAGCAGCGCCGCCGGTAAGAGTAGCAGGACTGCGACCGGAATCAGAGTCACGGTGACGCGCACGACCCCCATCACTATCGAGGCGGCGAAATCTAGCCCCTCGCCGAAGGAGCGGCGCACCCCCGCGAAGAAGCCGGTCGTCTCGGCGGAGACGAGCGGGGCGGGCGGCTGGAGCGTGATCTTGATGGTCGAGAGGCTCGACTGGTTTTCGAGGAAGCGGCGGCGACCTTCGAGCCGCTCGATCTCAGAGCGCACCTGCGCGAGCTGCGCGTTGACTTCGAGCGCGTCCGAAACCCTCTGCGCGCGCTTCATGATCTCAAGGATCTGCGTCTCCAGGGCGCGCTGCGCCCGCAGCCGCGCTTCCAGATCGATGAACTCCTCGGTCACGTCCCTGCCGGAAATCTTCTCCTGCCGGACGCGCCCGCCGACGCCGCGCACGGCGTTGATGACGGAGTCGAACTGCGCCGACGGCACGCGCATCTCGACCGAGACGATCTGCAACGCCCGCGCGCCGCGCGCGCGCTCGTCCTGGCGCGACTCGGAGGTCACGACGAAGCCGCCGTGCGACTCGGCGATGGAGGCGAGGTTGCGCTGCGCCTCGACGGGCGCGTCGAGTTCGAGCGTCAGCTCCGCGTTGCGGATCACCTTGCGGTCTGGGACGACCACGGTCGGGCCTTGTTGACCGTTCGCGTCGAAGGAGATCTTCTGCGCCTCGTAACGCGCCGTTCGCGTGTCGAAGTCGCCGCTGGTCTCGGCCTGGCTGGTGATGCCGCTCTCTGTCCTCGCAGCCGAAGCGGGCCGCGATTGCTCCGCCGCGGTCTGCGCGGTCGACCCGGCTCTATTAGAAAGTTCGCCGGCCTGACGCTGCTCGACGCCCTCCGGCGCGGACGCGCGGTTGCAGGCGGATGAAGAGAGAAGGAGCGCGGCGAGGAGAAGGAGAGTGCCGAAGTGTCGCATCGTCGAAGAACCTCCGTCCGGGGTGAAAGATCGTCTCTGATGTAGAGAACGGGCGGAGCGGGGGAACTTGCGCGGAAACTATAGCGAGTCGGAACCGCCTGCCGTAGCGGGCGGGAGACGGGAATGCGGAGGATTAACTCATTTGGTCATTGAGTCATTGATCCATTTTAGTCAATGTCTCAATGTCTCAATGTCTCAA